>DASRGL010000032.1:0-6958 GCA_035651115.1 Chthonomonadaceae bacterium
TATCGTAGATACCTGGTGGCAGACGGAGACGGGCGCGGCGATGATCACTCCCCTGCCCGGCCTGACGACGACCAAGCCCGGTTCCGCGACCAAGCCGTTCCCCGGCATCTTCGCCGACGTGGTGGATGAGCGGGGCAATCCGGTTCCGAACGGCCAGAAGGGTATCCTGGTCATCCGCAAACCCTGGCCCTCCATGCTGCGCACGCTCTGGGGCAACGACGAGCGTTACAAGCAGGTCTACTGGAGCCGCTTCCCCGGCCTCTACTTCCCCGGCGACGGCGCGCTGCGCGATCAGGACGGCGACTTCTGGCTGCTGGGCCGCGTGGACGATGTCATGCTGGTGGCGGGCCACAACATCAGCACGATGGAGTTGGAGAGCGTGCTGGTCGAGCATCCGGCGGTGGCGGAGGCGGCGGTCATCGGCAAGGCGCACGAGATCAAGGGACAGGCTCCCGTCGCGTTCTGCATCATCCGGGAAGGCGACGCGCCCGCTCCCGGCGACAAAGCGGCCATCGAGCGCCTGAGCAATGAGTTGAAGGACTGGGTCGCAAAGAAACTGGGGGCCATCTGCCGCCCGGACGACGTGATCTTGACCGCCGACCTGCCCAAGACACGCTCCGGCAAGATCATGCGCCGCCTGCTGCGCGATGTGGCGGAGGGCCGCGTCCTCGGCGATACGACCACGCTGGCCGATCCCGCCGTCGTCGCTTCCCTCCGCGATAAGTACGCCAGCGAGGAAAGCTGAACTCCGTGAGGCCATAGATGAGCCCTCCGTTTTTGCCCGGCGAATGAATTCGCGGCTGGAAAAGCACGAAGTCGGCCTCCGCCGACTCCCTCCTCAGACTCTCCCCTCTCCCGCAGCGTGGGAGAGGGGTCGGGGGTGAGGGCGCTTTTGCAGGAGTGGTTTCAACCGCCAAAATGAAAGGAGGGTTAGCCAGCCCGTTCGAGGTAAGAAAGGAGTCGCATGGCGGCAAGTCATCGTCCGAAGATCGTGCTGACCGACCTGGTGGAGAACTATCCGCCGGAGAGTCTGGCGCTCCTGGAACAGTCCGGCGTCGAAACCATAGACGCCGAGAAGGCAGGCGGCGATCCGATAGAGTGGATACGCGAGGCCGACGCCCTGATCGTCGCCTGGTTTCCCGTGACCGCCGAGGTCATCCGGCAGTTGCGCCACTGCAAGGTCATCATCCGCCTGGGCATCGGCTACGATAACATTGACGCCGAAGCGGCGAGAGAGTACGGCATCCCGGTGTGCAATGTGCCGGACTACTGTCCCCAGGAGGTCGCCGATCACGCGCTGGCCCTGGCGCTGGCATTGGCCCGCGCCCTGCCGTTCCTGGATCGCTGCGTGCGCCAGAACGTCTGGAAACCGACGCTGCCCTATCCGATGCCTGCCTTCGAGACGCTGCGCTTCGGCGTTCTCGGCTATGGGCGCATCGGCAAGGCGGCTATCGAGCGCGCACGCGGTTTCCGGTTCGCTCTGCTGGCCTGCGATCCCTACCTGCCGGAATCGGCCTTCCCCGCCGATGTGCGCCGATGTTCGCTCGAAGAACTGCTCGCCGACGCCGACATCCTTTCGGTGCATGTGCCGCTCACGCGGGAGACGCGCCATCTCCTGAATGCGGAGCGTCTTGCGCGGATGAAACCATCCGCCCTGCTGATCAATACGGCGCGCGGGCCGGTCGTGGATACTTTGGCGTTGGCCGAGGCGCTGCGGCAGGGACGGCTGGCGGCGGCAGGGCTGGACGTGTTCGAGGAGGAGCCGCTGCCGCTGGATCATCCTCTGCTGGCCTGTCCTACGGCGCTGACCACGCCGCACTTCGCCTGGCACAGCCAGGAGAGCCGCGAGAAGCTGTATCGTATGGCGGTCGAGGAGGCATTGCGGGGTGTGCGGGAGGAGCCGCTGCGTAGTTGTGTCAACGGCGTCCAGCCGCAGCGAGTTTAGCGCAGGGCGGATGCCGTTGACACAGCCTGAAACCACGCTGCACGAGATACTCGAGGCGCTGCGCTCCACGCCCGGTGATGCGCAGGATGGCCTCTTGCAGACTCCCTGCGCGCTCTGCCGCCTGGTCGCCCGGAGCGTCGCGCAGTCCACGCGCGCCTTCTTCGCCGAGTTCGTCAACGATCCCCCGGCGCGGGTGCGCTTGCGGCAGGCGCGCGGCTTCTGCGCCGAACATGCGGCCCTGCTGACGACGCTCGGCGATGCGCTGGCGGTCGCCATTCTCTACAGCGATCTGGCCCGTCTGACCCGCGAACGCTGGCAGCAGGAAGGCGGCAGGGGGCTGCGCCTGAACTTGCGGGGCGGCGCGCGTTCGCCAGCGGCTCCCTGTCCGGCGTGCGCGGATGCGCAGGAGGCGCAGGCGCGCTATGTCGGCGCGCTGGCCGCCGGGCTGAAGGAACCGCAGGTCTGGGAGGCGTTGGAGGCGGGAAGCGGGCTGTGCGTGGCCCATGCCGAGCGGGTCATGGCGCAGGCCGCGCCCGCGCACGCCGCCCGTCTCCGCCGGTTGGAATCCGAACGTCTTGCTGCGCTGCAAGCCGAATTGGACGAGATCGTTCGCAAGAACGACTATCGCTTCCGGGGCGAAGCCTGGGGGCCGGAACGCGACGCCTGGCTGCGCGCCCTGCAAAAACTCTCCCGCCCGTGAAGCGTCTGCGCGCCCGGCCTGTCACGCCTTCCAGGGTGGCAGCGATTCCCGATGCAGATGCCGCGCGCCGTCCATGGGCAGCGCGGAGGGGCCGACCGGCGGCAACTGCGAGGGCCTTTCCAGGCGGACAGACCCGGCATGTCCGGCGATGTCCGTCGGCTCCTGCCGCCGCCCCGATACGGTGTTCTCCGCGAACGAGAGGCGCTCGCACCGGTCGCCGACGCGCAGCGCCGCGTTCCGGCCCGGCTCGATGGCGTTGCCGAGGATATGAATATCGTGCAGGCCGTCGTAGATGAGAATCTCGCAGTCGCCTTTGCGCGTGCAGTTCGGGCCGATACGGTTCCCCTCGACGATCACCCGGTCGCCGCCGCGCGCATGGCACGGACGGAACACGATCCCCTCGACCTCGTTGCCGACGACAGTGTTGCCGCGAATCAGGTGGTCGGTATCCCGCTCTCCGATGGAGATGCCCGCCGAGCCGTTGCGCTCCAGGCGGTTGTTCAGGCAGTGGGAGTGCGAGGTGCGCAGGCAGTAGTAGAGGCCGAAGTTCCCGTTGTCGTGAACGTGGTTCTCTTCCAGAAGGTAGCGCACGGAGCCACTGCCGGGGTGCAGGCCCGTCCCCGTATTGTGGTGCAGATGACAGCGGCGCACCTGAATGTCGGTACACTGCTGGAAGCTGACGGCGTCGCCGCGATAGTTCCGCACCTCCACGCCCTCGATCCGCACGCGCTGCGATCCCAGCAGGAAGACGCCTCCGCCCCGGCAGCCGTTGAGGTCGCGCGTCTCCTCTTCGTTGCCGTCCAGCGCCAGGTTCTCGACCGAGGCATCCGTCACGTCGTAGCCGACGACCAGGGGAAAGAGGCTGGCGACGGAGCCGTTCTTATCGGGCAGATAGTCGTGGGCGAACATCCGGTCTACAAAGAAGGTATCGCCCTGGCGCGCGACGATGGTGGCGACCGTCTGATAGAATCCTCCGGCATTATCGTCGGCGATCCGCACGCCCATGCCGACGCAGAACTTCTCCGGCTCCTGCACGGTGAATTCGTAGAATCCGTAGCCGAGATAGTCTGCGATGGGGCTGGCGACGCTGGGAACCTTGACCAGCACGGCTCCCTCCTCGCCGACGACGCGCACGCCGCTGCGCAGATGCAGCGC
Organism: Chthonomonadaceae bacterium; assembly: GCA_035651115.1. Taxonomy (GTDB): domain Bacteria; phylum Armatimonadota; class Chthonomonadetes; order Chthonomonadales; family Chthonomonadaceae; genus DASRGL01. Next base: position 3,801 of record DASRGL010000032.1, read on the forward strand.
GTTGTGCATCCGATAGATTCCGGCAGGAATCCGCGCGACGCCGCCTCCGGCAGCCGCCACCGCGTCCACGATGCGCTGAATCGCCTCGTTGGTCTCGCCCTGATAGGTGTCTGCGCCTGCTGTCAGCGTCTGGCTCATCTCTGGCTCCTTCTGGCTCCCTCCTTCGCGCTTTCGCTCCCTTCCCCTGTTCTTGGGGGAGGGTTAGGGAGAGGGGCCTATTATTCCCGTCGGGATTGTAACACGCGCGGCAGGGCATGTCAACCATCGGGTCGCGGGCCATCCGACAGGATTTCCGCCGGGCAATGCGCAATCTATGCGCGGCGGCGGCCCGCATCCGGCAGGCCGACGCAACGCCGCAGAAAGAGACTTGAGACGACAAGGAGAAACCTGGGAATGCCGAAAAGTTATCCTCTGGAAGAGGGGCAGAAGACGATGGAACTGCCGCTGCGCCTCTATACCCGCGTGGGCAATCAGATTTTTGTGGCGGGACATGGGGCGGTGAACGAGAAGGGCGAGTTCGTCTCGGACACGTTCGAGGGCCAGCTCCGCTATACGATGGAGACCCTGCGCAAGACGCTGCAAGACGCAGGCGTGGACTTCGGGAATGTGGCGATGGTGCGCGGCTATGTCAACGATCCGGCCAACCTGCCCCTCTACAATCGGCTCTACCGGGAATACTTCTCCGAGCCGTATCCGGCGCGCACGACCCTGACGAACTGCCTGCCGCCCGGACTGGAGTTCGAGATTGACTGTGTGGCGGTCGTCGGCGAGAAGGTCTGAACGGGCGTGTCAGGAGAGGCGGGCGCACGACCCGGCACGCCCAAAAAGTCTGAGGAGGTTTCATAATGCTTTTTGGAATTCGTTCGACGGGCCGCGTGTTCCGCGCGCTGTGGTTCCTGTCGGCGCTGCTCTGGCTGCTGCCGATGGCAAGCCGCGCCGAGGCTCCCCGGAGCGCGCCCGCAAAACCTTTGCGCTTCGTCGTCTACGGCGATACGCGCGACGGCCATGACGTTCATCGCAAGCTGGTCGTTCTGATTATGGCACAGGATCCCGATCTCGTCTTGCAGACCGGCGACCTGGTGCATCGCGGCTCGGATGCCGAACTGTGGAAGACCTACGACGACATCACGGGCAGTATGCGGCGCATAGTTCCCGTCTATCCGTCGCGCGGCAACCACGATCTCGGCGGCCCCGGCTATGAGGAGCGTGTCACCGCGCCCTTCACATCCGGCAACAAGCTCTACTACTCGTTCGACAAGGGCGGCTGCCATTTCGTCAGCGTGGATAGCTTCTCATCCTATAAGCCGGGCAGTCCGCAGTACGAATGGCTGGAGAAAGACCTGGCGGCGGCGCAAAAGAAGGCGGCCCACACCTTTGTCTACTTTCATACGCCGCCCTACTCCATCGGCGCGCACGGCAGCGACCTGACCGCGCGGCGCATCCTCTGCCCGCTCTTCACGAAGTACGGCGTGCGCGCCGTCTTCAACGGACACGACCATATCTACTACCGCACCAGACGCGACGGCGTGACCTACGTGGTTACGGGCGGGGGCGGCGCGCCTCTCTATCCGACCGATCCGAACAAAGGGGCCATCGAAGGCGACAAGTGGGGGAGCGTCAACCATATCCTCGTCTGCGACGTCTCCGGCAAAACGGTGACGATGACCGCCCTGCGCGCTGACGGCACGACGCTGGATCGTTTCTCTATCCACGCGCCTTGAAACTTCGCAGGGGAAGGCCGATGGTACGATTGGAAAACGTGCATCCCGGACAGATTTTGCTGCTGGATTTCCTAAAGCCGTTGAACATCACGCCCTATAAGCTGGCAAAGGCTATCGGCGTGCAGCAGACGCGCATCTCCGAGATCATACGTGGGGAATGCAGTATCACACTGGATGCCGCTATCCGGCTAGGGCGCTACTTTAATATGAGTCCGCAGTTCTGGCTGAACCTTCAGAACCATTACGATCTGGAGGCGTTGCGCCTGGGGGATATGAGCGACTATGAGAATATCCATCCCTGTGAGGCGCTGACAGCAGCTTAACAACGCGCAAATGAAATTCTATTCGTGTAGGTTAGGGCTGTGTCCGCAAGAACTCCACGCGGTTTGTCCAGTCGTCGGTATGGCTTGCGTCCCACAAGCTGATGAGCGCCCGCACCATTGTGCCGAAATCGTTGGACGCGATGGAGCGGTCGTCTATGAAGACAACGCCCGCGTGATCGGTTCCCGCCTGCCCCCATCGCACCAGTACCGGAAGGATGGTTTTCTGATCGTAGGTAACGAGGGTGAGACCTTCCTGAGTGGCGGCGATCAGAATGGTCTCGTCACTCTGCGCCTTATACTGTCCCTCGTGCCAGTGATGAACGCTCGTTACCATAACGTCGCGCCGCTTCGCGGTGATCTGCCTGGCGATCTCCGGGGAGAGGTTTTCATCGAGAAGAAGAGAAAGCATCAGGGGTTTGCTTCCTCACGCATCTCTTCCTTTGGAACCTCGAACAGGCGGAGATTCGGCAGAAGGCGCTTCATGGCCTCATAGCCGAGGTGATTGTCCTCGATGGCCTGATCTATCTCCTCCCGGTAAGCGTCATAGAAGTATATCGCCGCTTTGATGTTCTCGACCGGATAGGGGTAGTCGCGGGCCATGCGCTCCGCATCCATGTCGTACTGCCTGGCGATCAGGATGACTTCCCAGATAGCCAGCCCTGATCCTTTCATATAAGGCTGCCTGCCGACAGGCGAATCCCGGTACTCTATCCCGGCAAACTCGGTTTCCCGTAACGATTCTTCCAGCAACATCACGCCTGCTTTCGTGCGGGTCATGCCGTTGCCCAGTCTGCGAGCAAAGCGATCAAGCCGTTGGATCATCTGATCAGGAACCCGCAGGCTTAGAATTTGAGACACGGACAGTTCCTCCTTCGTGTATATGATGCTATTGTACACGAAAGGATCGATGTTTACAAGCACATCTCAGCAGATTTCATGGCACATAGACGACAATGGCGCGAGGAGGCGATCTCCTCGCGCCTGTCTTTGTTTCGGATACAGGCCGCTTAGCGCGGCATCGTAATCTACTGGCTGATCGGATTGCGCCGCCAGTCGTTGTCCTCGTAGGAACGCCAGGTCGCATTCGGGCGCACCCACTTGGCATGACCATCGG
>DASRGL010000033.1:0-4334 GCA_035651115.1 Chthonomonadaceae bacterium
CCCAGGTTGTTGAGAGAGATAGCGATGCTCTTCTTGTCTCCCGACTCGCGGTTCATCGCCAGGCTCTCCTCATAGAAAGCGCGCGCCGCCGCATAGTCTCCCTGATCCAGCGCGACATTGCCCAGATTGTTGAGCGAGGAGGCGATGCCCGCTCTGTCCCCTGCCTCGCGGCGAATCGCCAGGCTCTCTTCAAAGAGCGCGCGCGCCGCCGGATAGTCCCCTTGAGAGTAGGTCAGTTCGCCGGTAACGTGCAGCGCCTTCACTCGGGCCTCGGCGCGCGGCTGTCCCTCGGTGCGCGCCAGCGCCGCCGACAGATGCGCCCGTCCCTCCGTCAGATAGCCGCGCACCCGCCAGAACGGAGCCAGCGCCACCGCCAGACGCAGACTCGCCTCCGCCGCGTCGCTCCCGGTCTCCCTTTCGGCGGGAAGCCGGAGCGCCTCGCGCAGATTGTCATGCTCGGCTTCCAGGCGGTCGAGCCATAGCACCTGCTCCGGCCCGTGCAGTTGCGGTTCCGCCGCCTCCGCCAGAGACAGACACCAGGCCCGATGCCTGCCCAGAAAGGCGGCGGCTTCTCCGCTCTCCAGCAGCTTCTCCCGGCTGTACTGCCGCACCGTCTCCAGCAGGCGATACCGCATCGCGCCCTCTTTCGTCTCCTCGGCCAGCGCCAGCGACTTATCTACCAGGGAAGTCAGCAGGTCCAGGACTTCCCACTCTTCTAGCCCCTCCCCAGCACACACCGCCTCCGCTGCCTCCAACGTCCACCCGCCCGCGAAGACTGAGAGGCGGCCCAGCAACCACCGCTCCGACTCAGAAAGTAGGTCGTAACTCCAATCAATCAGCGCACGCAGTGTCTGCTGACGCGGCAGCGCTCCTCGACTTCCCCCCGTCAACAACCGGAAACGGTCGTCCAACCGCGAGGCGATCTGCTCCACCGACAGCGCCCGCACCCGCGCCGCCGCCAACTCGATCGCCAGCGGAATCCCATCCAGACGATGACACACCTGCGCCAGAGCAGGCGCGTTCTGATGGGTCACCCTGAAGGTGGCCGAGACCGCGCCCGCCCGCTCGATGAACAGGCGAACGGCCTCATACTGGGTCAGCGACTCTAATGGCGGCAAGCGTGACGGCTCTGGCAGGGTCAGCGAGGGAACCCGCCAGGCCACCTCCCCCGGAACTCGCAGCGCCTCCCGGCTGGTCGCCAGCACCCGCAGACCTGGCACGCTCCGCAGCAGCAGGGCGACCAGGTCGGCGCAGGCTCCGATCAGATGCTCGCAGTTATCCAGGATCAGCAGCAGCCGCATGGGTTTGAGCGCCCCGGCCAGCGTGTCGGCAAGCGGCTGCCCCGGCTCCTCCACCACGCCCAACGCAGAGGCTACGGCCGGGGCGACCAGCGCCGCCTCCGACAGCGCCGCCAACTCGACCAGCCAGACACCATCATTGAACTCCTCCAACAGATCGGCTCCCACCTGCAACGCCAACCGCGTCTTGCCCGCTCCTCCCGAACCCGTCAGCGTCAACAGCCGCGTCGTTGAGAGCAAGCCCTTGATCTCGGCCATCTCCCGCTCCCGACCGATGAAACTGCTCACCTGCTGCGGAAGGTTGGTCGGATACAAGTCCAAAGACTTCAACGGCGGAAACTCGGCGGGCAACGCCGGGTGCAGCAGTTGATACACCTGCTCGGCTCGCTCCAGGTCTTTGAGCCGATGCAGACCCATGTCCCGCAGGCTCACTCCCTCCGGCAAAGCGTCTCGCACCAACTCGTAGGTCGCTCGCGAAATCACGGTCTGCCCGCCGTGCGCTATGGCGCGCAACCTGGCACACCGGTTGACTGCGGAGGCGTTGTAGTCGCCATCACGCAGTTCGGCCATGCCCGTGTGCAGGGCGGCGCGCACCCGCAGAGGCGTCTGTGGGGGCCAGGGTTCGGCATGGAGGGCGCGCTGGAAGGCGCAGGCGGCGGCGAGGGCGTCGGGGGCGCTTGCGAAGACGGAGAAGGTGCTGTCGCCCTCGCCTCGTGTCCGCACGAACTGGCCGTTGTGAGCTTCGACGGCGGCGACGATCAGTTCAAGGTGGCGGGCATGGGCGTGGGGCATGATGGTGGGATGCTGTTCCCAGAGGCGGGTCGAGCCAGCGATGTCGGTGAACAGGAAGGTCAGCGTGCCAACGGGCAACTCGGACATGGACGTGCCTCAATACCGGGCGAAGAGAGAATCTTGCCAAAGTGAGCCAGATCACATTGTAAGGCAGCGGAGATCACGGAACAGACGGGCGATCCGCGTTATACTGCCACCATCACATTCAAGGAGAGGCGACGATACCGCTCTCCCCTATCGAAAAGGAGACTCTTCCATGAACACAGCCATCCGTTCTCTCAGCACGTTCGTCGCGACCCTCGGCATTCTTCTGGCGGCCACGCTTTCGGGCCGGGCGCAGACCGATCAACTGGTCGTTCCAAGCCGGTGGCAGGGCGTCGCTGTAGGCCGTGTCGGCGCGACACAGTTCCGGCTGCCCGTCATTCTGGAACTGAATGCGCCCCAGCCGGGAGAGCGCAATCCCTTCAACCTGTTTGTGAGCGTTGGCAACGTCGCGACGGTCGGCAGTTGCGGCCTCTACAGCGCCATGCAGACCACCACGCCCTATACGCTCCAGTCCCTGACGCTGCAATATCTGGCGATCCGAGCCAACCAGACGGGATTCAATGCCGTCCTCTACAACACGCAGCAGAGTCTGGCTTCCGTCGCCAACTACTTTACCGGGCCGAACGTGACGGCGATGTACAGCCCGATGCAGTCCGTCCGCGATATGTATGCGGAGATCATGGGAAACCGGCAGGACTTCTATTTCAAGCCGGGAACAAGAGTGACCGCCCGCCTGGTCAGAGGCCGTCTGGTCGGCAGCATCCAGGGAACCGGTTCCGGAATCATCAGCGCCGGGATACAGCCCGACCTGGACTACACCGCCACCTTCGCTCTGGTGCGAACCCGATAAGCCCTCGCCCCTCCCTTCTCCCACGCTGCGGGAGAGGGGAGACTGCCGGATCGGGGATGCATCCTCTTTATCGGGCGCAGCAAGCAGCCAGGGCGTAACTTGTTACGCCCCTACAGGTTCCCTCCCCGGCTCCTGGGGAAGAGCCAGGGAGGGGGCTGCTTTTGTTTCAACGGCCACAGGAAGTTCTATTTTCTGGAATACTGCGTCAGCTTCTTTCGGTTCGTAAGGATGATGCTGCGCCCCTCCATGCGGATCGCCTGCACCGCTTTCATACGCGCCAGTTCCCGGTTGATCGTCTCGCGCGTCGTGCCGATCTGCTCGGCGAGATCCTGCTGCGTGACCCTGGCCGTGATGCGGACTTCCCCATCGGCCCCTTCGCGCCCGCTGGCGGCGGCGAGTTCCAACAGCCTCTCCGCCAGACGACCCCGCACATCCAGCACCTGGCGGCTCTCCATCTGCACGCCCGCCTCGCGAATCCGGTCGGCGAGGTAGGACATCACCGCGAACGCGATCTGCGGAGAGGTCTGGATACACTGCACGAAGGCATCCCGATCCAGCATGAGCAGTTCCGTCGGAACCGCCGTGACCGCATCCGCCATGCGCGGCTTGCCATCAATGATCGCCAGTTCTCCAAACGCTTCTCCCGGCCCACGACTTGCCAGATGCACGGTCTCCCCATTGGACGTGACCTTCTGGATGCTCACAACCCCGGAGACGATCACAAACAGCGTGTAGCCCGGATCGCCCTCGTGAAACAGGGCCTCATTGGCCGGGTACTTGCGGCGTCGGCTGTGCTGGAGGATCAACTGAAGCCCGGCCGCATCCAGCCCCTGGAAGATCGGTATCTGCCGCAGCAGCGTCAGGCTTGATCGTTCGGTCGTCATCATCTGCTCTGCGCTCCTCGCCCGTCTGCCTGGCGTTTCGACACGCTGGCCCGATTCTCCTACGGTGATGCAGATCACATTGCCGGGTGAGGTCGGTCACGGAATAGGCCGCGCCCCGGCCCTATAATGAGGCCATCACCACACACCGAGGCGCGGGACTCCCGTTCGGAAGGAGAGAGACAGATGAAGACCCTACAGACTCTGGCGATCTGCGGTTTCGCCTGCACCGCTCTGTGCGGCGGAGTGGCGGCCCAGGCGCAGCGACACGGTCATCCCAGGCATGGCGCGACCAGGCGCTTACCGGCGGCGACCGCCGCGAAAAAGAAACCGGCGACAACGCCCACCGCCCGCGTGCCGGAGAGCCAGACCGCTCTGAAACCTGTAGACCCCGTGATGCTCTTCGGAGAAGTGAAGCGCAGCGATCCGATTTCCTTTACCGCCGGAATGACCGTCAAGCAGGCCATC
>DASRGL010000034.1:0-10313 GCA_035651115.1 Chthonomonadaceae bacterium
TATCAACTCCGGTGAATGAGTCACTATTCCAGTCTTGTCATTCTGAGCGCAGCGAAGAATCTCAAACGGGAACTGTTCCACCGGAGTTGATATTAGGATCGTCCCCATTCAAAATGGCCGTGCCATTCGAGGGCAGACAGCGCACGGCTTCGGCCTTTTCGGAGCGCAGATGCTCACTATTCTCATAGGCTTGAATGTGTTCATTGCCGATGCAGGTAACGACCGTCATGTTCGGGCGCAGCGCGGTCACGTAGCGGCACATCCGGCCCGGACTGGCGATGCCTACCTCCACAACGGCACGACGGCACAGCGGCGACTGGCGCAACAGCGCCCAGCCGACCAGATCCAGACCGTTCGCGTTGAGCTGCGCCCACAATCCTCCGGCAGGCCCAGCGCGGCGCGCACGGCGCGCGTCGTGGTCGTTTCGCCATACGTGCCGACCACGACCACGACCTTATTGTAGCGGGAGAGCGTGGCTCGATGCAGACGCGCGGCATGGAGCAGAGGAACCTCCGCCCGATAGATGAGTTTCCAGAGCGCCGCATTGCGCCCTTCGTAGCGCAGCAGCTTTCTTGCTTTCCTGAGTATCTCTTGCATTTCCCTGCCTGCTTTCAAAGCGGTCTTTTCTCTGGCTGTTCCGTAGGAGCGTCAAAGGCGGGTGGCTGAGGACGCTGCCAGCGCTTTCCGGCACGGCCCAGCGCGCGAAGGCGCGAACCGGCTTCCTTCCTGAGAACCTTGCCTGCCTCCATAAGTGTCGGTATCGGATCGTTCCAGGCCCAGGACATCTCCCGCACTCCGGGCCGAAAATCCCAACAAAACTGCGCGGTGGCTTGTAGCCGTGAGGGACGCGGCAGGCCGTTGCGTTCCGAACCGTAGAGATGCAGCAGCCGCATAAAATCTCCGACAGCCCAGCGCGCCAGCAGGCCGGAGGGATAACCTGCGGGAACGGAGGGCGTCTCCCCATGCGCCAACTGCCACACATAGTAAGGAAAGTCCACACCCGCCTGTGTCGCCGCTGCCAGCGACCCCCAGAACCTCCCGTTGATCTCCAGCAGCGCCGCTTTGCCGCTGATTGGATCGTGTCGAAAATCTACCTGGGCGACGCCTTCCCACTCCAGTTCCCGCAGCAGACGGATAGCGTTCTCCGCCAGTTCAGGATTCACCGGCTCGGAAAAGGTCAAAACACTCACGCCACCCGCGTGTGGCATCGTTTTGAGCGCGCGGTATTGAAACAGGGTCAGCGCTTCTCCCCGGTGCATCAACACGCCTATTCCCACGTCGTCGCCCGCGCAGTACTCCTGCAAGACAATGCGACTGCCGAACTGCGGGTCGGCCTGAAACGCTGCTTGCAGCGCCTCGTAGGTACAAAAATAGCGTGGCGGGAGATAGGCGATGGAAAGAATCTCTTTATCCCGCGCCTTCGCGAGCAGCGGAAAGGAGAGGCGGTCCCGCAAGCCTTCCAGCGCCGCCAGATCATTGGCCTCATAGGTGACCGGAACCGCGACGCCGCAGCGCATCGCGGCTTCCATGGTCTCCGCTTTGGAGAGGACACGGCAGACTATCTCTGGCGGTGGACAGGCGAGATAGAGTTGCTTCCGCAAAGCGGAGTCGTGCGGGGCTATCGCACGGAGCGCCTCATCGGAAGAGGGCAGGAGAAGGTCGGGCTGGTGCGTGGCAATCAAGCGGCACAGGGCTTCCCAGAACGCCTGCGGCGCTTCCCGATAGTCGGGAAGCTGGACAAACCGCGCGATGGCCCGACTGGGAAAACAGGGCTGCCAGGAGACAAACGAGGCGACAAGGACCGGGATGCGCCGCCGATGCAGTGACCGCGCTATCGTCACGACCGTGCGGGGGTGCGCTCCCAGGACTAAGACCGGACGAACCATGAGCGGACTCTTCTCTTGTTGCGACCGAGGAAAGTGCGCAGTCGAGCGCGGCGCAGCGCGTAGCGCAGATCGGCGACGACGTCGCTGCGGCCTGCGGCGGCGGCGTGTTCGATGGCCCGGTCAATCTGATCGAATTCGTAGTCTTCGAGGTGGCAGTTGCGCACTTGCCTTCGGGTGAAGGGCAAGGGGAAGGTCGTGTAGTGTGGCAGCGCGCCACAGACTTCCAGCGCGGCCATCGTGCGGACACATTTGCTGCATACGCAGCAGTTGTTCAGGCCATCCAGCTTCTCCCAGCAGACGCGCAGACGAGCATAGGCTTCCGGCCAGTGGGCAAAGGCATTGATCTTCTCCACGCGGGTGTAACTCGCCCCGTCGTTGACGAACTGCATCGTCTGCGTAGACAGCAGAGGATCGGTGCGATAGTCCGATCCCCACGGGGCTGTCTCCCCATAATACTGGCTGCTGGGGATATAGAAACGCGAGAACATCGGTTCCAGAGCCAGCGCCGCGCCCAACAGGACGACGCCATGCGCCATCTGCCAGTCCAGATGCCGGACGAAATCGCGGGAGTTGGTGCGAACCGGGACGAAGGCGATGTTCAGCGTCTCCATCATGCCCTGATACGCGCCTGCTGCCTGCGCATAGGTCGCCTCATCTTCTAACGGAACATCGAAACCGTGCAGGAACAGGGCGTGCGTGATGCGGTAGTCCGGCAGAGGTTCTCTGGCAGGGAGATGAGAGTAGAGCGTAAAGAACGAGTCGGCCCCGCCGGAAAAGGCGCAGCCGACCGCGCAAGGAGTCGCTTCTTGAACGGAATCGTCATCCTCACTGCGGATGCTCACGAGGCGCAAGTAAGAGCGCCATATATGGAAGAGGCGCTGATACTCCTCGATGCCGCGCCGCAGATGCGGGGACAGGGGAGCGCAGGCTTCGATATCCTCCCCACGCTCCATGGCCGTAAGCAGCAGGGAGACGACAAAGGCGTCCGCGCGCGGCGAGAGCCATGCCCGATAGCTCTCCGGGAACTCGAACCAGAGCGTATCGGGCAGACCCTCCGGCGGAGTCTGCATCTCGATGCGCGCCGAAAGGCGCGCCATGCCCTCCTGGACACAGATTCTCGGAGTGTGTATGCGCATTAATGCTCGCTTTGCATAAATCGTGCCGCACCGAATTATCATCAGGGGCCGGGCTTTCCGTACCACCTTATTATTGGGTTAGCCGAAGGAAGGTTACAGCCGGTAAAACATGCAGGTTGTGTGAGGAGGCAGCCAGATAACAAAACGTCCCTGTCCTTACATAAGCCGCAAGGACAGGGACGCTGAACAGCAGAGCAGAGCGAAATCACTGGCGCATCTGGGCGATGCGGATGCGGTTGCGGGCGCGCTCCAACGCCTGTCGGACCTCTTCCGCATTGATGCCGCTGCCGGGGACTTCCAGCAGTTGCCGGGCGCGGTCGGCGGCGGCGCGGGCGCGTTCCACGTCTATCTCCTCGGAAAGTTCGGCGGAATCGGCCAGGATGATGACCTTCTCCCGGCTGACCTGCATGAAGCCGCCACTTGTCGCGATATAGGCTTCCCGGCCATCCGTCAGCGTCACCTTGATCAGCCCGGTCGTCAGTTCCGTCAGCAGTGGCGCATGACCGGCCAGCACCCCGAACGAGCCTTCGACTCCCGGCGCGCGCACCGCCTGAACCTGCTCCGAAAACAGCAGGCGCTCCGGCGTTACCAGTTCGAGCGGAAACGTTGCCATACGATTCTCCAGAAGTATCCACTGATTACACAGATTTCCACAGATTAGAGACAAAAACGATTGGGTTCCTTCGTTTTTAATCGCGTTAATCTGTGAAATCTGTGGATTCTCGCTCTTTACGCGCTGAGGGTCTTCGCTTTCTCGACCGCCTCGTCAATGTCGCCGACCATGTAGAACGCCTGCTCCGGCAGGTCGTCATGCTTGCCCTCGACCACTTCCTTGAAGGAGCGGATCGTGTCCTTGACCGGGACGTACTTGCCGGGCTGCCCGGTAAACTGCTCGGCCACGCGGAACGGCTGCGACAGGAACCGCTCGATGCGGCGGGCGCGGGAGACCACGAGTTTGTCATCGTCGGAAAGCTCGTCAATGCCGAGAATCGCGATGATGTCCTGCAACTCTTTGTACCGCTGCAGAATCTGCTGCACCGCGCGGGCTACCTCGTAGTGTTCCGCCCCGACGATGTTGGGCTGGAGGATGCGCGAGGTCGAGGCCAGCGGGTCTACGGCGGGATAGATGGCCTTCTCCGCGACGCGCCGCTCCAGATAGATGTAGGCGTCCAGGTGGGCGAAGGTCGTCGCCGGGGCCGGGTCGGTCGGGTCGTCGGCGGGGACATAGATGGCCTGCACGGACGTAACCGAACCCTTCTTCGTGGAGGTGATGCGCTCCTGAAGCTGGCCCATCTCCGTGCCGAGCGTGGGCTGGTAGCCGACGGCGCTGGGGATGCGGCCCAGCAGCGCGGACACCTCGGAACCGGCCTGCACGAACCGGAAGATGTTATCCACGAACAGCAGCACGTCCTGCCCTTCCATATCGCGGAAGTATTCGGCGATGGTCAGGGCGGAGAGGGCCACGCGCAGGCGCGCGCCCGGCGGCTCGTTCATCTGGCCGAATACCATCGCGGTCTTGGAGATAACGCCGGACTCGGTCATCTCCAGCCAGAGGTCGTTGCCCTCGCGGGTGCGCTCGCCCACGCCCGCAAAGACCGAGAAGCCGCCATGTTCGGTCGCGATATTGGTGATGAGTTCCTGGATCAGCACCGTCTTGCCCAGTCCCGCGCCGCCGAACAGCCCGATCTTGCCGCCTTTGAGGAACGGAGTGAGCAGGTCAATGACCTTGAGGCCGGTCTCCAGAACCTCCTGCGCGGCGCTCTGCTCGGCGAAGCTGGGGGCGGGGCGATGGATCGGCCAGAACTCTTTGGCTGCGACCGGGCCTTTCTCATCCACAGGTCGGCCCAGCAGGTTAAAGACGCGGCCCAGCGTTTCGCGCCCGACCGGGACGGCGATAGGCTGGCCCGTATCTTCGGCGGGCATTCCGCGCACGAGGCCGTCGGTGCTGGACATGGCGATGCAGCGCACGACATCGTTGCCGAGGTGCTGCGCGACCTCAACGGTCAGGTCAATGTCGCGGGTCGGGTCCTGGATGGTAACGGCGTTGTTGATGGGAGGCAGTTGACCGGCCTGGAAGCTGACGTCCACGACCGGCCCCTGCACCTGAACGATGCTTCCGGTAGCCATTTTGCGGTTTACGCTCCTTTATCGCCGACTGCGGAGCGGACGCGCCGCGCCCGGAACCGGCGAATTCTCGGTGGGAAGAGTGCTAGTTCGTCATCAGAGGGAGATTGTTCATCTTTTCACAAGACTATTTTAGCAGGATTCGCGCGTGGAAAGCAAGAGGGCGACATGAGAAAACGCGCCCCTGTCGGACAAACTCCAACAGAGGCGCGTTCGGAACAAAAAGACGGTCGCCGCGCAGAAGGTCGAAGTCTTCTGCGCCGTGTAGTTTACAGCCTATGCCGCCATGCGCAGCTTGGCTTCGGGCAGGCTGCGGCGCAGCATCTGCTTCAGTTCCGCCACGTTTCCCGCCTTCGCCATCGCGTCCTCCTCCGAGATGATCCCCTCGCAGGCATAGCGTTCCAGGCACTGGTTCATCGTCTGCATTCCCCAATAGTTCTCCTGCCCGTCCTGCCGGATCATGGCGTACAGGTCTTCGGATTTGCCCTCTTCCAGCAGCTTGGAGATCGTCGGCGTGACGACCATGATCTCCTGCGCCACAACGCGCCCGGTGTCATCGGCCCGCTTGACCAGCTTTTGCGAAATGACTCCGCGCAGGCTGACGGACAGGCGCAGCCAGAGCATGGCGCGCTCGTGCGGGGCGTACATATTCGAGATGCGATCCAGAGTCTCGGCGGCGCTGGAGGTGTGGAGCGTTCCGAACACCAGATGTCCGGTCTCCGCCGCCTGAAGCGCCACGTTCAGGGTCTCCATGTCGCGCATCTCTCCGATGAGAATGACATCGGGCGTCTGGCGCAGGACTTGCCGGAGCGCCTCCGCAAAGCTGAGCGTGTCCGTGCCGATCTCGCGCTGGCTGATAAGCGCCTGCTTGTCCGTGTAGACATACTCGATGGGGTCTTCCATCGTGATGATGTTGACCGGGCGGTTCAGGTTGATATGCTCGATCATCCCGGCCAGCGTCGTCGTCTTGCCCGAACCGGTCGGGCCGGTCACCAGGACGAGGCCGTGACTGGAGGCGGTCAGATTACGGATCGCCTGCGAGTGGACGCCGATCTCGTCCAGCGTGCGCACGCGCAGCGAGATGAGGCGGCAGGTCGTGGCGACCGCGCCGCGTTCCTGATAGACGTTCTGGCGTATGCGCACGACATCGGGAATGGTGAAGGAGAGATTCATCTCGTGCGTCTGGTTGAACTGCTGGCGCTGCGCGGGCGTCATGCGCTCCGAGGCGAGGCGAAGCGTATCGTCGGCATCGAGCGCGGGCATGGGCAGCGTGACGATACGCCCCAGAATGCGCAGGCCGGGCGGCGATCCTGCCTTCAAGAAGATGTCCGAAGCGTTCTGAGAGGCGGCGTAGATAAGGAGGCCGCTCAGCGTCAACTCCTTCGGGGAGCCGAGGGCCGTCGGGTCAAAGCTATCCATAAAAAGTTCTCCTCGCTGTCTGTGCAGGTCGCGTGCTGGCGGGCCATCGGATCGCGCCAGTGGCCGCCCGATAGCGCCGAAAGCATTGTTCCATGCACGCGCTTTGCGGTCACAGCGAGGAGCCAAATTCCGGTAGATGTAAGGGCTAAGCGACACCCGCGCAGAGCGTCAGCCTGCCCCCTCTCCGGCAGTTTCGGCAGCCGCCTCCGTCGCGGGCGCGGCGGCCTCGATCTCCTCTTCCTCCGCTACCTTCGCCGCCAGGCTGACCAGCGAGACCAGCACAGTATCCGGCGAGGTCAGTATCTCGTAATGATCGTTCTTCGGCAGATCGCCGACGCGCAGCAGGTCGTTGAAGCCGAGGTGGGAGATGTCCACCGTGATATGGTCGGGCAGGTCGCGCGGCAGGCAGCGGATCTCGATCTCGGTCGCCTGGGCCTGCACAACGGCGGTATGCAGACGCACCGCCTCCGGCTCTCCGTGCAACACGACCGGCACGCGCGCCTTGATCGGCTCGTTGCGCTCGACCCGCTGGAACGTGACCTGCATCAGGCGCTGGGTGATCGGATGGCGCTGCACGTCGTGTACCATGACTGTCTGCCGCCGGTTCTCCGGCGCGATAACCAGTTCGAGTAGATTGGACGTGCCGTGCTGCCGGATATACTCTTCCAATGGACGGGCTTCCTCCTGAAGATGGAGCGTCTCCTGGCCCCGATGCTGAATAGAGACGGGAATATAGCCGTTCCGTCGCAGCTGTTTGAGTTCGCCTTTGGTGCGCGCCTGAATGGGCGCGGCCTGGAACTGTTGCGCCATGTTTATGTGCCTCCTTTCACGTGGCTGCCAGATCGGATAAATCCTCGTTCGCCCTGCGTTCGAGGAACGTAGGAAGAAGACGGACGGGGAAGACGATTTGTTCCGCCGCGACCGGGCAGCGGCAGGCTCCTCGTCCTTGCTCTGATGCGTCGGGAGAGGCCCGGCGGCGCGATTTGCGCACGCGGACGCAGCGGCAAACGTATAGACTGTTAGGAGTGATACGGAGAACGGACGGGGCCGCATTCCCGATCAGGAGAGAAAAGATGAGCAAGGTGACATTGGATGACAAAGGCGTTATTTTGCCCTGTCCTGCCTGTGGACAGAAGAATCGGACGCCTTACGAGCGCCTGCGCGAGACGGGGCAGTGCGGACGGTGCAAGACGCCGCTCCCGCCGCCCTCCGAACCGATAGATGTCGGGCAGGAAGCGCATTTTCAGCCGCTTACGAGCGCGTCGGCGCTGCCCGTCGTGGTGGACTACTGGGCGTCCTGGTGCGGGCCATGCCGGATGGTCGCCCCGGAACTGGCGAAGGTCGCGGCGGCGAACGCGGGGCGGTATGTGGTGGCGAAGGTGAACACGGAGGCGCTGGCGGCGCTGGCGCAGCGTCACAATGTCCGCTCGATCCCGACGATGGCCGTCTTCTGGAAAGGGCAGGAGGTGGCGCGGACGGCAGGAGCGCGCCCGGCAGCCGACATCGAGGCGTTTATCCGCGATGCAGTCGGGGCGAAGGCGGGTTAACCTTCTGTCTTCAGAAACGTTCCCTCCCGCAGTTCCGCGAACGCCTGTTGAAGCTCTTCCTGGGTGTTCATCACGATCGGGCCGTACCAGGCGACCGGCTCATGCAGAGGCTTTCCCGACACCAGCAGGAACTGGATGCCCTCCTCCCCGGCCTGCACGGAGACCTCGTCACCCCGGTCGAAGAGGACGAGCGAGCGATTGTCTGCCTCGGAGGGCGGCGCGGTGTCCGCCCAACCCACCCCTTCGGTTGGCACGGAAAGAGGACCGGAGGCGTTGCAGAATTTGCCCGACCCCGCGAACACGTAGGCGAAGGCGTGGCGTGTCGTCTCGACCGGGAGGGTCTTGCGCTTGCCGGGCGGGACGGAAACATCCAGATAGATCGGGTCGGCGGCGATCCCATCCACCGGGCCGGTCGTTCCCCAGAAGCTGCCGCAGACGACGCGAACGTGCGTGCCGTCGTCGTCCGTGACCGCCGGGATGTCGCGCGCCTGCACCTCCTGGTAGCGGGGCGCGGTCATCTTGAGTGAGGCCGGGAGGTTGGCCCACAACTGGAAGCCGTGCATCCGACCGATTTCATCGCCCTTCGGCATCTCCTGATGGATGATGCCTCTGCCTGCCGTCATCCACTGGACATCTCCGGCAGCGATGGAGCCGTGATTGCCCATGCTGTCGCCATGCTCGACGGTTCCGGCGAGGACGTAGGTGATAGTCTCGATGCCGCGATGAGGATGCCAGGGAAAGCCGGCCAGGTAGTCTTCGGGAATGTCGTTGCGAAAGTCGTCGAGGAGCAGGAACGGGTCGAAGTCGGAGGTATTCCCGAAGCCGAAAGCACGGCGCAGATGGACGCCCGCGCCTTCCAGAGTGGGCTTGGATTTGATGAGCCGTTGAACCGGTCGAAGGGACATAGTAACCTCCAGTGCCGAAGGAGTGTCCCTTCGGTACGAACACGATACGATCACAGACACAGGTGCTGCCTGCTCGGTCGAGCCAGGAACTCAGGCGCTCGCCCGGTTCAGCGTCTCGATAGCCTCTGGGGAGAGTTCCAGGCGTGTTGCTTCCATCAGATCGTGGAGCTGGGCCAGGCTGGTGGCGCTGGCGATGGGAGCGGTGATGCTCGGACGGGCGATGAGCCAGGCGAGGGCGACGCGCGCTGGAGTGGAATGGTACTGCTGCGCCACCTGGTCGAGGGCGTCGAGAATGCGGAAACCGCGCTCGTTGAGATACTTCTTCACGCCCGCCCCCCGGCTGCTCTTCGATAGGTCTGCTTCAGAGCGGTACTTGCCGGTCAGGAAGCCGCTGGCAAGGGCGTAGTAGGGAATCACGCCGATTCCCTGCGCGGTCACGACTGGCTCCAGGTTCTGCTCGTAGTCGGCGCGGTCGTAGAGATTGTAGAGCGGCTGAAGGCTCTCGTAGGTCGGAAGTCCTTTCTCCTTGCCGATCTTTCGCGCCTCGATCAGCCGCGCGGCGGTGAAATTGGACGCGCCGATGGCGCGGACTTTGCCCTGCCGGATAAGCTGAGCGTAGGCTTCGAGGGTCTCTTCTATCGGCGTTTCGGAATCGTCCCGGTGCGACTGATAGAGATCAATGTAATCGGTCTGGAGCCGCCGCAGCGAGTCCTCGGCGGCGCGCAGGATGTAGGCTTTCGACAGCCCCTTTCTGTCGGGCGCAAGTTCCGCGCCGACTTTGGTGGCGATCAGGACTTTCGCGCGGTTGCCCCGCGTTTTCATCCAGTTGCCGAGGATGGTTTCGGATTCCCCGCCCTGATTGCCGGGCTTCCATGTCGAGTAGACGTCCGCCGTATCAATGAAGTCGAAACCCGCATCCACGAAGGCATCCAGGAGTTGGAACGAGGTCGGCTCGTCCACCGTCCACCCAAAGACATTGCCTCCGAATGCCAGCGGAGCGATCTCCAATCCAGAATTGCCCAGTTTGCGCCTGGCTGCCATCTTTCTGCTCTCCTTCCTTCGTGAGTTAACCGGTGACTTCGTCAGGTTCTTTTAGTACGAACCAGGCGCGCGGCGCGTTCTCAATAGCCTTATGGAACCGGATACACGAGGGATGAACTCTTCCAGCTGTGATCTGAGTAGGATTAGTCCCCTGCGGCAGCGAAAATAGCCGAAACCCTATTGTCCGGGAACCGCACATCCCGCCGAGGAGGACACCGAGTGTGAACATCATCCTGATCAGCCTGGATACCACGC
>DASRGL010000035.1:0-11279 GCA_035651115.1 Chthonomonadaceae bacterium
GCACGCGCGCTGCGATGCCGGTATAGACCGCCGTGAAGTCCGGGGCCGTCTCGTAGAGCGCATCGAACGTCTCGAAGCGCAGCCCCTCTTCCCGCAGCGTCTCCACGACGGGATGGCGTCCCGTGCGCAGGAACAGCACGCCCTTGCCCTGCGCGGCGGCAGTGGACGCCGCGCGCAGAGCGCGATGCGCGCCGATGGAAAGGGTATCGAAATCGCCGGCCCCCAGGCCGATCAGGGTGATCACACGCGACCTCTTCTTGCTGCAAAACGCGGCGATGCCGGAAAAGAGTGGAGACCGCTCCCTCCCTGCCTTACACAGCGCCGAGAGGGAGAGGCCGGAGGAAGGACGCTAGGGCTTGCTCACTCCGCCAGGGGCCGGGATCGGGGTTTGCGGCGCAGGGGCCGCGCTGCCGCCCGGCCCGGAAGCCGGGGGAGTCGCGCTTGCTCCCGGCGGCGGCGCGATGACCGGGCTGCCAGCAGCAGCGGCGGAATGGATCGCCGCCTGGGGCAGAATATAGCGGGTCAGGAGCGGCTTGTACCGCTCGATGTTGATCTGAATATAGGGCGCGGAAGAGGCCGTGAACGCGGCAAGTTCCTGGTCGCCGTGCTGCTGCCACTCCCGCCGTCGTTCCGTGATGACGATCTGCTGGATCACGGGCCGCGCCTGCTGCAGGGTGGGGATGGCCTCCTTCTCTTTCTTGACCATCTGCGCGACCAGGTAGCTGGTCTGTGGCATCTGCGTCTGCGGGTTGGTCATCGTGAGGGAGACCGGCTGCGCGACGAACTGGCCCGGCTCCAGGGATTTCAGCGCCGTGTAGAGCGCCGGCGTACTTTGCTGCACCTGCGGGACCGCCACGACCGTCTCTTTGCCCGCTTCCTGCGCCAGCGGCGCAGGGACGTTCATCACTTCCTGCATGACGGCAGGGAACGACTTTTTGGCGCGCAGCAACTCCAGGCCGCGCTGGGCCTGGATGGGGTCTCTGAAGGGCAGCACGCGGATCGTCCAGAGTTCGGGGAAGACCAGGCGCGGCTTCTGCCCGGGCGCGGCTTTGGTCAACTCTTCGTATTTGGCCTTGATATCGTTTTCGTCCGCTTTTGCGCCCTCCGTGCCGATGCCCATCTGCTCCATGCTCAGCCGGACTTCGCGCTCCAGACTCTGTTCCGAGACGGCCCCCGAATTGATCTGGTTGACGATCTCCGGGTTGATCCGTTTCTGAAAGGCGATGAGCGCCTGGACATCTTCCTCGGAGGGAACCGCGTTCTTGCGGGCGGCAAGTTGATGAATCAACTGCTCGCGGATCAGATTGATTAGCACCGCGCCGCCGATCTCAAGAGAGGGATAGGGATTGGTATGCTCCTCGACGGTGCGCGTGAAGAACTCGTTTTCGTTGATCGCCTGATTGTTCACGCGGGCCACGACTTTATGTCCGCTCTGGCAGCCGGCCAGAACGACGAACGCGCAGGCGAGGCTCAGGAAGGCCCGCAATGCCTTTGCCTGGGGACGGAAATGAGGATTCAAGGTGTTGGTCTCTCCTTCTACAAACAGCAAAATAACCGTTCTCAGTGACCGACTTCCGCAAGCAGCGCACGCAACGACGTATCTACGAAGAGACCAGACACGACCCTCCATGACGAGGCAGCGCCGCCGGACGGCAGGCGAACAGAGATATGCAAGGCTAGGCGCGCTGGAACCGCAGGCTGAGCAGCGTTTCGACTTCTCCCTCCGAGAGGCCCGTGGCGCGCGCGATGTCGGCAGGCGACTCGCCGGCATCCGCCAGCGCATAGACGGCCTGACGACGCGCCTCGCGGGCGGTCTGGTCGCGGCTCGGCTCTTGCGTCTCTTGCGCTCCGGTATAGTTTTCCGCCGCCACCGCAATTCCCTGCGCGATTGTCGGCGCTTCGGTCGCAGGCGGGACTTTCGCCACCTTCTCGCGGCGGCGCGGCGGCGCTGCCGCCTGTATCCGCTCCGGGGAAGGCGTGGGCAGGGAATGCTGCGCTTCCTGCGCGGCTGCGATCCGATGATCCAGGGCGTTCAGAAGCTCCTGCGCCTCGGCGCACCGCCGCTCCAGCCGCTCTGAAGTCCGGTCTGCCGTCTCCTCGATCTCGGCCAGCAACTGCTTGACGCTGCGCTGCAACGCCTTGACCTCGCCCAGTACCGGCGTCTCCGCCGCGCGGGCGTTCAGTTCGGCGCGCGCCTGCTGAAACAGAAAGTAGCCGACGGCCAGCAGCAGTATCTGCAAGACCAGAACGACGACTTGCCACTCCGTTGCCATCTAAACAAGCCTTTCGAGACGCTTCGGCCCGAAAAGGAGGAAGGCGGAAGGAGGAAGAAGTGCCTGATTCCTCCTTCCGCCTTCCTCCCTCATCCTTATTAGGTTGCGCCCTTTACTTAATACGGAGAATGCGCGTAAAAACGCACAGCGCCGCCAGCGATCACACCTGAATGTCAATATGTCGTTCTGTGGGGGCCGGGGACGGCGCGGCGTCTGCGCCTTTGGCGTTCGAGGCTCTGGCCCGTCGCGCCGGCAGCAGGGAAGGGGACGCAGGCGGAACGAGAGGAGGGGGCAGGTGCGCCGGATGATAGTCGGCGCTCACTTCGACGACGTCCTGCGGAGACTCGTCTTCCGCTTCCTGCTGCGGAGGACGCTTGCCGCCGGAATTCCTGTCTCGGTGACGCTGTCCGAAGTTCTGTGCGCTTTCGTCGCGCTCGACGCGCCGGATCGCGTCCGGGCCGCTTATCCTCTCGACAATCGTCCGTAGGTCGGACATGGCGCTGCACTCCTCTGTGACCTCCGTTCCTGGAACCGCTCCTTCCCGGTTCCCTCCGCAGGTCACGCAAGGCAGCGGGATCGCTTACCGAAACAGTTCGGTATCCCGTTGCAGGTAGCCGCGCAGGCGCAGAACCGCCTGCGTATGCAGTTGATAGACGCGGGATTCGGAGATACTGAGTATCTTGCCGATCTCTTTGAATGTCATGCCTTCATAGTAGTAGAGCGCCACGACGAGCCGCTCGCGTTCCGGCAGCCGGTCAATCGAGCGAGCCAGCATCCGCTTGCGCTCGTGCATCTCGGCTTCCAGAGAAGGCGGGGCGCTGTCGTCCTGAATGACATCGGAGAGGTGCAGCTTTTCGCTGCCTTCGCTGCCGACCAGAATATCTTCCAGGGAGAGGACGGTCGTGCGCCCGGTATCCAGGAGCAGTTTGGAGAACTCTTCCGGCTCCAGGTGGAGCGCCTCGGCGACCTCGCTCTCCGTAGCCGGGCGGCCCTTCTCCACCTCCAGGTCAATATAGGTGCGTTCCAGCGACTTCACCCGCTCGCGCACGGAGCGCGGAACCCAGTCGTCTTCGCGCAGCATCTCCAGGATCGCGCCGCGAATCAGCGCGATAGCATAGGTCTCGAACTTGACCTGCCGCGTGGTGTCGAACTGATCTACCGCTTTGATGAGGCCGACGACTCCTGCGCTGACCAGGTCATCGCGTTCCAGGCTGGGAGGCAGGTTGCTGATGACGCGCCCGGCGGTGATTTTGACCAGATAGGCAAAATGCTGGATCAGCCGATCGCGCGCCAGGCGGTCGTTGTACTGCTTGTATCTCCGCCAGGTCTCCTGCAGTTCCCAGGTCGTCATCTCCTTTGCTCTCCCTTATATCCTTACTATCCGCGCTGCCGGGTACTAAACGTACCCGTCTGGGTGGCCTGCGGCCCATCGTCCTGCCGGACGGAATCTTTATCGCAGGCTTGTCCCTTCGTATCGCATCCGCCCACATACGGAGGGACTGACCCTACCAAACGGAGGCGTCCGCGAGGACGCTCGGCGGCTACGCCGCCGCCGAGACGGGTACGTTGTGTACCCGTCCGAGTATCTTTAGCGCGCGTCAGGCGGCCTGCTAGTCTTCGGAATCCGAATCGAACCTATCCGGCGAAGTATCTTCTCCCGGCTCCTGGCGAGGCTGTGAGGCCAGCAGTTCGGCGACGGAGGTTCCGGGTACGATCATGTCCAGATTATGCGCGGAGTGCGCTCCGCCGTTCCGTCCCGCGCCGGTTCCCGCTCCGTTCTCTTCGGTCAGGGCGTCGGCCAGAGCGAACCGCAGAATCAAGCCGAAACCGGCAAAGACCAGGAAGGCTGCCGTCGCTTTCATCACGCAGGTGGTCGGAGAGGTACCGTTGATCAGCGCCAGGAAAGCCACCAGCATCGCGGAGATAGAGCCGAGAACGATATGCAGTTGGGGCGCGATACTTCTCACGGCAATGATACCCTAAAACACGCCAATTTTTGTCAGAGGAATGCGGCCGACTGGCTATCGAAGGCCGGGCATCCGCAGGCTCCGCGCGGCAATGGCTTCCCGATAGAGCGCGACGTACTTTTCCGCCGAGCGTGTCCACGACGAGTCGTAGCGCAGGGCGCGGCGCACCAGCGTCTCCCAGTGCGTTCCCGCCTCGAAAGCGGCGACGCCCCGGCGGACGGCGTCCTTCAGCGCCGAACCGGCGAACTCGGCAAAGACAAAGCCGTTCCCCTCCGGGCTTTTGACCGGGTCGAAATCGTGTACCGTGTCTGCCAGGCCGCCGGTCGCGCGCACGATGGGAATCGTGCCGTAGCGCATCGCGATCAGTTGGCCCAGGCCGCACGGCTCGAAACGCGACGGCATCAGGAACAGGTCGCTGCCCGCATAGATGCGCTGCGCCAGGGCCGGGTCGAAATCAATGCGCGCGTGAACCTGGCGCGGATACCGTGTCTGGAGCCGCTTGAAATACTTCTCGTAGAACGGATCGCCCACGCCGAGCAGGACGAACTGCACCGGCAGCGCCAGTATATCGTCGGCGACAGAGCGCAGCAAGTCGAGACCTTTCTGCTCGGCCAGGCGCGTGACCATGCCGATAACGGCGGTATCGCGCGCGGCGGGCAGGCCCAACTCCGCTTGCAGCGCGGCTTTGCACTGCGCTTTGCCCGCAGGATCGTCGGCGCTATAGTGGCAGGAGAGGTACGGGTCGGTCTCCGGGTCGAACACCTCATAATCTATGCCGTTGATGATGCCGGACAGCTTGCCCTCCGCGTGCAGTGCTGCCAGCAGCCCCGCCAGCGCGCCGCCATAGGCGAACGTCTGAATCTCCTGCGCGTAGTGTTCGCTGACGGTGTTGACGCGGTCGGAGAAGACGAGGCCGCTCTTCATGAAGCTCCAGCCGCCGTAAAACTCCAGGTAGCGCACATCGTACAGGCTGTCCGGCAGTCCGGTGAGATGCCACTGGTCGCGCGGGAACGTGCCGTGATAGGCCAGGTTATGAATGGTAAAGAGCGCCGCCGGCGTGCTGACCGTCGGTTCATACGGATAGAGCGTGCGCTGATAGGCCGGAATCAGCCCGGTATGCCAGTCGTTGCAATGCAGCACGTCCGGGATCCACTCCGGGGACAGTCGCGGCAGCATCTCCAGCACGGCGCGGCAGAAGAAGCTATAGGGCGATGCCTGGAGCGAGTAGACCTTTTTGCTGCTCGTCGTCTGCTGAAAGAAGCCGGGATGCGCCTCGCCCTCACGCCTGGAGGGGATATTGCCGAGCAGATAGACGGGAATCTCCAGATTGCTGCCGCCCTTTGTCCGCCCCGTGCCGCTATGTGTCCAGAGGCGTGTGCGTTTGACATAAGCCTGTTCGTCGCTGCCTGCGCCGATGGGGACCGGAAAAGGGGGCAACACGGCCTCCACGCCATAGTCCGGGTTGGTTTCGATCATCTTATAGCAGGGCATGACGATGCGAACGTCATGGCCCAGCGCTTTCAACGCTTTCGGCAGCGCCCCGGCGACATCGGCCAGTCCGCCCACTTTGGCAAACGGAGCCACCTCGGCGGCCACCAACAGGATCTTCAATCTCTCGGTTGCCATCAAATCCGCGCTCTCCTTCACACCTTCCAACCAAACCGATCTTTTCACTGCCGGGTATGTTCTCTACCCGTTGCTCCCAGACCTACCCCCGGCCCCCACGAACAGGAGGTGGGGAGCGTTGCAGGCGCCGGGACTGTCAGAGGTGTCCGCGCAGACGGGCGCTCTCGCGAAACCCGAAGAAACGCTGCATCTGGTTCAGGAAACCGGTGACGCCGCCGGACTGCGCGGCCTTCTGCTCCCGGTAGCCGAGCTGGGCGGCAATGTGGGCGATGCCTCGCGCCGCCGCCGACTGTGGCTCGCTCAGGGCGAAAGGCCGCTGGGCGCGCACCGCGCGCGAAACGGTCGGGTCTTGCGGGATCGCGCCCAGCGTGTCCAGTTCGATACGTAAGAACTGGCGCGCGATCAGGGTCAGCTTGTTGGAGACCGCCTCGCCCTCGGCCTGGGACTGCGCCATATTGACGACCAGCATCAGGTTGGCCGCCGGGTTCTCCTGCGAGACCACCTTGATGGTGGCATACGCATCCGTGATGGCCGTCGGCTCCGGGGTCGTCAGCACGATGACCTCCTGCACGGCGCACAGAAAGGCCAGCACGTTGCGCGAGAGGCCCGCGCCGGTATCTATCAGGATGACATCGGCCAGGTTATCGAGTTCCTGTAATCCGGCGACGAACGCCTGCCGCATCGCCTCGCCTAAGTTCGCCAGTTCCGTAATGCCCGACCCGCCGCAGATGATCTGGATGCCGCCCGGCCCCGGATAGAGAATATCGCGCAGGCCGCATTCGCCGCGCATGACGTGGCCCAGGTGGTAGGGGGGCGTGATGCCCAGGACGACATGCAGGTTGGCTAGTCCCAGGTCGGCATCTATGACGACGACGCGCTGCCCGGATTTTGCCAGCGTCAGCGCCAGATTGGTCGAAAAGTTGGTTTTGCCGACGCCGCCCTTGCCGCTTGTGACCGCGAGGACGCGCGCATGACGCCGTGTCTGCATGATCGCCTCTGTCGGGACGCGCGGCGCGGCGTGCGCCGCGGGATGCAGGCGGGCATCGGCCAGCGCCACCCTCGGCGACGCCGGAGGCGCGTGGGAGGGCGCGCGTGAATTCACGTCGGGATGAGCGCCGACAGCGTCTGCGGGGTCGTCTGTGGGGACACACGCTGGATACAGGGAATGACCGCTCTGGTCGCGTCGGGCTTGATCGGCGAGTGCGCGAAGGCCCTGAGCCTGGTCGGGCATAGCAACACGTCTCCCATCCGCAAAAAAGTCTATCGGCTCTGCGGCATCTGGTGGGATGAGGCGACCCGGTGGACAGTTGGAGTGAGAGGGCCGCCGCGCGTTCGGTCTGAGGCACGCATTCCCTATTATCGGCACGTCAGTATAGCATAATTACCCGTTTTTTGAAAAGTTCGCGCCCGGTCGGCGTCCCGGTTCGGCGCCTGCTTTTGGCGTCGTGCCATCCGGGGCGGAAGCCGATCTGTCGGCGGCTTTGGGAGAGACATTGAAGCGATTCATCGCCATCTCGAAGCCCTCTGCCAGCGCGCACTCGACGGCGTCTGCCGCCGTCTCGTAGGCCGCCTGGATCGTCGGCAGTTCCTCCTTGCGAAAACGGGAGAGGACGTGGCCGATCATATCGCCGGACTTCGAGGCGCCGACCCCGATGCGCAGGCGCGGAACCTCCTGGGTGTGCAGACGATGGAGGATGTCGTTCAGGCCATTGTGTCCGCCTGCCGAGCCTTTATAGCGCAGGCGAAGCTGCCCCAGCGGGAGCGCCACATCGTCGAGAATGACCAGGACATCCTGCGGCGCGATCTTATAGAAGCGGGCCAGGGCGGACACCGCTTCGCCCGAAAGGTTCATATAGGTCATCGGGCGCGCGAGGATGACGCGCTGCCCGGCGATCCGTCCTTCGCCGTATTCGGCCTTGAAATTCCGCCGGGCCAGGAGACTGCGCCGGGTGGTCAGGGAGATGCCGTGACGGCGGGCCAGAACCTCGATGACCTCGAAGCCGACGTTATGCCGCGTCCCCGCATACTCCGCGCCGGGGTTTCCCAACCCGACGATCAGTTTCCACTCCGCTTCCATAGTTCCTACCACGTGACAAGATAATCGGCAAATCGGCAACAGAGGACGCCGGTAGATCGTACATTCTGCATAGTATAGCATGAAGCGCCCGGATGCGCCCCGGACAGCGCTCGGTTCGCCCGATAGAGGCAACGAGCGCGGCCCGTCCTTAGAGAAGGTCGAAGTCTCTGCCTGACCGGTTGTGAAACTTTTCGCAAACCCCTTGCGTAAATCACGAAACTGTGATATTCTAAAGCAGCCTGATTTTTTGGTCAGACAACCATCGGGGCTGCGATTTCTCCTCTCCGGACAGCGTCGTCCATCCGTGCGATTCATCTCACATCCGCAAGGCTGCGTCGCCCTTGTTGTCTTTACTGTAGTCGGGTGGTCCTGACGCCCCCCTCGAATCGGTGTGTTCTCGCCGGAACCCCCCGCGCGGTTTCGCCCACGAACACAGTCCATCTTGCTTGAAGGATGTCTCCATGTCGGGTCTCTTTACAGGCCGCGACCGGCGCGGTCTGTCGCTCATCTTCGCGTTGGCAGGCGGGCTTACGGCTGCCGTTCTTGTACCCCCTTCGGCGCGCGCGCAGTTGGCGGCGGTACACGACCCACGCGAAAGACATCTGGCAAATGTTCGTCAGCTAACGTTCGGAGGACAAAATGCCGAAGCTTATTTTAGCCCCGATGGCAAACGTCTGACATTCCAGAGTACCCGCGACGGTCACGAGTGCGATCAGCAGTACGTCATAGATTGTGACGGCACGAATCTGCGGCGGGTCAGCCCCGGCACAGGACGCACGACCTGCGGCTGGTGGATGAAAGACGGCAAGCGCCTCCTCTTCGCATCTACCCACGCTTCCGACCCGAACTGCCCGCCCAAACCCGACTATTCGCGCGGCTATGTGTGGCCGGTCTATCCAACCTATCGCCTCTACACCGTGCGGCCCGACGGCAGCGACCTGCGCCCGCTCTATCCGCGCGCGCTCAAGCTGGGCGAAGCGCCGGGCTACAATGCCGAAGCGGTGGTCTCGCCGGACGGCAAAAAGATCGTCTTTACCAGCGACCGGGGCGGCGATCTGGACATCTGGGTGATGGACAGCGACGGCAGGAACGCCCGTCAACTGACGCACACGCTCGGCTACGATGGCGGCCCCTGGTGGTCGCCCGATGGCAAATGGATCTGCTTCCGGGCTTTCCACCCGGAGACTCCGGAAGAGATCGCCGACTACAGGGCGCTGCTCAAGGAGCATCTCATCCGCCCGACCACGCTCGATCTCTACGTGATGCGCGCGGACGGCTCCGGAGTGAAGCGCATCACCAACGACCGGGCGCTAAACATCGCCAATTTCGCGCCCAGTTGGACGCCCGATGGCAAGGCGCTCGTCTTTGCCTCCAACCGGGACGATCCGAAACGGCGCAAGTTCGAGGTCTATAAGATCGGGCTGGACGGCTCCGGGCTGGAGCGCATCACCTATGGCGACCAGTTCGATGGGTTTCCGAACTTCAGCCCGGATGGGAAGCATTTTGTGTGGGCGTCGAACCGCAACGGGCGCGCTCCGCACGAGACCAATATTTTTATCGCAGACTGGGTTCCATAACTGGCAAAACATCGCCATTGAAGGAGGCATACCGGGAACGCTCCACAGGCAGCTTGCCCGGCAAACAGACTATGCTCGAAGACATCAAAGCTCTCTTCGTTGAGCGTTTCGGCGAACGCTGGCTCAACAGCGCCAACAACCAGAACGGCATGGCCGAAGACCTCTCTATCCTGGAGAAGGACATCACGCGCGTCAGCCGCAAGTTCGGCCTGCTCGGACGCGGTATGTTCCTCTCCACGGAGAACGAACTCGTCATTCGCTACGAGGTCATCGTGCCGCTGAACACTCTGTTCGACATTGATGCCGTCTTCTATCGCTGGTGGGGACATCGCGCTTCGGAGAATATCAGCTACGTGCAGCGCGAGGTCGCCGATGACGAAATCATCTATCATTTCCTCACCGGAACGCCGACGCACGGCCACAGCGGGCGCATCATCCTGATGGGCCGCGAGGTGAGCCGGGTGATCGCGAAGCGGTGGGAGCGCCGCCTGAAGAAGCTGGCTGCCCCGGCGGGAAACGGGCAGGGCGAGACGACTTCCGTCAACAACTGACCGCCGACTGCGTGTGGTTGCCTCTGTTTGCCAAGCTGCCTGCGCGTGGCCGCGCCGCCGCGCCTCCTCTCCGCAGTAAGAGCGCCTCGCCGCTGCCATCCGACAGAAATCCGCGTTTCGATTCGGTTTTGCTTCACAAATGGCTCCCGCTTGAGGTATCTTCCTGGTAATATGGCGAGCCAACCCACTCCCTATGCCACGGATAGACGGGCGGAACCGGACGCGAGAAGCGACTTCCCGCCCGCCATCGTCCACAGGCGCGCTGCCGCCTGGGCGCAACTCCTGCCTGCCCATCGCCGCACAGTGCTTGCCAAGACTCCGCTGCTGGTGGCGCTTGGCCTCTATCTTGCGGGCGGGCATTTTGCTGCGCCTGCCGTCTGGCGGACGATGGTGCTTGCCGCCGCGCTCTGGGCGGCCCTCTACGCGCTGAACGAATCCACCGATCTCGTCCATGAACACGGCCTCACCATCAGCGCGGCGATGCAGGCCAGCCTGCTCGCGCTGCCTGCGGCGCTCTGCCTGCTGGCAGCGAGCCTCTCCCTGACGCTTGCGCTGCTCTTCGCGCTGATGACGCTGGGGCAGATCGCCTACTGCGTGCCGCCCTTCCGCCTGAAACGCTACTGGTGGGCCATCCTCCTGCTGAGCGGCACGATCAATCCGGCGCTGCGGCTTCAGTGCGGGGCGTTGTGGGGGCCGCACACTATTCCTCCTCTGGCCTATGCGGTCGTCGTGGCGCTGCATCTGGGCGCGGGCCTGCGCTCTCGCGCGCTGCTGCGGGAGCGGGATCGCGCGCTGGCCTACCACGTCGCGCCGCGCGGCATCGAATGCGTCGGCATGGTCTGCACGTTCGCGGGCTTCGCGGGCGCGTTCCTGCTCTGCGCGCAGGGCGTGCTGCCTGCGCTGCTTGCGCCTCTGCTGGCGCTGGCGACCGCCTTTTCCGTCTACGCCTGGTCGGGCAGAGAGACCAGCGTGGCGCGGCTCCGGCAGGGCTGGCTCTGGTTCACCCTCCTGGCGGCGCTGGCGATGGTCGTCCTGCTTATGCGGGGGTAGACCTAACCCCCCGCCCCCCTTCCCTGAACCGCTGCGCTGGGAAGGGGGTGAGGAGAGCGCACTCTTATCTTTCGCTTCCCACTCGCTACCGAGTTCAAGAGAAGGGGAAAGCTACCAATTGAATGGCTCCCCCTTCCCAGTGAGGACAGGCTTTATCG
>DASRGL010000036.1:0-4698 GCA_035651115.1 Chthonomonadaceae bacterium
CGCGTCTCCTCGTCGGCACGCTCTTCACTGCGCTTATCGGCCTCCTCTCCGGCCCGGCTACGACGGTCGCGCTGTTCCTGCTTGCCACGCTCCTCTGCCTCGGCGCAGGGCGTTTCTTTCGCCGCTGGCTCGGCGGACTCACCGGCGACGGCCTGGGCGCGGTCAATCAGGTCGTCGAGACGCTCTGCTATGCCGTCCTCGTTCACGCTTCCACGCTCGAAACGGGCCTGCGACACGCGCTGTCCCTGTAGCCTGCCGCGAACTTTCCCCAGAATGATTCGTCAAAAGCCGCGAACGTGGTACAATAGTGAGTGCGCCCGCCCGGAAGCAAACCGCGAACCCGCGGCTGCCTGCGCTTCGTAGTGTTTCCAGAGAACCTGAGCCGTCCAACCTGTTCCTGCTATTCCCCGCACGTGCGGGGGAACCGGAGTATAAATCATGCCTGAAATCAATCTACCTACGAAGCGCGAATTAGCGAAATGGGGGATTCTTGCCTCCGCTCTGGCGGGCAGTGTCGTCGCCTCGCGCTATTTCGGGACGCGCAAGATCAGCGGCGCGGAGCGACTGGCGGAAGCCCTGCTCGATACGGAATCGCTCCGCGAAGCGGGCCGCGATCTATCGGAGGCTTCCGAGAAGGCGTTAGCGGCCTGCGCCGCCTATCTGGTCCATATGGCGTTTCGCAGCGCGGAAGGACTGGGAGCCGCCAGCGGCGCGGAAGACCCGATCGGCTATAGCCGCACGCACACGCATCCCTACACGCACGCCGCCGCCACTGTGCTGACCGAAGCCGGAGGCGCGGACGCGCGCCTGACCTATGCGGTCAATGTGCCGGATGTCGGCGAGGTGCGCGGCACGCGCCATATCGGCCCCGTGCATATCTCCGGTCTCTGCCCGGCGCGGCGCACGCCCGACATCGCGCAGATCACCCTGGCCGACGGCTACACGGCGCAGCTGGAATCGGAATTCGAGGTCGGGGACTATCTGGTGACCGGGCGCACCCGGCTCTTCGGCGCGGCGACCCTGCGGGACAATCGCGGCAATGTCGGGCGGCTCAACATCGGCTACGACGGCACGATCTCAGGAACCATCACCCGCGAGGCGCGCGTCATCGGGCGCTTCGAGGGCCGCGTCGCGCACGGCCTGAACTTCAAACGCTATCAACTCGAATCAGGAGAGTAAGGAGACCCACCCCCCGTCCCCCTCCCCGTTCGCGCCAACGATAAAGCCTGTTGGCGCTGGGGAGGGGGAGCAAGGGCAGGAGCGTCTCTGTTTGGCTCCCTTCTCCCTAGCAGGGAGAAGGGTCGGGGATGAGGGTGGACGTGGATGTTTTGCTCCCCCTTCCCAGTGAGGAACGAACGACCGGGGTCGCAAGGGCCGTCCCGAATCGTTTCGGAACCAGACGGCCCGTGCAGTGGGGACGGGGGGGCAGCCGACTGTCGTTATGTCTGACGAACGTATAACCTATCGCGACGCCGGGGTGGATATAGACGCCGCCAACGAAGCCGTGCTGCGGATGCGCGACTACGTGCGCAGCACCTTTACGTCCTGCGTGCTGACGGACGTGGGCAGCTTCGGCGGGATGTTCTCGCTGGCCGGGCTGTCGAGCTACCAGAGTCCGGTGCTGGTCTCCAGCATTGACGGCGTCGGCACAAAGCTCAAGGTCGCCGTCCTCGTCGGTAAGCACGACACCATCGGGCGCGACCTGGTCAATCACTGCGTCAACGATATTCTGGTGCAGGGCGCGCGGCCCCTCTTCTTCCTCGACTACATCGCCACCGGCAAACTCGTGCCGTCCGTCGTCGTGGATGTGGTGAAGGGACTGGCAGAGGGCTGCCGGGAGGCGGGCTGCGCGCTCATCGGCGGAGAGACGGCGGAGATGCCCGGCCTCTATGCCGAAGGCGACTACGACCTGGCCGGAACCATCGTCGGCGTCGTGGATCGGCCCAAGATCATTGACGGCTCCCGTATTGAAGCCGGGGATACGGTCGTCGGGCTGGCTTCCAGCGGCCTGCACACCAACGGCTACTCGCTGGCCCGCCGGGTGCTGCTTGAGGCGGGCGAGCAGTCGCTTTCGCTCTACGAGCCGATCCCCGCGCTGGGCCGCACGCTGAGCGAGGAACTGCTGGCCCCGCATCGCTGCTATGCGCCTGCCGTCCTGCCTCTGCTGGACGAGTTCGACATTCGCGGCATGGCGCATATCACCGGCGGCGGCTTCTACGACAATATCCCGCGCATCCTGCCCGCCGATTGCAGCGTCACCATCGAGCGGCGCAACTGGCCGATCCCTCCCATCTTCACGCTGATCCAGGAGCGCGGCAACGTGCCGGAGCCGGAGATGTACCGCACGTTCAATATGGGCATCGGCTTCGTGCTGATCGTCGCGCCCGAACAGGCTCCCCTGCTGGCGCATCGTCTCAACTCCGTCGGCGAATCGGCCTACATTCTCGGCAGCGTCTATCGCGGCGTGCATGAGGTGGACATTGTCTGAGGGAGCGGAGGGCGGAAAGGCGTGTCTGGTATCGCCCCCCTCCGCCTTGATCTGGGACGTAGACGGCACGCTCATAGATACCACCGCGCTCATCATGGAGGCGCTCGACTTCCTCTATCGGCGCTATTTCGGGCGCACGCTGCCCGCCGAGGAACTCCGCGCGCTCATTGGCATCCCGCTCAAGAAGCAGATTCGGGTGTTCGGGGAATTAGAAACGTGGGGCGTGGACGAGCAGGCCATCACGGACGACTTCATCACCTACTACGAGACGCATCGCGAGCGGGAACGCATCCTGACGGACGTGGTCGCCGTGCTGGTCGAGGGGAAGCAGCGCGGCTTCCCGACCGCGCTCGTGACCTCGAAGAACGATGCAGAACTTGCCAATACGCTTCCGCGCCTGGGCATCGCCGAATGCGTGGATGTCGCCGTGACCGCCGACGCCATCACGCATCCGAAGCCCGACCCGGAAGGAATGCGCCTGGCCCTGCTGCGCCTCGACATTCCTCCAGAGCGCATCCGGGACGCCATCTACATCGGCGACACCGTCCACGATATGCAGGCGGCGCGCGGGGCGGGCATTCGCGGCGTGGGAGTCGCCTGGGGCGCGGCAGGCCGAGAGCGGCTTGCCGCCGAGTCGCCCGCGTTTCTCTGCGACACGCCGGACGATCTGCGCCGTGTCCTGTTCGACGGTTCCTGCTGAGCGTTCGGCCCGCAGACCGGCAGGAGGAAACGGCCTTTTGGTTTGCACTTCTTTCGTGAAACGAGGAGGGAGAACGATGCTGAACTTACCGCAGGAGATCGCGGCGGCGTGCGCGCCGCTGTTCGAGGCGATACCGTTTGCGCAGGCGATGGAGCCGCTGCAAGGCAGCCATCCGAAACAGACGGAACTGGTGGAGAAGGTCATCCGCGATCCCGCCCTGGCGAACCGGCCGGAACTGATCGCCGGGCTGTGGCTCTACGCAGACAACCTGGAGCGTTCGCATACGGTCTGCCAGTCCATCGAGGATGCGACCGGAGCCTACTGGCACGGCATCATGCACCGGCGTGAGGGCGACTATGCGAACAGCCACTACTGGATGAACCGCGCCGCCAGCCATCCCCTGCGGCAGTCCCGGCCCGATCTCGACCCGGACGCCTTCGTAGATCAGGTGGCGGCAGCGAAAGGGCAGAGCGATCCGGCGCTGGTCGCGCGTCAGCGGGAAGAGTGGAAGACTCTGTTCGAGTGGTGCGCCGCCAATCGCTGAACCACAAAATCCTTGCCCGGCGAATGAATTCGCGGCTGGCCCTCACCCCCGGCCCCTCTCCCAACGCTGTGGGAGAGGGGAGAGTCTGAGGAGGGAGTCGGCGCAGGCCGATGGAGGGCGCAGCAAGCAGCGCCCCTACGGGCTTTTGCAGGTGCAGTTTCAACTGCCGCTCCGCGCAATCCGACCGCTCCCGGATTCTAACACGCAAGCCGTCACACAAACCCTATTCTAGCAGAAAGACCGCCCGGTGGAAAATCTCCACCGGGCGGTTTTGTTCGGGGCTGGCCTGATGATAGACGGCCTGGCAATGGGAACGAACGGCGCGCTCGCTCTTAGTTCGCGCTGCTGCTTTTTACATCAGGATTGAAGTAGGAGTTGGAATCTTTGAGCGTGAAGGAGCGCGCTCCATCCTTGAAGTGGCCCGACACCGTTTTGGCCTGCATCACGGTAGACGACAGAGGATTGTTGATATTCGAATAGACCAGCGGCGTCTTCTTATCGCCCCCCAGCACCGGCTTCGTCGTCAGCGTCATGATCTTGCCGCCGTCTACGCTCAGGGTGTAACTGCCTTCGGAACCCTTGAGCGCGATCCGGGCGTCTTTGATCGCCTCCACCTTGCCGAACATTTTGAATGCCGCGCGGCCAAATGCTCTGGCGGCATGACGCTGGGAAGCTTCTTTCGAATCCACATAGAGGCGGACCCACTGGCCGGGAACCGTGGCATAGGCGATCTTGACGCCGGATAGGTCCACGCCTTCATACGTTCCGCCCGTCAGTTCGATAGCGCCGACCCCCTGGCAGCCGTGAGCCAGCCCGGTCAGTTCACAGGGACAGGGCGCATTGCAGCTACAGCCTTCCACAAACTGGCCCTCGACCTCAAAATGCTGCGGTTGGTCGGAGCGCGCAGCCACGCCGCTCCAAAGCAAAGCAAGCGCGACGGGAATGACACTGAGTCTCATTTCCTCT
>DASRGL010000037.1:0-6347 GCA_035651115.1 Chthonomonadaceae bacterium
ATTTCAGCACGCACCTGACGACTGCGATGGCCCTGACGTTCTCGAAGCAGGGGACATTACTGGCACTGGTTGGAGGGCGCACAAACGCCATTCTGGAGTTTACCGCAGGAGGGCGCAAGGTGCGCCGCTTCGCCGAACTGATCCCGCGTTGCCAGGCTCTGGCAGCCGATGCACACGGGCGGGTGTATGCGATTGGAGGCACGCCCCGCCGCCGCCAGCTTCGCATGTATGATGCCCTGGGGAATGTGCTGCACCAGCTTGATCTGGATATGCAAAGCACCTATAGCTGTATGACCGTAGATCCCACCGGGCGTATCTATCTTGCCAACTACGTAAAAGGCTGTATTGAGGGATTCACGATAAGCGGCCAGAGGTTTTCAGCATTCGGCCAGAAGACCTTTTCCTCGCCCGCGCGCATGGCCTTCAGTCCGCAGGGCCACCTCTATGTCACCGAGAAAGACTCGCCTCTGGTGGACGTCTTTGCTCCTCCCCATGATGCCCCTGTCTTCTCCTTTCCCCTGCCTGCAAACTTCGAAGTTCTCGCCCTGGCATTCCATCCTAACGGCAATCTCTATCTCTCTGGTGTCCCAACAAGCGATTAGCCATTTGGCTAATAGACAGCTATAGGCAAGAACCTCTATACTGGCAATACTCTGCTCACTCGCTGTAGATGAGATGTGCTGCACTGCCGTTCTTTCCTGCAAAAAGGCAGGACTGCAACGTGCTGGAGATAGCTAGTTCTTGCGTCTATCCCGCTCCTTAAAATAAATTCCTAAGCCCTAAAATGAGTTAGAGACTACTTTAAACCCGTGGTCTGCTGAAAGGAGACAACGTTACTATGAGTTCAAAACGTTTCAGGTCTTTGCAGGGGGCGAAAGTTTGTTGGCTGATGAGCCTTCTGGCAGCGGCTGCGCTGGCCGGATGCGGTGGCGGGAGCGGCAGCCCTGGAGCCAACAACCTGGTTGACAGCGGAGGGAAAACCTTTCAATTCGGGTCGCTCTCTGGAAGGGCTGTCGCCACCAATCCGCCGATCACCGTCAACGGATCCGGCGCGACTGTGACCGCGCTCAAAGGCGACATCAGCAGCCTGATCCTCAAAGACCCCGCCCCCAACCTGGCCGAAACCCGGATCGCCTTTAGCCGGTACCAGGACGGCAATTACGAACTCTACACCATGAACGCCGATGGCAGCAACCAGGTGCGCCTCACGAACTCGCCTGGCGATGATATAGGCCCTTGCTGGCGTCCAGATGGCGCGCGGATCGTTTTTGCAAGCAAGCGTACCGGCAACTATCAGATCTACGAGATCCCGGCCAATGGAGGGACGACGCTGCGACTGACCAACAACGCCTTCAGCGATATTCAGCCTTGCTACTCCCCGGATGGCTCCAAGATCGTCTTCAGCACCAATCGGGATGGCAACTACGAGATCTATGTCATGAACGCCGACGGTTCGAGTCCGGTCCGGCGGACGAACGATACCAGCAACGACGATTATGAGCCACGATGGTCGCCGGATGGCAGCAAAATCGCCTGGGCCAAGAAAACGGGCAACGTCTGGGAGATCTGGGTGATGGATGCCAACGGCCTCAACCAGCATCAGTTGACCCATGATAATGTCGTCAATCACTGGCCTGCCTGGTCGCCGGATAGCACGCGCATCGCCTTCCATAGTTTTCGCAATCAAAACTCGGATGTCTACGTCATCAACTCGGATGGAGATGGGACTGAGGCCAGGTTAACCACCGATCCCAACAACGACACAGAGCCAAGCTGGTCGTCCGATGGTGCCAAGATCGCCTTTAATAGCGGCCGGGACGGCAACTCCGAAGTCTACGTCATGAACGCCGATGGCTCCGATCAGACCCGCTTGACCAACCATATCGCCTCGGATGTAGAGCCAGCCTGGGGGCCTTTCATCAGGCAGCGCACACTGATCGGCACCGGCAGCGTCTTTGGCACGCCAGCCGCCAACGGCGCGGCAGGCTTCCTCTTCTCACGCGGCTACGGCAGCAGCAGCGCCCTCTACGGAGGCAACGGCGAAGTCATCAACAGCATCGTCCTCTTCGACGGCAATCCCCGTTCCGGCGTCCTCGTCAGCAGCCCGTCGGGAGCCAACAACCTCGGCCCGGAACTCGTCTTTACCGTCGAGGCCGACAGCCCCAACACGCTAAGCTTCCTGGCCTTGGTCAACCTCCCGGACTATCGCCCCAACTGGATCGTCGGCGCGAACGCCTCGATAGCCTCCGCCAACGGCGTGCTGATAGACTTCAGTTCCACGACCGGGAAGATAACGGCGATCCTGCCCTACACTGGGGTACGCTTGGCTGGGTCTGGCAAGCCTGCGATCACGGAGGAAGGCGGGCAGCGTGTGGTGCGCGGTTCCTTCCTGGGCGTCTGGGATGGAACGGGCAAGAACCTGGCTCCTCACGGCGCGAAGGAGGTTCGGCTTGATGTGCAGAAGGGAGCGGTCGTTCTGATAAAGTAGGCCGTTCGCCCAGCCACACACAACAGATGCCCCAACTCGCCATGATCGAGATTGGGGCATCTGCTTTGCAGGAGGTATCAGCGGAGGACGTAGCCGCGCCGCGCTCCCAGGGTGACGGCCTCCGTGCGGCTGGTCTCGCCCAGTTTCGCCAGGATCAAGGCGACGTGGAACTTGACCATGTACAGTCGGAACGCCGCGCCCGCATGGGCGATAGGACCCAGGAACGGCGGACGCTGACATCCTTCTTTGCATGTGGTGGGACGTTCTGGTTACGGGCCGCAGAGGTCAGGCGAGAGAGGCCAGGAAAGCGGCAACGTCGGCGGCAGGGAGGGTTTCGGGGTTGAGGGTTGGAAACCCTTCCGCCTGCGCCGCGCGCAGGAGGCGCTGATCGGAGGCGATCAAGACGCAGAGCGGCGCGTCCGGCGATTGCGAGAATTCGAGGAGTGGCGTCAGAATGGCGGCATCCGTTGCGTTGAGGTGATGCGCCTGCATGGTGGCGATGCTGCCGAAGACAACGGCATCGGTGATCGTCAACAGGCCGAAGTCCGGGCCATTCACCACTTCGACCTGTAAGGCGGTCGTCACTGTCGTGAACGTCGGCCTATCCAGCACGCCATTGTTGTAACGCCGGAGCAGAATCGAATAGGTCTCCGCATAGCCCCAGGGAGTCGAAGCCATCTCATGCGCCCCGCGACTGGCAAAGACGGCATTGACGGTCGGGCTGCCTACTTCCCCAAAATAGCGTTTCGCCAGCGCGCTTGCATCCCAAAAGAGCAGCGCCATCCCTATTCCTCGCGCGCCGCGATGATGCCGCAAGACAAAAGATTCTCCTCCGGGCGGATGCCGAGCGCCCGGGTCATAGCCTGCGCTTTTTCCGGCGTCGCCGTCGGATCGGGTACGAAGCCGGTGCGGGCGTTCTGCTCCTCCACGATCTTCTGAATCGCCTGCTTGTCGGCAAACCAGGCCCTGGCGCTCGGACGGGAATTCTCGGCCATCGGTCTCTCTCCTTTCTTCCCGCGTCTCTTCTCTGCCTGTCATTCTATCACAAACGCGGGGGAACAGCAATCCCGTCTTCTGGCGCGTCTCTGGCGGAGGCGACGTTGACGCGGGCGGCGCAGGCAGTGAAGAGCAGGCTGCGCAAAGGCAGCCCCATCGGAACGCCGCGTCTGCATAGGCGATAGGACTCAGGAACGGCGGACGCTGACTTCATCTCTCATCCTTATTGTGTGGCGAACGGGGACGTTCAAGTTGACGGAAGGAGGAAGGCACGGTATAATCCATAGAGGAAGCCCTCTCTGGCCGCGCGGTGTCAGGACACTCCTTGCATGATTTCAGAAGCGACCATTCTCCGAGTTCAAGACGAGGTGCG
This sequence comes from Chthonomonadaceae bacterium, assembly GCA_035651115.1. Classification (GTDB taxonomy): domain Bacteria; phylum Armatimonadota; class Chthonomonadetes; order Chthonomonadales; family Chthonomonadaceae; genus DASRGL01. The sequence goes on from DASRGL010000037.1 coordinate 3,858, forward strand.
GCAGATCGTCGCTGCGGTCGAAGAGATCACCGGCCTACCCTCGCGGTGGAGTGGGCGATTGAATGTGGTCAGCAGCCAGGAAGCCGATTTGCAGGCAAACCGTCCCTTCAGCGCCAAGAAGGAGTGGAACTGCCACATCAGCATCGTGGATGTGCTGGTGAACAAGGACGAACGCTGGCGTTCGCTTATCCATGAGGCTCTGCACTCCGTCTCGGTCGGCCATCAGGAGCAGGACTACCGGCAGTTTCGAGGCTGGGAAGAGGGCGTGGTGGAGTGGCTGCAACGCCGGTATCGGCCTGACATTTTGAACCGTCTGGGCTTGAGCATCCCGGAGGAGACCTTTGCCCGTGCGGAAGCGACCTGGCTGTTCAACCCAGCCATCGAAGCCTTGCAGCGGATCGCCGCCCAACTGCCGATGGCTTCGGAGTTAGCGTTCTTTGAGACGCTGTTGAAGACGCCCTTGAAGGATCGCCTGGCCTTCGTGCAGGCGTGGGGAATGCGCGAGGCGCAGGATCCAAAGCAATTTATGCGCGTGTTGGCCGCCAGTTCTGGTGTTTTAAGGAGATAATACGATGGATAGAGAGTTCCAGTACGAATTTCCTCCCGAAATCGAACCGGAGCGCGCGGCTCTACGCGCCGTCATCGAGAAGGCGCTGGAGGAGAATACTCTGCCCGCGATTCAGGCGGCCCAGAAGCAACTGCGCGCCTGGCTGCAAAAGCATCCCGAAGACCTGGTGATGTGGGATGCCGGGGAGCCGCTGGCGCTGACCGAAGATGCCCTGCGGGCCGATGAGTCGTCTCCTGCTTTTGCCAGATCGGCTTGACCTCTTCTCAAGGCGCCGCTTGTATCGCGCCCCTGCTCGCCGATGGACTGGCGGGTGGGGGCGGTTTTGTTGCCGGGCCACGCTCGCCCGGCTTTTTGACTCCCTGTAACCGTTGACACCGCCTATTGCGTATGTTAGGATAGAATGACGATCCCTCCGCGCAAAGAGGCTTGCCCTTGCCCGTTCAGTTCGTCACCTGGCCCGCTCTGTTGTTGCTGCTCGTGCTGCTGCCGTTCTTCGTCTGGCAGCACCGCCACAGCGTCACGGATATGAGTCCGGCGCGCAAGCGGCTCGCCCTCCTGCTGCGCTGTACGCTGGCGACCCTGCTCGTGCTGGCGCTGGCCGGAACCCGGCTCATCAAGAAAGGCGACTCGCTGGCCGTCCTGTTCCTGGTGGACGCCTCCAAGAGCGTGCGCGAGGATCAGAGGGCGGCGATAGCGAAGTATCTGGAGGAGGCGGGCCGGGGAATGCGTTCGGTGGACAAGGTCGGCGTCATCACCTTCGCGCAAGACCCGCACACCCAGTCCTCGCCCGGCCAGCCGCTCGACCCGCAGCGCCTCCACGACCCCGGCACAACCACCGCTACCGACATCGCCCAGGCGCTCCGCCAGGCCAAGAACGAACTCGACACGACCGCCCGCGACTCCGGCAAGCGCATCGTGCTGCTCTCGGACGGCAACGAGAACGTCAACCGCGCGCTCTCGGAAGCGCCGGAACTGGCGGCGGATCATATCGTGCTGGATACCGTGACGCTGCCCGTCTCGCTGGCGAAAGAGGCGCTCATCGAGAAGATGGCGCTGCCGCCGCGCGTCAAGATCGGCGAGCCGTTTCCCGTCCGCATCGTCGTCAGCAGCCTGACGCCGCAGAGCGCGACCGTGACCCTGCTCAAAGACGGCAGACCGGCAGGCGCGGCCAAACGAATCGAACTGCACGCGGGCAAGAATGTGGTCGTCTTCGAGCAGAGCGTCGAGAAGCCTGGCTTCTATCGCTATGGGGCGGAACTGGACGCGCCGGAAGATACGATCGCGGAGAACAATAAGGGCGAGGGCTTCGTCTGGGTGCGGGGCAAGCCGACCGTTCTCTATGTGGCGGACAGCCCGGCCCTGACCGGCTTCCTGCGCAAATCGCTGCAAAGCCAGAACATTATCGTCGAGTACGCGCCGCCCGCCGCGCTCCCGACCTCGGCGGCAGCGTTACAGCGGTTCGACAGCGTCTTCCTCAGCAACGTCCGCGCCGACGACCTCTCCGCCGCGCAGATGACCGCGCTGCAAGTCTCCTGCCGGGACTTCGGCGTGGGCTTCGGCATGGTCGGCGGCGAGGACAGCTTCGGCGCAGGCGGCTATCGCGGCACGCCCATCGAGGAGACGCTGCCAGTCTCGATGGACGTGAAGAAGCAGAAGCGGCTGCCCTCCGTCGCCGTCGCGATGGTCATCGAAGACCTGGAGATACCGACCAGCGTGAACATGTCCATCGAGGCGGCGAAGGCGACGATGGATCTGCTGGAGCCGATTGACCAGGTGGGCGTGCTGGACTGCAACGGCCCCGGCGGGTTCGGCGGGCCTGCCAACAGCACGGCCTCCGGCGGAACCTGGCGCATCAAGATGCAGCACGTCACCGACCGGGAAGCCCTCAAGAGCCAGATGCAGAGCCTTCAGGACATGGGCGA
>DASRGL010000038.1:0-5589 GCA_035651115.1 Chthonomonadaceae bacterium
CAGGCCGCCTCGAACTCCGTCGAGTTGAGTAAGGCATTCAAACGCCGAAATAGCGTGACCGGGGCTATCGTGCGCCCGCTGCCGACGGCCTGCCCGGTGCGCGCGTTCAGGGTGTCCGGCCACTGCCCATCGGCTCCCTGCTCCGATTTCAGCAGGTGCGCGACATGCAGCACGCCGCCGAGCGGACTCGTATCGCGCTCCGTCACCCTATCCGCCTGAGCGTGCAGGACGTTCAGCGCCGTTTCGAGCGTGACGATCTCCTCATCCGGCCCGGCCAGGGGCATTCCCGAATAGTACCAGTCGGGCGGGGCGACCGGAGGCAGTTCACCAGGCATGGACATTGTGTTCCCGATGGCGCGCATCCACAACGGCCAGCGAACGCAGAAACGCGACCGGGTTGGAGCGGGCCTCAATCTGGGCCGCATGGTAGCGTTCGTGCCAGAGCGCGCGGCGCAGCGCCTTCCGCAGCGACCAGCGTTCGCCCTGCACGGTGAAGACTTCGCCCCGTTTATGCTCCGGCATCGCCCGGATCGCGCGCTCAAACTCCCTGCGCGCCGCTTCCAGCAGCCCCACGCAGTCGTCGCTCGTCGGTATCTCCGGCTTGAGGCGCAGGCAACTCAGGGAGAACAGTTCCTTTTCGGCCACATGGCGCAGGATGTCACAGACCGGCTTTGCGCCGAAGGGAGCCGTATGGAACGCTTCCGGCGGCAGCGGGCGGAGGGCTTTCCGCATGTCGGCGCGGGCATGGTTCAACAGCCGAAAATAGCGTTCCAGGTCTTCCTCATCCAGAGGCCGCTCGTCCGGCGCAAAGAAGCCGTTGATCTCCAGCCCGGAAGCGGCGCGGTGCGTTCGATACGTTTCGACGACCTCGACTCGAAAATCCAGGCGTGTCAGCCCTTGCAGGTGGGCCGGGAGCGGCTCATCGTGGATGCGCAGCCAGCGCAGATAGTCTCCCAGTGCGTCGGGCGCGGCCTGCGTTGCCTCCTCCGGCGTCGCGCCCTGGCTGTATGCGCCGGGGAACGTCTCCATCCAACCGAACCAGTCGCCGTCAATGGCCTCTAAATAGAGGCGTAGCGTCTGCATGATCGTCCTCGCAATCTGCGCCTCCTGGCGCGAATAGCACACGAGGAAGAGTTGTTCTTCTCGCTAATGCGGGAAGAACCGAGATTAGGGAATTGGCACTATCCGTACCGGGCCACCAGCGACAAAATCTGCCTCCATCTTATAACCCTTGAGTAGAGCCGTTCCAAGCAGAGGATCGCCCTCTACACATAGCACGGGAATCGCACGACGTTGACCATCCCATTCTATTTCGGCGCGATAGAAATCCAGTGTTTTACGGCTGGCATCGCCCAGCGTCACGTCCCGCGAAGCAAGGCGAGGTAAAGAGAGAGCGATCACAGCAGCAAGAGGCAGCGACAGCGAACCATTGTAGCCGGTGTCTATCACTACGGTGAATTCCTGTTGTTGTCCGTTCGGGCCATGTACCTGTAGACGTAGCGTTGCCTCCAACACCGCATTGACGCTGCCTGTCATCATGCTTCATCTTCGACCATGCGCCCGGCAAGCGTATAGGCAGACGTATATCCGATACGCAGACCGAACAGTATGCCCTCTGGTCGGCGGGCGCGCAATCTCTCTTCTGCGCTCAGATCGTCTTCATCTATTTCGTAATCTCCGGTCTGAATGTCCAGAACCAGAAACTTGCCTTTGTGTTGTGGCATGACTTTCTGGCGAATATCCCGATGGTAGATTTCGTTGGCGATCCGCCCAATCTCTTCGCTAGTGGGAGGTGTGGATAGCATCTGGTGTACCTCTGTTTTCTTCATCACTATATCTGCCTCGGCCAGCGTTTCGCTATGTCTACGGGCTTATCCCTTGCACGAATCGAGTTGAGGCTTGTAAGCACCGAACATTCAGTGGGTATCTCACTCGGTGTGAGACGGATTGCCCTCGTCAGAGAAGTCTTCCCCATACCACTTGATGTGCAGCCAGAGGAATAGGCCCAAAATGCCCATCAAGAGGACGTAGAACACTAACCCGGCAACCGCCCCGCCAAGACCACAAAATATGACACCAAGTACGCCATGCTGCCAACCGGCCTTAATGCCCCAGCAGAGGCCGACAAAAGGACATAGAATAGACAGCAACTCGAAAAGTGTCATTATAGCGAGCGGCCTTCCTATGGATCAGAAGCCGGGTTATGCGTGCCTTGCGGGGAAGCGGCTCCCTGCGGGCCATCAATGGCGATATGCTCCTCGAACTCCTTTTTCGTTGCGGCGTAGAAGGCGTCTTTGCCCTTCTCCTTGCGGGCAACCCAGTCGCCGCGCCAGAAACCGTCGCTCGCTTGCTCTTTCGGCGCGTTGTACTCCCTGTCCTCCTGGAACGTGTAGACGACGATAGAGTGATCGGGCAGCACCGGGCAGTGGTACTCGCAGATGCCGCAGCCCGTACAGAGCTTCTCATCCACCGTCGGGACGCGCTTGATGCGGCCCTTATTGCCCGGCGCGGTGATGGGCAGCGTCGGGTCTTTCGGCAGCGTGTCGTCGAAGGTGTCCTTGAAGATGACGGCGGAGTAGGGGCAGACTTCCGCGCACACGATGCAGTCACGCCCGCCGTTCCAGGCCACGCAGGTCGAGCGGTTCACGTTCGCCAGGCCCATCTTCAGCTTGTACCGCTTATCCTGCCAGGTGAACGGGCGGATGGCGTGCGTCGGGCAGACATCGCCGCACGAGGTACATTTCTCCGCGCACGGCCCAATACTTGGAACCAGGATCGGCGTCCACAGCCCTTGCAGGCCCGTCTCGAAGGTCGCCGGTTGCAGCGCGTTGGTCGGGCAGACCTTCATGCACTCGGCGCAGCGCGTGCAGGCGGCCAGGAACTCGCTCTCCGGCAAGGCTCCGGGCGGGCGCATCGCCTTGTTGTTGTGGCTGTAGCGGCGCATCGTCCCCTGGTACTCGCTGGCGCTGGCCTTCGCCGTCGCGCCCCAGAGCATTCCCGCGCCCAGCGCCGCAATGACACCGCGACGCCCCAGGTCTATCTGGGTCTGCGGTTCGGGACGCGGCGCATCGCCCTTCGGAGCCAGGCGCAGCGCCTCCTTGATGCTGGCCGGGACTTTCGCCTGAATCTGGATCACGTCCGTCGGGCAGACGGTTTCGCATCGGAAGCACTGAATACACTCGCTGATGCTGTGCATCTCCTCCTGCGTCGCCTTCTTCTCCAGGTTGTCGTAGCAGCCCATGCGCGACTGGAACTCGCACTTCATGCAGTGGATGCAGCCCTCCATCTTGATATAGTGCCGCAGCCAGGAGACGCGCGCGATCAGGGCAAGCAGGCCGCCGTAGGGACACAGGTTCCGACACCAGAACCGCTCCTGATACCCCGACAGCGCGATGATACCGAGGAACATCAGCAGCACCGGCACGCCGTTCCAGTAGGAGAGCGTCTGCAAGCGCCAGGTATCTATATTGCCGCCCAGATTGTAGACCAGGCTGCCGCCGCCGAAGTGATCGAAGACGTTTAGCACGCCGTTCCAGATGTAGGCGATGGGCGCATAGAAGCAGAAGGTGAAGGTGCGCGTGATGAGCGAGAGCGGATCGCCGAAGGTCAGGATGTCCACGCCGAAGACGATAGCGCCCAGGCCGACCAGCAGATAGAGATATTTCCAGTTGCGGAAGCGGCGCGTATCGCTGCGCTTCCTGGTGTAGAATAGCCGGCCTTTGCGGAAGAGCAGGCGGTCGCCGATGTCTATAGCTGTTCCGAGCGGGCAGATCCAGCCGCAGAAGATGCGCCCGCCCCAGAGCGTCAGCAGCAGGATGAACAGACCGGGGCCGAGTGCGTAGACGGCGACATGGTGCGAGGCGAGGCCGTTCTTGAGCGTGTTCAGGAAGTCCAGCGTCATGAACAGGTTCTTCGGCACGCCCCAGAGGTACTGGCTGTTCGCGGTCGTCAGGAAGAAGAACAGGACGAAGAGGCCGAAGGTGACCAGTTGCACCGTGCGTCGAATCGCGACGATGCGATGCGCCGCTACGTTGCCGGGCGCTTCCTTCATCTTGCGCTTCTGCTCGGCGGTGAATCTGGCTCCGGCGCTGCCGTTGCCGCTTCCTGCTTCTTCGCGCCGCACGACGCCAATATCCGCCATGCGGACGACGTTCTGCTGCGCATTCGCCGCAGGCCGCTTATTGATCTGGCCCAACCTTCGCGGGAAGGGCTGCGGAATATCGGCCATGATGCCTCTCTCCTTACTTTTCCGGTAACTCTCGTACCGGTATCATCTGAAAGGTTCCTGAACAGCATAGCTATTCCGACGCCGCCGTTGCGCCGTTGGCGGGCTGTTCGCTCTGCAACGCGGGGAACTGAATCCGGTCATAGACATCTGCCAACCGTAATTCGCAGCCGATGGCATCCAGAGTGAGGACACTTTCCAGCCCCTTCACCGGCGAGTAGAGCCAATCTTTATCCTGGCGGCGATAGATAGTGATAAGCGGCTTGTCTTGTGAGACCAGAACATAGGCTTGCAACGATTCCAGCGTCTGATAACACTCCATCTTGTCCCCCCGATCGTAGGCTTGAGTCGATTCGGAGAGGACTTCGATAACCAGCGTGGGATTGAGCAGCGTATCCAGTTCCGCATCCTCGAAGACCGGTTCTCCACAGACCACAACCACATCCGGGTAGTAGTAGCAGTTACACTCCGGCACACGCACCCGAAGGTCACTGACAAAAGCCTGGCAGGGTTTGCCCTTGAGTTGCGCGTAGAGTTCGCCGGATATATTGAACGTAATGCGATTGTGTTCTTTGGACGCGCCCGACATCGCCACGATGACGCCGTCATAATATTCGCTCTTCCTCTCCGCCTTCCGTTCGCGCTCAAGGTACTCTTGTGGCGTCAGTCGCGGCAACTGTTTACTTTCTCGCTTCGCATAGGCAACCATAGTTCGCTCCTGCTGCTATTTGCGGTACTGCACGATCAGCACGCGCGCACCGGATTCTATCTGACGCAACTCGTCCTGGATGATCTCTAGCGCCTTCTTCTCACTGAAACCGCCGGAACCAGCGCCGATCAGGGGAAACGCGACGGAGGCGAAGCCCTGCTGGGTGACAATCGCCATCGCATTCCGCACGGACTGGCGAATGGAGTATTCGGAAGCTCGCCAGAGCATGTTGATGCCCGCGACATGGATGATGCCGCGAAAGGGCAGCTTCCCGGCGGAGGTAAGCGCGGCCTGTCCGAGCGCAAGCGGGCCGTGCCGGGCAAGTTCACGGAACGGCTGGGTTCCTCCTTGCCTCTTGATGGCTCCCGAAACCCCCTGCGGCAGCAGCAGCCACCAGGGAATAATGTTGCGGTTCCAGGCGTTGACAATGACCTCGACCGGCTGGGCCAGCAGATCGCCTTCGACGATTTCGGCCTGCATTGCGATCCTTCCCTCGGAACCTGCCGCAGCTACGATCCACTCTCTGGAAACAGCTTGCGCAAGGGCAGAGAGAAGCCGGGCAGCACCTCCTCGCCGGACAGTTCGTCCTCCACACCGAGTTCTCGCGGCGCTTTGCCGGGACGATAGACGGTCAGGACACGGGCTTTCGGGTCGA
>DASRGL010000039.1:0-5978 GCA_035651115.1 Chthonomonadaceae bacterium
GTCTGGGAAAGGGCCGGTAGCGTCGTGATGGCACGGTTCCTCCTCTGTCCATCTTCGCTGCGTTTTGGCTCCTCCTCTCCCAAGTTTGGGAGAGGGGGGCGGGGGATGAGGGCCATCTGTCTTCTGGCCCTCTTGCTCCTATGGCCTGCCCTGACAGGCGCGCAGGGCAACGCGAACGCCTCCACCGACACGAGCGAAGCGGCAAAGACGCTGCTCGCCTCGCCTCTGGAAGCGCACGGCAGCGCGCCTGTGCATCCGGCAGACAAGACGACACGCTCCCAATCCTCGCCGCAGCACAAGACGGCGGCGACAGGCGCGAAGGAGCCGGACTGGAAAGCCGCATGGCGGGCGAAGTGGATACGGGAGTATCAGGCAAAGCGCGCGGGAGTCGCTGTCCCGAAGAAGGAGGAACCGGCGGCGCGCTCCACAGCAAAGCGAACGGAGAAGGCCGCAAAACCGAAGCGGAGCGCAATGCAGGTAGAGAAGCCCAAAAAGCCAGATGTTGTGGAAGCGAAGCCGCCGGTCGCGGCGGTCGCAAAACCGCACACGGTCCGACATTCCCGGAGGGAGGCGGCAAAAGCGGCCCCGCCTCCGAAGCCTGCGCAACCGGCGGCAGCCGTCAGTCTGGCGAGCGTGACCAAACCCGACGCTTTCGGCACGCCCGCTCCGGCCCCGAACCGCGCGTCTCCGATTCCCACACAGAGCAGTCCTCTGGCGGCGGCGGGCGATGCCTGGAAGCTGCTGGTCTATCTCGTTCCCATGCTCCTGCTCATCCTGGGAGCCTTGCGTCTGCTGCGTGGCTTTTACGAACGCAACGGGCGGCTGCCAAACGCGCTGCAAGTCGCGTCCTTCCACGCGGGCGGGAGTCGCCTGACTCCGCGCGCGTCCGGCGGCGGGCTGATGCGCGGTCTGATAGGCAGCTTCCATCTCAACAATGCTCGTCGGCACGGCGGCAGCAGCATCCGGCTGGTCGAGTCCGTGCCGGTCGGCGGGGCGAATCTGCATCTGATCGAGGTGCGCGGCAGGCTGCTGCTGATCGGCGCGACAAGCGCGGGCGTGAGCCTGCTGACCGAGTTTCGCGACGAGGGGACGCTGGAGGGGAACGATTTTCGGATGCTGCTCCAGGCGGCTGCCTCCGATATGGACGCGCTCGACCTGGAAACGCCGGACCTTCCGGCAGCGGAGATGGTCGGCACGCTGGAAGACGCGATGCGCGGCACGAGCCTGGCGCTCGTCCGCAACGCGCGCCGCCTGCATACCGTGCAGGAAGAGGAAGAGACCTGTGAGTGAGTCGTTGGCCGCGCGGCTGCTGCGCCGTCCGCGCGCCGTTGCTGTCAATCTCGTGCGGAACCGAACCCTCTGGATGGCCCTCGGCACGATGCTGCTCTGCGCGCTGCTGACCGGGATGCGCGCGGGCGCGCAGGGGGCGGGCGGAGTCGTGCTGCCCAAAGTCACGGTCGGGGTGGATACGGCCAGGAATCCGCAAGATGTCGCCGTCACCTTGCAGATTCTGCTGCTGATGACAATCCTGACGCTGGCCCCGTCCATCCTCATCCTGACGACGGCCTTCACGCGCCTGATCATCGTCTTCTCGATCCTGCGCAGCGCGCTCGGCACGCCGCAGATCCCGCCGAATCAAGTCCTGGTTGGCCTGTCCCTGTTCCTGACCTTCTTCATCATGCAGCCGGTCTTCACGAAGATCAACACGGACGCCTTGCAGCCCTATTTCGCCAACAAGATCGCGCTGCCGGAGGCGCTGGATAAGGCCGAAAAACCTCTGCACGACTTCATGATCCGCCAGACCTACACAAGCGACCTGACCTTCTTCATCAATCTGTCGAAAGCGCCCAAGCCGAACGGCCCGGACGACGTAAGTCTGATGACGCTGATACCCGCCTTCATCACCAGCGAACTGAAGACGGCCTTCATCATCGGGTTCTATATCTATCTGCCGTTCCTCATCATTGATATGGTCGTCGCCTCGACCCTGATGAGCATGGGCATGATGATGCTCCCGCCGGTCGTCGTCTCGCTGCCCGCCAAGCTGCTGCTGTTCGTCCTTGCCAACGGCTGGACGCTTCTCATCGGCTCGCTGGCGCGCGGCTTCCGGTAGTTCAGGGTGCGGCGAGAACTTCGTCGAGCAGAGTGACGCTCAGGCCGGGAACGCGCTTGAACGCGGCATCATTCGTGACGAAGAGGGCGCAGCTATGCAGGAGGGCAGTGGCGGCATGGAGGGCCTCAGGCGTTTTCAAGGCGGGGAGAGTCGCGCGCAGACGCGCCGCTTCCCGCAAGATGCTCTCGGTAATGGGTAGCAGGCGCGTATTGGCCCGCTGCCAGAGGTTTTCAAAGTCGTTCACGAGCATAGCATCTGCGATACGCAACGGCACGACGAGCGTTTCCAGTAGCGTCAATTCACTACTGACGACCGTGAAGTTTCCCGCCTGCGCCCCCATCCAGAGCGGCGTCAACAACGGCGCATAGGTGGGAAACCTCTCTACCGTGTAGATGGCAATCTGCGCATCGGTATAGATAAGGCCGGAACTTGGCAAGATCAGCGATCCCACGAGTTGCGCTCCTCCTGGAAGTTGCGCTCTATCTCCTCCCAGGTGGCTGCTGAACGCGGGCCGGGCGGCAGCGATTGGATATAGTCCCAGACTCCTTGAGGCTTGGCCTGTTCCTCTGGCGCAGGCACAGCGTTTTCGGGTAGTACGACGATCAGTTCCACCTCACCGCTTTCCGGCAGTTCGGGCGCGGTGAATTCGATGCGCTTGCCGGGAAGTATAGGGGCTTTCAGTTTTAACGCAGCTTGCATTGTTTCATTCCTCCTGTTGCTATTATACACCGTGTGTCAGGGCGACGAGGCCAGAAACAGGCAGCGTCAGCGTTCCCAAGTCACTTTCTCCTCTCGCAATTCGCGCTCAATCGCCTCCCATTCCTCCGGGGTACGGTTTCTATCGGGAAGGGAAGCGCTGTGATACCTCCATGATGAGGAAAGTTGCTGCCCGGCCTCCGAAGGGCTAAGGGACGCGGTGCGGACTGCCGATAATGTAAGAGAAGCCAGGCGTCCGGGGGAAGGCTCCCGCCGAGAGCCTCTTGCTGTCCACGTATCCACTGCTTGTGCCTACTCCCTGACCCTTGTTTCTACGAGGAGTTTCATGACCGAGAAAGATGTCCTGGAAGTGGGGCGCAACGCCCTGATCGTCGCCCTGAAACTCTCCCTGCCCGTGTTGATGTTCGGCCTGGTGGCGGGCGTGCTGGTCAGCATCTTTCAGGCCGTGACGCAGATACAGGAGTTCACGCTGACCTTCGTGCCGAAGCTGCTGGCCGTCATTCTCGCGCTAGCGCTCTTCGGCCCCTGGATGCTCTCCACGATGATCCACTTCATGACCTACACCTACAGCCATATGCCGCCGGTCGTGAAGTAGCCCGACCGCGAGGGCGCTGCGAGACTCTGCACCGATGGATCTCACCGCAGTCGGCATCCACGACTTCTATACCTTTCTCCTCGTCTTCTGTCGCGTGACGGGGCTGATCGTGACGGCTCCTCTGTGGGGTACGAAAGCGGTTCCGCGCACAGTCAAAGTCGGGTTCGCCTTCATCTTCTCGCTGGCGCTGGTCCCCCTGGTCGCGCCGCAGACCGGCCCGGTTCCTGATTACCTTCTCGTGCTGGCCGCCGACATGCTCAAGAACACCGTGTTCGGCCTGGCGCTCGGCTATCTGGCCCATGTCCTCTTTGCCGCTATCGAGATGGCCGGCTTTTTCGTGGATACGCAGATGGGGTTCGGCATCCTCAACCTGTTCAACCCCTTCTCCGAGCATTCCGAATCCGTCCTCGGTCTGTTCCAATCCCAACTGGCGATGGCGCTCTACCTGCTGGCAAACGGGCATCTGGTTCTACTGGGCGCGCTCACCGAAAGCTTTACCGCGCTGCCGCCGAGCGTTGTCGCCCCGCAGGGCAGCGTCGGCCTGACGATGGTTCCCATCCTGAAGACCCTGTTCGTGCTGGGGTTCCGGCTGGCGCTGCCTGCGGCGGGCGTGCTGGTAGTCGTGGACATCGCATTCGGGCTGGTGGCGCGCATGGTTCCCCAGGTCAACGTCTTCATCGTCGGCATCCCGGCCAAGATCATCCTCGGCCTGGCGACGGTCGCGCTGCTGCTGCCGGTACTGGCGATTATCGTCGGCGAGATCAGCGCGGGAACGCTGGCGGGCTTTCATGATCTGGCAGCAAAATCGCGGTAGGACTGCCCACCCCCGGCCCCTCCCTGGCCGCTCGCAGGCTCGCTAGGGAGGGGGAGCAAGGGCGCACTCGTGGTGTCTTGCTCCCCCTCCTCTTTAGGGAGGGAGCCGGGGGGTGGATTAAGGATTTCCTATGGCGAACGGCGAAGACAGAACCGAGACCGCCACTCCGCGACGGCGGAGCGAGGCGCGCAAAAAAGGGCAGGTCGCCAGATCGGCAGACCTCTCTTCAATTATCGTGCTGCTGGGCCTGCTGCTGGCGATCCACAGCTTCGGCGGCGCGTCCGCCCAGATACTCAAGAACACGATCGAGGGCGCGTTTGCCCATCTCGACGATACTCAGCTTTCCGTTCCACTCGTGATGCAGCACGGCGGGAAGATGCTGCTGGCGCTGGCGCAGGCGGTCGGCCCGCTCATCCTCACGGCGATGCTGCTCGGCACGGCGGTCAATCTGGCGCAGACCGGCCCGATCTGGGCGCCGACCGCCTTGCAGCCCGACTTCAACCGACTCAACCCTCTCACCGGATTCCAGCGTTTTGTCTCGACGCAGGCGCTCGTGACCCTCGCCAAGTCCCTCTACAAGCTCGGCATCATCGGCTACATCGCCTTCGTCACCATCCGCAGCAGCTATCCGCAGCTCGTAATGACGACCCGGCTGGACGTGCCGCAGGCGGTCAGCCTGGTCGGAGACGTCGCTTACCGGATGGCCGTGCGCGTGACGGTCGCGATGCTGGCGCTGGCTGCGCTCGACTACTTCTACCAGCGCTATACTCATGAGAAGTCGCTGCGCATGACGAAGGAGGAGGTCAAGCAGGAGTTCAAGCAGTTGGAGGGCAGCCCGCAACTCAAGGCGCGCATCCGCGCCCGGCAGCGCCAGATTGCCAAAAAGCGGATGATGGCCGAAGTCCCGGCGGCAGATGTCGTCATCACGAACCCGACCCACTTCGCCGTCGCCCTCAAATACGACTCGAGCAAGCATACCGCTCCTATCCTGGTGGCGAAGGGCATGGACTTGCTCGCCCTCAAGATACGCGAACTGGCGCAGGCGAACGATGTGCCGATCGTGGAGAACCCGCCGCTGGCCCGCGCGCTCTGCAAACAGGTCGAACTGGGCCGCGAGATTCCCGCCGATCTCTACGAAGCCGTCGCCGAGGTGCTGGCCTTCGTCTATCAGATCAACCAGCGCCGCCGCGAGCGCCGGGGGGTCTCGATGTCCGGGAATTACTGACCCGCGTCCGGGTTTGTAAACCGCCCGCCCCTCGACCCAGGGCGTAACAAGCAGCCAGGGCGTAACAAGTTACGCCCCTACGGCAAGGGCTGTCTGATTCTGGCACGAGCCGGGACAGCCCTTGCGACCCACGCTTGGGAGAGGGGGAGAGTTTAGCAAAGCGAGCTTTGAGCTACCTATGGGTTGGATGAAGAAATAGTTCCGAAGCCGTGCAGCGCCGCATAGCGACCGCCCGACTGTAGAAGCTCCGCGTGGGTTCCGAATTCGGTGATACGACCCTCATGCAGAACGGCGATCTGGTCGGCGTGCTGGATGGTGGTCAGGCGGTGGGCGATGACCAGCGTCGTGCGGCCCTGCATCAGGCGTTCCAGCGCTTCGCGCACCAGCCTTTCCGAGTGGGTATCGAGCGCGGAGGTCGCCTCGTCGAGGATGAGGATGCGCGGGTCTTTGAGGACCGCGCGGGCGATGGCGACGCGCTGACGCTGCCCGCCGGAGAGCGTGATGCCCCGCTCTC
>DASRGL010000040.1:0-6473 GCA_035651115.1 Chthonomonadaceae bacterium
GGTCTTGAACGTGCGGGCAGGGGACCGGTACGAGGTTCCCACGTTCGTCTACGTCGAGCATCCGGGGCAGGCCAACGAGCAGAGGCAGGCCAATGTTGCGTTCCGGCTCCATAAGGCGGGCGCGCCAGATGACGCTTAGTCAAGAGCGAACAGTTACCAGGCAGGAACGGTCTGGGACATATCAGCAATGCAGAACAGACCGACAAGGCGGCCAGGCGGTCGCATTGCTGTGAACACCATGCACCGGCTTGACACAACAATCCATAGCCGGCTATCGTCGGAACCGCGATCCCAACGGTCGCTTCGCTTCACGCAGCTTCGATGCGATTGATCCACTCTTTGCGATAGTGTGGCTTCAGGTAGGCGTCCGCTTCGGGACAATCTATGGCGCGCAGATGCCTGGCGTCCCAGGTGAGTTTCTTGCCGAGTCTATACGCCACATTGCCGAGCAGCACGGCCTCGGTCAGCGCGCCCGCGTAGTCGAAATTGCAGGTCGTCGGGCCGCCCGTTTTGCACGCCTCGATCCACTCCAGATGATGGCCGATAGAGTCGGGGATAGTGGGCGGGGGCGGCTGGAAACCGGCAAAATCCTTCTCCGGCAGCAGGACATGGCGGCCATAATCGGCCAGGAGCATCCCTTTGCTGCCGACGAACAGCGTACCGTCTCCCCACGCCGGCAGCCTGCCCTCCGCGAAATAGGGCGGGCGTTTGCCGCCGTGATACCAGGTCAGAGCGACGGGCGGCTTCGTGCCGCGGGCGGGATAGGCGTAACGGACGATCATCCAGGGCGGGGCGTTTTCCGGGTCTACGGGCGGGCCTTCCGCCTCCACCGTTTCAGGCGCGCGCAGGTCGAGCGCCCAGGTGGGCAGGTCCATATGATGACAGGCCATGTCTGCCAGGCCGCCGCCGCCGAAGTCCCACCATCCGCGCCAGCTTGCAGGTAGATAGACCGGATGATAAGGGCGAACCGGAGCGACGTTCAGCCACAAGTCCCAGTGAAGGTTGGGAGGAACGGGCGGCGTCTCCGTCGGGCGGCCCTGCCCCGACCAGATCGTGCCGACCCAGCAGTGGACTTCGCGCACCTCCCCAATGGCGCCGCTCTGCACGATCTCGACAACGCGCCGATAGTTGCTCCCGGCGTGTATCTGGGTTCCCATCTGCGTCACGCGCTTGTGTCTGCGGGCGGTCTCCGCGACCTGTCGCGCCTCTGCAACGGTATGCGTCAGCGGCTTCTCGCAGTAGACATGCCGTCCGCTCTCCAGCGCCAGCAGCGTCGCTGGAGCGTGCGTATGGTCGGGCGTAGCGATGACGACCGCCTCGATGTCCTTCTGGGCCAGCATCTTGCGGTAGTCGTTGTAGAGCTTGGCGTCGGGCAGGTCTTTGGCGGCGGCGGCCAGATAGTTGTCGTCAATATCGCAGAGCGCGACGATATTCTGGCTGCGGACGTTGTCCAGGTCGTAGCGGCCCTGGTTCGCCACCCCGATGACGCCGATGTTCAGCTTTTCGGAGGGCGGCTTGCTGTCCTGCGCGCGGCCCTCCGCGCCGCTGAGCCAGATCGCCGCGCCCGTCAGCGCCACGTCCTTTAGAAATCGCCGTCGGTCTATCTCGGATGCCATTCGCTTCTCCTCTCAATCAATATAGAGGTCGGGTACTGAAAGTACCCGTCTGGCGGGCCTGCGGCCAACCGTCCTACCGGACGGGGTGCAGATTGAACGCTTCTCCCTATGTATCGCACGCGACTGCATACGCAGGGAGAGGCGTTCCAAACGGGCGCGTCCGGCAGGACGCTTAGCCGAAGGCTCTCGATCCGGGTACTTTCAGTACCCGGCAATCTAACGGCGCTTCGCTTCCAGCGCCTCCCAGCGCGCATAGAGGGCCGCGCGATGCGCTCCTGCGGCGGCTTTCTGCTGCTGTCGTCCAGCGCCCCCATCAGCGTGGAATGCACGGTCACATCCGGCGCAAACGTGTCGTCCTGGGCCGCGTAGCCCACGCGCAGGCCGCGCCGCGCGGAGACGAGACCTCTGTCCGCGCGCTCCAGTCCGGCCAGGATTTTGAGGAAGGTGGATTTGCCTGCGCCGTTCGGCCCGATCAGTCCTGCGCGCTCTCCCTCGGAGAGGCCGAGGGTGATGCCTCGAAACAGCGGGCGCGGCTCGTAGGCTTTGGTCAGCGATTGGCAACTCAGCAGGAAACTCATAAAGGGAACCGTTCCCCTTCTGCGTGAGGCGGGGGACGCTAACTATCGTCCCCTCCTTACGTCGGAGGGGCCAGGGAGGTCAGGCGTTCTTAAGTGTACCCGATACTGCGCCTGCTGTCTGCCGCCTGCTGAGATTTCAAGCCGGACGGTCTATTGAGGGGAAGCCGCCGTCTGTCCGTGAGGGACCATGTAGCCGGGGCCGCCTCCCTTTTTCATGTTCTTGACGTAGTCGGGCGGGCCGTATTTCTGCGGATTGTAAGCGCCGAGCGAGGAAGATGAAGTATCGGTACTCCGGTACATAAAGTAGCAGAAGAGCGCCAGGGCGGCAGCGGCGATGATGATCGCAGCGGGACCAACTTTGGTTTTCATACCTGTCCTTTCGTAGCGTCGTGTGAATGCGTACTCCGGCGTCGCGTTCGGACTGGCCGAACGCGACGCTGCCGTGTCATGGGGAAGCGGCGGATCTGGCCGCAGAGAAATGCTTTCGAGCCGCCGCCCGTATCGCTTCGGCCTGTTCATGGCGTCCATGGGCATCGAAGAGGGCGGCGGCGCGGCGGTAGCGCGCGGGATCCTCCGGCTGCGCGGCCACGAGATACAGCGCATCGGCCTCCGCCCGCTTTTGCGCCTCCCGTTCCCGGAAGATCGCCAGGTTGTGGGCGGCAGCCTCTTTCTGACCGGCTCTCGACTGCGCCAGAGCCAGCTTGTAGTAGGTGACGGTGGCGTCCGGGTCCAGTTCCAGCGCGCGCTGGAGTTCCCGCGCCGCCAGAGCGTTTTCCCCGCGTTTCAGCGCCAGCAGTCCTGTTCCGTAGCGCCAGGTCGCCTCGGCGGAGGGGTCGGTCGCCGCGATTTTGAGATGCGCCTCCGCCGAATCGAGTTCCTGCAGACTGTTCGCGCGATCCACCAGCAGGATCGCGAGCAGCGCGTGCGCTCTGGTATCGTTGGGCGCGATGGCGAGCAGGTGTTCTGCGGCAGCGATGGCCTCCGTGTCGTGCCGCTTGTCGAACTGAAGCATCATCAGATGGCGGAGATAGGTGGGATTCGTCGGCTCCAGCGCGACCGCTTTCTGTGCCAGACGGATGGCCTCCGGGGTAATGCGTATCGGGCCGACCTGCGCATGGACAAGCTGGCGCGAGGCGCGATACGCCCGTTCGGCAGGGGCCAACTGCCGGGCCGCGCGCTCCCGCTGCTGGCGGAAGAAACGCGCGATGCGGTCGCAATACATCTGGAACCGTTCCGGACGGTAGGTTCTGGCCCGATCATAGTAGGCGGCCGCCTCGCGCGGCTGCCCGACGCCCAGCAGCGTATCCCCCAGGGTCTCCAGGGCATCCGGGCTGTGGGGCGCGATCTCGATGGCGCGCTTTGCCAGCGGCAGCGCCTCCTGCGCGTGTCCTGTCGCCACCAGATCGTTGGCGGCAGCGGTCAGCGCAGGCGCAGAGTCCGGCGGTTTATGCAGCGCGCCGGCCTGGTGGCGCACGCATCCCTCGACACTACCCTCTTCCGCCAGGAGCCGCGCCAGGCGGCGGTGGGCCTGCCCATCTTTTGGGTTCAGTTCGAGCTGCGCCTGGAGTCTCGCTTTGGCCGCAAAGCGGCGCTGACGGGCGGCATAGACCTGCATCCAGGCGCGCGACTCCTGCTTGCGTCCCAGGCGAGCCAGCGTCTGAGCCACCGCCAGCGCGGAAGCCGGGTACTCCGGGGCCAGCGCCGCCGCCTGCCGGAACGGTTCTACCGCCGCTTCCAGTTGCCCCTGCTGGACACAGGCGCGGCCCAGCGTCATCTGCGCCCCCGCATCGCGGGCGTCTAATGCCACCGCCCTGCGCGCCTCCGCCAGGGCGAGGTCGCGATCTCCCGGACGCGAACCGGCCTGAAGCAGCCACTGCGCGTATTCGCGATGCGCCACCGGGGAACCAGGCCCCAGGGCGATAGCCTGCGCAAAAGCCTGCCGCGCCCCTTCCGTTTCTCCGGCGTGTACCCGCTGCAATGCCAACTGCAACCGGCTGCCGAAATCGCGCGGACGGAGCGCCGCCGCTTTTTCTGCCGCCTCCTTCGCCTGGGGATAGTTCCGCAGCGCATCGTGCGCGACGGCAAGATAGGCCCAGCCCTCGAAGAGGGCCGGATCCAACTGGACGGCGCGGTTCAACTCCTCGATGGCGCGGTTCATGGAGTTCTGCGTGACATAGAACTTGCCCAGAAGCAGATGGGCCGGGGCGGAGTGGGGATGCGTGCCTGCAAACTGGCGCAGTTCGCCGAAGGCTGCCGTCGTCCGTCCGCTCCCCAGCAGGGCGCGCGCCCACTCGTCCCGCAGACGCGGCGAGTCGGGGGTCAGACCGACCGCCTGGCGCAGGATCGGGTCGGCGGCAGCAAAATGGCCCTGCTGGTTCAGGCGCAGGCCGAGGTAGTAGAGGAGGCGGGGATCGCCGTTTCCGCGAACGCGCCACTCACGTTCCAGGGCAGGCAGGGACATGCCTTTCAGCCGCCGTTCCTGATACCACGGCGTCTGAACGAAGAGCAGCCCGAAGGCTGCCGCCAGGAACGCGATAAGCGCGGGTAGGCGCAGACGGCGATACCAGCCAGAGCGCGTCCGGGCGCTGGCCTCGGGTGCAGTGCGGGAAGGAGGGGCGGTGGATGAGACCGCCCCGCTTGCTGACTTCATCGGTCTCTACAGAGCCTCACGATATGCAGAGATTAATCGTGGTCATGCCACAGGTCGCCGGGTGTTCCCAGCTTGGCTTTGAGCGAGTCACCGTCCATGACTTTGGCATGTCCGTCGGCGAAGACAGCGTTGATCTTGCCGCTATGCCGCGAATGGGGCCGCCGCGCGCCATTCACCGTCCAGTCGCCATCGCCCGCGAGACCGGGAACGCCGAAGTCCCAGTCAGGGCTTCCCCAGGGGTTCTGCGCTTTCCAGACCTTCGGATTGAAGTTGAACGGGCCGCACGGCCCGACAGCGTTGTTGCCGTTGTTGGTCTCATAGCCCGTGCAGAGCGTGGGATAGTCATCGCCCTCGTGCCAGTTGGGGTCGGCGCTGATGGTCTCAGGAGTGTAGACCTGGGCCGCGTCGCAGAAGGCGACGACGTTGGCAGGACGCCGCACGGCGGCCTGCGCCTTGCCGACATAGTGGTTCGGCTGATCGCCCGGAGCCGAATCGTTCCAGCCATTGGTCAGGCCGCTGGCGGCGGTGTTGTATCCGTAGCTCGTCGGGCCGTTTTCGCCGCCTGCGGGCATGTCCGGGCAGGAAAAGACGCCGAAGTTGTGCTTGTTGTCGTACATATCGTTCGGATTGCCGTATTTCTGAACATACGGTTGCAGGACCACACGCCACATGGTCGTCCCGGCAGGGCCGCCGCCCGCGCCGGGCATCCAGCCGCTGGGATAGGTCTCATCGTAGTCCTGGAGATACTGCATACAGCCCAGCCCGATCTGCTTGAGGTTGGACACGCAGGAGATGGCGCGGGCTTTGCCGCGCGCCTGCGCGAAGACGGGGAAGAGGATTGCCGCCAGGATCGCGATAATAGCGATGACGACGAGGAGTTCGATCAGGGTAAACGCACTGCGCTTGTACATTCTTGGACCCTCCTTTGGTGTATCCAATAAGGCTCAATACGAGATAATGAAAAGTCTGGTTAACTGCGAAAAGCCGGAGCGTTCGGCGTGCCTGCCTCCCCCCCTTTCCCAGCGACCTGACGTATCCTCCTCTCCGGCCCGGCGGTCAAGTCCGTCAGGAAAAGGGAGGAGCCAGTACAAATAGATAACCCGGCGAGCAGAGCCGTCTATTCCCGCTTTGCGGCGGGGCGCAGGCTCGACTCGCGGATGAAAAGCTCCGTTTTCAGTAAACGGTTGCGCGGCGCGAAAGGTTCGCTCTGCGGACGCCGGGAACCCATGCGTTCCAGCAGCATCTCGACCGCGATCTGACACATCTCGGAGAGCGGATAGCCGACGCTGGTCAGCGGCACGTCCATCTGTTCCGCGATGGGCAGATTGTCGCATCCGACCAGCGCCACGTCTTCAGGAACGCGCATTCCGGCCCGCCGCAGCCCCATCAGCGCGCCGATAGCGGCCATATCATTAAAACAGAGCAGGCCGTCCGGCGGCTGCGGTTCGGCGGCCAGTCGCTCGGCGCACTGGCGGGCTGCCCCAAGATCGAACACGGAGCCGTCGTAAGCATAGATGGAGGCAGGCTGACCGTAAGAGGCCATCAGATGGCGGTACAGATCGTGGCGCGGATCGCCCTGCCGCGTAAGCGAGAAACGCGGCGCAAAGTAGGCGATTTTGCGGCAGCCCT
>DASRGL010000041.1:0-5277 GCA_035651115.1 Chthonomonadaceae bacterium
TAGATCTTCTGCATCAGGGCGGGAACGACGTTGCCGAGCAGGATCAGCGCCGTCAGCCATGCGCCGACCCCGATGGTCGGCCATCGGAACGAGCGGCCCTGCCAGATCGCCGCGAGGCAGGCCAACGCCGTTAGAGCGAGCAGCACGGTCTGCGCGTAGATGGCGAAGAGGCGATAGCGCAGATCGGCGTAGCCCGCGCCGGTGAAGACGCCGTTCTCGTTCAGGAGCAGGTCGTAGCGGCTCAGAGAGAAGCCGAGCGCGCCCATCGCGGTCAGCGCCGCCAGCAGCGCCAGCACATGCCCGCGCACGCCTGCCGCCGCGCTCGGCAGGCCGGAGAGCGAATCGATGGCGCGGCCCACCCAGTGCAGGAAGAGGACGGCAGCGGTCGTCAGCACGAGGGTATAGAAGCCGAACTGCCAGAGAAAATCGAGAAAGGGCAGGCGGAAGATATAGAACCCGACATCGTTGCCGAAGACGGGATCGGTGATGCGGAAAGGCGTCCAGTAGCGGAACTGAAGCCAGTTCTGCCAGGATTCGGCGGCGATGCGCCCGGCCCACAGGGACAGGAAGGCTCCCACGCCGAGCAGTATCCAGCCGATGCCGTTCTGAATCGTCTGGCCCCACTGCGCCCCGAACTGCTGGCGCAGGAAGCGGTCGGTGTCTTCCGGCGCAAGGCGGCGGGCATGGCGCACGTTAAGATAGAAGACGGCGAAGAAGAGCAGCGCGCCGCTGAAGAAGAGGAGGGTCTTGGTGGCGATGGTCGTCGTGAAGACGTTCCGGTAGCCGACTTCTCCAAACCAGAGCCAGTCGGTATAGAGCGGCACGACATTATGAACCAGCAGAAATCCGCCGAACAGCAGGCCCAGTAGAATCAGGAGACGCCCGATGCGCGGCGGGGTGTGTTCCACGTCGTCCGACGAGATGATAAGCTCCGGTTCATTCGGCTCATCCGGGTCAAAGCGCGGATCATAGCGCATGATAGGTATCGCTCCTTCTTGACAGCAGCGCCGCCATCGGCACGAATCTCTCCTCAGTATAGCATACGGGGGCAGGAGCGTCAAAATCACCCGCCTCCGTCGTCGTGGGCATCGCCGCTTCTTTGCGAGATTTGCAATCAAAATCGTCCCGGACAACGAACCTTTTTTATTTCCTGCCGTCTACGGATGTAGGAATGCGTTTCCGGCGCAGGCTGGCGGCTGAGTCCCTGCCGGCAGAATGCCTTTAGCCTGACGAGAAGCCCGTTTTGCCTCGGAAACGTTCCCGCTTTCCAGTACCTCCGGGAAGCCTGTCCCCTATGCTGCACGCAATGGATAGAGCCTGATAAGGAGCCTCGTTACCGAACGAACTCCGAGTTTCAAGAGAGGAGACCGATCATGTCTGACAAACACGGCAGTATTCTGACTACTCTGGCTCCGATCGTTTTTGGCCTGGTGATCGGAGGCGTCGGCGGCTACTACCTGCACTCGTTCAACGCCCCGCCCGTGAGTGTGGCGGCGGCGTCTACGGCTCCTGCGGGCGGGGGCGGCGGCAGGATGGGACCCGGTGGGGGAGGCATGGGCGCAATGATGGGCGGCCGGGGCGGTGGCGGCGGCGGTTTCGGGGGCGGGCAAGCTACCAGCGCGAGCGCGCTGCCCCGCCTGGTCCGCAACCTGGCGATGATCGAGAAGGTGCAGCACAAAGGACTGGACGCCGAGCAGAAGAAGAAACTGCGGCCCCTGTTGCAGCAGCTTCAGTCTGCGGATAAGCTGTCGGAACAGGAGTGTACGGCGAAGCTGACCGCGATTCAGGCCGTGCTGACCGACGCGCAGAAGCAGACGCTTCAGGACTTGCAGCCTGGCCGTCCTGGTGGAGGCATGGGCGGCAGAGGCGGCGGAATGGGTGGCATGATGGGCGGTGGAGGCGGCGGCTTCGGGGGCGGGCAAGACCCGGAACACCCGTTCGCTTCCGAGCGCAACAAGCAGGCGTTGACAGACCTGATCGCCTCGCTGGGATCGTCGTAAACTCTCGCGTCCGGCTGCTATCGGGCGTGTCCTGACGATGCCGCCGCTATCTTTTGGGAATTTTCACCCTCGTCGTTGATTCCTCATTTTGAAAGGAGAACGTACCGTGAGACACCGTATGATCGCTCTCATTGTCATCGGGCTGCTCATCGTCTCGGTCGGAAGCGCGTCCGCACAGGGCGGACGGCGGGGCGGAATGATGGGACGGATGGGCGGCGGGCTGGGGCTGCTGCGGATGGAGTCCGTGCAGAAAGAACTCAAGATGACCCAGCCTCAGATCGAAAAGCTGGACTCCAAACAGCAGGAAGTCCGGGCGCAGATGCAGGAGTTGTTCCAGAACAGCGGCGGGTTCCAGAACATGAGTCCGGAGGATCGGCAGAAACTGTTCGCGAAGTCACAGGAAATCCAGCACAAGGCGGTCGCGGACATTCTGGATACCACGCAGATGAAGCGGTTCGAGCAGCTCGAGCTGCAGCAGCAGGGGCCATCCGCGCTGATGCGCAAGGACATTGCGGACAGACTCAAGCTGACCGAGGCGCAGCGCAGCAAACTTGCGGAGATCCAACAGCAGGCGATGAGCGAGATGCGCGCTCTGTTCCAGAGCGGGAATGGCGGCGGGCCTGGCGGCATGTCGGAGGAGAACCGCCAGAAATTTCAGGCCATTCAGAAGACGTCCAACGAGAAAGCCCTCGCCGTGCTGACGGCAGAGCAGCAGAAACAGTGGAAGCAGATGCTCGGCGCGCCGTTCACTTTCGGCCCTCCGCCGGGCCGACGGCAGCAGCCTGGCGCTTGATCCCTCGCCCCTCTTCTTTGCGGGCCGGTGAGGAACTCGCTCACCGGCCCTCTCCATGCAGGGGCAGGCGCAACTCCACGCAGGTTCCTTTGCCCCACTCCGGCACGCTCCAGGCGATCTGCGCGCCGATCAGGCTGGCGCGGTACTGCATGTTGTCGAGGCCGCGCCCGCGATTGAGCGATTCCGAGGAGAGCGCCTCCCCTCTATCGGCGGGCGGCTCCAGGTTGGACACCGGCAGGCCCACGCCGTCGTCTTCCACGCGCAGCGTCCACTCCCCATCTTCGACGCCGACCACGATCCGCACCGTGCTGGCCCCGGCGTGGCGGCAGGCGTTGTTGATCGCCTCCTGCACGATGCGAAAGATAGACATCTCGGCGAACGCGCTCAGGTTCTCCGGGCGGGCGGCGTCTTTCACCTGGAACTGCGGAACCACCGGCGGGCGGGCGCGCGACGCCGCCTTGCGCAGTTCGTTCTCCAGCGCGGGCAGCAGTCCCAGCATCTCCAGCGCGGAGGGGCGCAGGCTCTCCATGATGTCGCGAATGTTCTCGATGCTCTGCCGCAGATGCCCGACCATCTCCGCCGGGGACATGCGGCTGACAGACGGCTCGGCTCCCCTCCGTTGCTTTGCTGCCGCCGGGGGCGAGAGGCCCGGTTCGGCGTCCGCCAGGGACTCCAGGTCGGCGAGCAGGCAGCGCAGTTCCGGCAAGGTCTGGTCGTGCAGGTCGGCGGCAAGCAGGCGGCGCTCCCGCTCCACCAACTCCACGAAGCCGACAGAACCGGCCTTGAGTTCGTGCGTGCTGCGCCGCAGAAACTCCCGATTGAGCCGCGCGCTCTGCATCGCCAGCGCCACCTGCGAGGCCAGCGCGCGCAGTATCTCCTCGTCCTCCGGCGTGTAGGCCATGCCGGACGCCTTCTCGCCCAGCAGCAGCACGCCGGTCGTCTTCTCCTCTTCACGCAGGGGAACGATCAGGCGTATCTGCGCCTCTTCCAGCAGAGCGCGGGCAGGCGCAGGCAGAGCGTCCGTCCAGGAGGGCTGCCGGGCGGTGTCTCTGCGTTCCAGTTCGGGGACGTGCAGGATGCTCGCGGCGGCCAGCAGCGTCGGATCGGGCCAGAGCGGGGGCTGATAGCCGGTATAGTTGCGGCGGGCCAGGCAGAACACCTGCCCGTCCTCCTCCACCAGCAGCATCGCATTGAGCGGATGCAGCACCGTATCAATGCCTTCCAGCGTGGTGCGTCCGATCTCCCGCAGGTCGCTCGTGCCGAGCAGGGAGCGTCCCATCTGCCCCAGCACGCGCTGGGCATCGTAGATCTCGCGGAAGTAGGCGCGGTCGAACTGGCGCAGCAGGGGAACGCGAATGAGCAGTGTGACAGCAAAGATCAGGCTCAGCGTGCCGAAGATCAGGGTCTCGCTGCGCAGCACCATACTGCGCAGCCAGTCCAGCCCGGTCGGCTGCGCGTTCCAGGTGAGGCCCCATAGGAACGCCATCGGCACGAGAGGAGCCAGCACCAGGAAGGCCAGCACCTGTTGCGCCAGCGCGTACTGCACGGTGCGCCGGATGGAGATACGCATCGCGAACAGCGCGTGCCTCTCCAGCGCATAGACCAGCATGAGCGGCACGAGATAGGCCATCAGGTTCGCCAGCACGCAGGTCTCCAGCCGCAGGACGGAGTCGTTGATGATGACGCAGGCGATGAACAGCAGCGCGACGCCGAAGAACAGCACCAGCGCCCGGTTGCGCGCCTCGCCCCACAGGCGATAGTGGTTGAGCAGCAGCCAGAAGGCGGCGGCGTGCTGCGCGAGAAGCAGGGGGGCCGTGTAGATGAGCAGGCGATGGTAGGGCGAGGGCAGATTGTGCGTGATCATCTCCAGGGGAAGCGGATGATAGAGGCTGTGCAGCGCCGTGAGAATGCAGAGGACCTGCCCCAGCGCGCTGCACACGAACAGCCCCAGCGTGACGAAACCCTGGAGGCGCGACGGGCGCTCGGCGCGATCCTGCGCCGTGTAGACCCAGCCGAAATAGAGCGGCACGGCCCCCAGCGCCAGCGCCCAGAAGATATGGATCGGGCGATAGGCCAGCTTGAGAGCGAGGGCGCTGTTCGCAGCCGGGGAGAGCGGCGGCAGAAGTCCGGCGGTGTTATCGCGCGCCAGCACTGCCAGCATACTGAGATAGGCCGCCAGCAGGCAGGCGGAGGACTCCTGCGAGCGCAGCGCCAGCAGCGCGAACGCCAGCCCGAACATGAGCAGCGCGGGCAGGACGGGAACCAGCCCTGCCGATCCGAGCATCGGGTCACGGGCGCTGTCGGCGACGAACCAGAAGCTCAAAAGCAGGCTGAACCAGAAGGCCGCGTTTCCCCGCGCCTTCTCCAGCATTTTCGACGACATCGCCAGTGCGACAGTCCGGGCCATACGCATCCTCTACAACGGTCGGGCCAGGTACGTTCTGTACCCGTCTCTATTATGTAACACGATGCGAGAATTGTCCA
>DASRGL010000042.1:0-2258 GCA_035651115.1 Chthonomonadaceae bacterium
GAAGCGCAGCACCCCGGCGAACATCCGCGCATAGGCGTTCTGCGCCGCGCTGCTGGTATAGAGGTCGCTGTAGTCGCTGGGCTTGCCGGAGGCGATCAGCACGTTGGCGACATAGCTGGGCGAACACTGCAAAGCCTGCGCGATCTCCTCCACGGTGCGCCCGGCGGCATGGAGAGAGAGGGCTAAATCCTTCTTCGTGATGCGTTTCATAAGTCTCTTTCCCTTCGCTGACAATCCCCTCGAAGACATCTCTATTGTATCACAAAAAGAGGCCATTGTCAAATACTTATGTCTACTTGTTCTACTATTTTGTCCACTATTTTGGACGCCCGGAGAGAGCCGCGCGGGACGAGGGCAGGAGCCTGGCGGCGGGGCAGGAAACCACACTCCTCTGTCGAATTAGAAGAGTATATTTTTCAGACGAGGAGCAGGAACAAGGTGAGCGAGTCAGAGAAGGTGCGCATCGGCATCATCGGGCCAAGCTGGTGGGTCAACTACTGGCATCTGCCCGCCATTCAGAACCATCCGCACGCTGAGATCGTCGGGGTCTGTGGTGAGACGCCGCGCGATCCGGCGGAGGTGCGGGCCAAATACGGCGAGAACGCGCGGACGTTTACCGAGTTGGAGACGATGCTCGACACCGTGCCGATGGACGGCGTGGTCGTCTGCACGCCCAACGACCTGCACCACCCGGCGACGATGGCGGCGCTGCGGCGCGGCCTGCACGTCACCTGTGAGAAGCCGGTCGCGCTAAACGCGGAGCAGGCGCGCGAGATGGCGGAGACCGCGAAAGCGAAGGGGCTGCTCGGCATGACCAACTTCCCCTATCGCGGCAACCCTGCCGTGCAGGCGTTCCGTCGGCTGGTGGCAGAGGGCTATCTCGGCACGCCGCTGCATATCTCCGGCCAGTATCACGGCGGCTTCGGGCTGCGCCGCTCGCCGAACTGGCGGGCGCTGCGCGCGCGCAGCGGCGCGGGCATCCTGGGCGACCTCGGCTCCCATCTCATTGATCTGGCCCGCTTCATCACCGGCGACGAGTTCCGCGCCGTCTGCGCCAGTTCCCTGACCGTGCTGCGCGAAGAGACGCAGGACGATGCCGTGACCCTGGTGCGGACGGAAGACCCGCGCGTCGGCCCCCGCAACGACGACTCGTGCGCGTTCCTGGCCGAACTTGCCAGCGGCGCGCAGGGCATCTTCCACACGAGTTGGGTCGCCTATCAGGGCGCAGGCGTGCAGCATCAGGAGATCGAGGTCTACGGCACGACAGGACGGCTGCACTGGACGGCCACCCACGCAGGGACCCTGCTGCGCGGGATGCAGGCTGGGGACAAACGCTGGGAAAATATCCTGGTGGAGGACACGGTCGTTCCCGATCCGACGCAGGAAGAAGACGAGGACTTCTTCCGGCCCGGTCGCCTGGACGCCACGAACACGACCTATCGCTGGATCGAGGCCATCCGCACCGGCCAGAAGAGCATCTCGCCCGACCTTTTCGACGGCCTGCGATCCCAGCAGGTGATAGATGCCGTCATCGAAGCCAGCGCCGAGCGACGTTGGGTGGAGGTGGAGTCGTAGTATAGACATAACACCCGTGTCAGACGTGAGGGAGAATGATGAAGGTAAAGATACTGGCGGCGCTGGCCGCCCTCGGACTGAGCGTAATGACGCTGACCGCGCTGCGCGCGAACGAAGCAACTTCGGCAAAATCGGCAGGCGCGCAGAGCAAGCCCGCCCGCGTCGAGATCGCCGATGCCGCGCGGTTGGAAAAAGCGATCCGTGCGGCGCGCGGCAAGGTCACGCTGATTAACTTCTGGGCGACCTGGTGTCCGCCCTGCGTGGCGGAGTTCCCGTCGCTGGTGCAGTTCTACGACCGCTACAAAGCCAAAGGCATGACGTTGCTCGCCGTCTCGCTGGATGCAGAGGGCGACCGCGCCACGAAGGTCCTCCCCTTTCTCAAGCAGCAGAAAGCGGCCTTTCCGGTATTCGTCAAGGCCAAAGGCGGCGACGAGGCGTTCATCAACGCCATTGACAAAGACTGGGAGGGCAGCATCCCGCGCACCTATCTGCTCGACCGCAAGGGCAACGTGCGCAAGGTCTTCGCGGGCGAGATCGAACCGAAACAGGTCGAGACAACGATTCGCCGCCTCCTCGCCGAAAAGCCGAACGCCCTGCCGAATCCGCCTGCTCGCCATCCGAAAGGGCTTCTCGCCCCGAAATGATGTCTCGCCAATGACGCTTATTCGCGTCTATTTGCGTTT
>DASRGL010000043.1:0-11403 GCA_035651115.1 Chthonomonadaceae bacterium
CCTACCAATACAGGATCGGATTCATCTGGCGGCGGGGGCGGGGGCGGAGGCAGCGGGGGCGGGGGCAGCATAATACCACAGTATTCGTCTCCACAGGATGTGCAGCAGACCTCGTCATTTTGCGATCCCTGCACTCAGCGGATACTCGATACTGCGCTCCGATGCTTGGCAGCCTTTGCCGGCCCGCTGCCGTGTGCGGTATCAGGCATAGGAGCATTGATTTCAATCATTAACCACTGCCAGCAACAACCGCGTCATGAGTGCGCTTCAATCATCCTTGATGCAATCACCAAATTATTGCGAGCATGTGGATATAATGTCGGTTTGGGTCCCAAGATTTCGTGCGCGCTCCTGATTGTATCTACCATCAAAACCTGTCTTGGACAGGGAGGGGCTGGGGGCGGAGGCGGCAGTGGTGGAGGCACCGGAGGAGATGAGGGCGGACAAGTCGGAATCAGTGCTGCCGAGACGGTATCTTCTCCCGCACTGGCTTACCTGGAATTACAGATCGCGCGATTACAGAGTATCGCTGCACTTTTCACCGAGATCTATGGCGATCCCGTTTGGCTCAATACGCCTGCGGAAGAAGAGCAGATCATGGCAGACTGGATCACGGGATTCCAGAATGCTATTGATCCCGACAGCAGCGATGGCAGCAAAATTTCTGACTCGGAGCGAACGGCCCTTCTAGCGCAGCCGCGGCCCAGCCTGTTGACTGAGGCCGATATTACGAAGATGCTGGATCGCTGGAACCGAACACAGGACTACTATGCTGCCGATATTCTTACGGAGGCCGATGTTCCTGCGGGCCAGAGTACGGACTTTATAGACTACGACCGCGTAGGCAGCAAAATCGAAACGGCTGGGACAGCCGCACAGGCCAGCATGGATGAAGGGTTTATGACTATCTATGATGGCGTCCAGAAGGCTATGACAGCAGTTACGGATGAGCTATTGCAGCCAAAAGAGGAAGGCGTCTGCGCCAGGGTACGCATACGGCTGAGCCAGGATGCCATCTTGACCCGCTCCGTATTTAAAGCGACACTGGAGATCACGAACGCACCACAAAATGTGAACCTTGAGAACGTAAAGGTGACCCTTGATATACGTAATGGCGACCAGCAGCCTTCTAACAGTGTGTTCGCCTTAAGCAATCCCATCCTCGCCGGTATTGACAATGTCAACGGCACCGGCGTCATCCCGTCGGGAACGACTGCCAAAGCTGAATGGGAAATTCTTCCGACTCGCGACGCCGCGCCGGACGGCCCGACGGCCTATTACGTCGGCGGTGAGCTTTCTTATATGCAAGACGGAACCGAAGTTACTGTGCCGCTGTTCCCGTCCGGCATCCTGGTCAAGCCCGATCCGTTCCTGAAGTTCCACTACTTCTGGCAGCGCGATGTCTACAGCGACGACCCGTTTACGGCGCTGGTCGAACCAGCGGAACCCTTCGCGCTCGGTCTGCTCGTCGAAAATCGCGGCAAGGGATCAGCGCGGAATATGACCATCGCTTCGTCCCAGCCGCAGATCGTGGACAATGAGAAGGGACTGCTCATCGGCTTCAAGATCCTCGGCAGCCAGGTCAACGATCAGCCCGTCGCGCCCTCCCTGACCGTCAACCTGGGCGACATCGCGCCGGATGACACGGCGACCGCCGCCTGGTGGATGACCTCCAGCCTGCAGGGCAAGTTCATCGAGTACAGCGCGACCTTCAAGCATGTGGACGGCCTGGGCAATCCGCGCACCTCCCTCCTAGACAGCGTGGACATCCACGAACTGGAACATATCGTGCGCGTGGATGTGCCGGACGACGACAAAAAGCCCGACTTCCTCGCCAACGATGTGCCGGACACGGACAAGCTGCCCGACACCCTCTGGCTGAGCGACGGCACGACCGCCCCCGTCTCTGCCATTACCGACGCCTCGGTGGATGGCCCGGTCACAGATACGCACCTCACGGTGCAGTTGACCGCCGCCTCCGTTCCCGGCGGATTCGTCTATATTCGCACCGACGATCCCGCGCAGGGACGCTATAAGCTGCTCAAAGTCCTGCGCTCGGATGGCCGGGAAGTCAAGCTGGATCAGGACGGCGGGGGCAACGCCTGGACGACCCATCGTGTCATCCGGCTTCAGGGCCAGACGCCCTTCCCGCAGCACCGGCTCTACCTGTTCGACAAGGACAGCACCGGCTCGTACACGCTGCTCTACGGCCAACTCGAACCCGCCAGAAAGTCGGCGGGCGGCTCCAAGACCCTGGCAAATGGACTTCAGATCAGCACCGAAGCCGTCGTCACCGCCGCCTTCGCCGACGGCCTCTATGTCGAAGCCCTCGACCGCAGCGGCGGCATCAAGGTCGTCTCCGCCTCCGCCCCCGAAGGCCACCGCGTCACCGTTACCGGCACGCTGCGCACCGGCGACAACGGCGAACGCTATGTCGAAGCCCAGTCCGTCACCGACAACGGCACGGGAACCGTCGCGCCGCTCGGTATCGGCACGAAGGCGCTCTACGGCGGCGATTTCTACTACGACAGCGCCACCGGGGCCGGGCAGCAGGGCATGGACGGCGGCCTCGGCCTCAACCCCGTCGGCCTGCTCGTCAGCACGCTCGGCAAGGTGACCGAGGTGGGAAGCGGCTACTTCCGGCTCGATGACGGCTATGGCCGCCCGGTCAAAGCCCTGCTGCCCGACGGCGTGCCAGCGCCCACGCAGGGCAGCTTCGTGGGCCTTGACGCCATTGTTTCCATCGAGAAGGTCGGCGGCAAACTGCTGCCGCTGCTGCGTCCGCGCCGCAGCGACGACCTGGCCTACAACCCGGACGCCTCCCTACTGCAGGCGTTCGTAGCCCCGCTCGGCACGCTGGCGGTGGACTGGAACCTGCTCTCCCTGCCGGGAGTCCCGACCCGGCCCGCGCCGCCCTCCGTGTTCAGTCAGTTGGATCCCGGCGACGGCTCCAGCCTGAGCGGGCGGCTCTCGCGCTACGATGCCGGGGCGCAGAGCGAGGTCTTCTTCGACGCCACACAGCCCGCCCTCTTCGGCAATATGCTGCTGGGGGAGGGCTATCGGCTGCGCCTGAATGCCGGGGAGAAGACCGCGCTGGGCTTCAGCGGCTATCGCGCCGACTTCGCCGACCGCTGGATCAGCGTGCCGAAGCTGGGCGCGGTCCTCTTCGGCCATCCGTTCCCCTTCGCCGTCCACTGGGCGCTGGCGCAGGTGACCGACGGCTTCAAGACGGTCACATTGGAGGAAGCCGTCAAGACCGAGTTCCCGCCCTGGCTCAACTCGGTCGCGAAGTTCTTTGACAACACGACCCAGCAGGAGCGCACGCTCGGACTGGCCTCGGATAGCCCCGACAGCGAACTGCTGCTGCCCTGGTTCGGGTACTGGCTGACCAGCTATCGCGACAACCTGGCGCTCATTATTCCGATGCAGGCGGTTGAGTACGGCCTGTTCGCCCTGCATCCGAGCGCGGCGGCGTCCGGGGGGCCTGGCTTTACGCTGACGGTGGTGGGCAGCGGGTTCGTCGAGGGGGCGACCGTCTACTGGAACGGCCATGCGCTGGCGACGACCTATCACTCCTCCACAGAGTTGTCCGCCAGCGTCCCCGCCGTCAATATCGCCCTTCCGGGGCAGATTCGGGTGACAGTCCTGAACCCGGCGATTGCGGGCGGCCAGTTCAATGACCTGATCTTTACCATCTGGAAAGGGGTGCCGGGCAAGCGCAGGCCGGGGCCGGGGCCTGGCCCGCCACGCCCGCGACACTGAGAGAGGCGCGAGAGACGCCTCACGTCAAGGGCGACGCCTCCCTGATCGGAAGCGTCGCCCTGGCTGCTCTGGAATAGGGACAGAATCGCTCCGCTATTTTTGAGTTAGCTCCTTGTTGATGAAGCCCCCAAGCGCGGGGTGCAGTCCCCGCGCTGCCTCGTACTGCCTGAGCGCCGCATTCCCATCTATCACCCCGAGCCGATACCGGTAGAAAGCCCATGCCAGGATCGCCAAAGCGCGCGCGCGCTTGGCGGCAGGCGGGCTGCTGCGTGTCACCCGCGTACTCAGGCCGTTCGCCTGGGAGGCGTCCTCTCTGGCGGCGCTCATCTGGCCGGAGAGACTTTCGACCAGCGCGCGGATCGCATACTGCTCCGCCTTCTCAAGGGTCTGCCGGTTCTCCTCCGGGGCAAGCTGCTGAAGACGCTGCGTAGACAGCTCGAGGGCTTTATCGTAGTTGCCCTGAATCAGCGCGTCATAGGCAGTGGTCGGCGTAGGGACCGGCGGCCCGCCCGCTTCGATGGTGATGCTGCCCGCATTCAGGCGGCCTCCGCTGGAAGGCGCGACCTCGACGGGGACGGTCCCAGGACGCATCTGCGGAATGGTGAGGGTGATCTGCGTCGCGCTCCAGGAAGTCGGACGTACCGCCATGCTTCCCAGATAGACGATTCCGCCGCCGCCGAGCGCGCTGCCGGTAAGCGGAAGAGTGTCACCGGGCTTGTATCGCCCGGAGATCTGGGCGACCTGCGGCCTTTCGGGAGGCGCGGGAGCTTCGATAGTGATGCTGCCGACGTTTTTCAAGGCCCCGCCTTCGGGCTGCACCATCACGGACAGCGTTCCGGCAGGCGTTCCTTCCGGGATCGTGGCGGTGATCATCTCCGGCGACCAGTCCGAGGGAACCGGCCTGCGACCCAGGCGCACCAGTCCCGACTTCAGGTTCTGGCCCGATATAGTGAAGGTATCTCCCGGCTTATAGGGGCCGGCGGACACCTGCCCCAACTGCGGCGCTTCTCCGCCCCCGCCGCCCCCTCCTCCACCGCCGCCGCGCTGCACAATGGTGATACTGCCTGCGGGCAGGCGGGCGGCCACGCCGTCCGGCTGCACTTCGACCGGCAGAGGTTCGCCGGGTCTGATGCCTCGCGGCACATAGGCCAGGATGACGCTCTCCTTCCACGACGAAGCGCGCACGCCGATGCCGTTGACAAAGACCGTGCCGGGCTGTCCCAGATTGCGCCCATGGATGGTGAAGGTCTGCTGCCCCGCCGCCAGCGTGCGATCCTCCGGGTCCGGCTTCGGCGTATGGACGACAGGTTTCGCGCCGTACTCGAAGCTGCGCGACGTGGCCGCAGGCAGCAGCCGGGTCAGATAGGGCAGCAGGCCGATATAACGCTGCACCCGGACGTTGACCGACTTGCCATCCAGCTTCTTCTCCGGCGGCAGGGTCAACAGATACTCATTCTTCTTCCCGGACACGGGCTTGGCGTTCTCTATCTCCACATAGTCGTCGGTCTTATTGCCGAGAAAGAAGACGGCGCCCTGCAAAAACGAGCCGTCCACCTTGACCTGTTCTCCCAGAGCAAAGTGATCCCCGCCCTGCACGTTGATCTTGATGCTGCGATAGAATATCTGCTGGTACATCAGGATAGCGATATGCGCGGCGACCACCAGGCCGATTGCGGACATCACAAGCGTGCGCCCGGAACTGAACGCCCCCCGGAAGAAGTCGGTCAGCGTGGCGGGAACGGGCGGATGGTAGACGATGGCGCGCTCTCCGGGCAGCGCCTGCTTCTCCGCCGTCGGCTTGCACAGCACCTTGCCCGTCCCGACGAAAAACTCATCTTCCGCAGGCGGCGCGACTGTGGGCGCGTCCACCCGTTGCAGGCTGAGCGGGACGGCCTGCGTGGTGGGATTGCCGCGCAGGGTTCTCAGTCGGCTGCGGACGGCTATGGGCAGATGGCGCTGCGTGCCGGGGCGCGAGTCGCCGCCCGTGTCGCTGCTCGGAAGCAGTTCGCCCGGTTCAGGCGGGCGGACGGCCAGCCGTCGGGTGAAGCACTCGGTCTCCATATCGTTGGGCTGCGGCAGCAGCACGTCACAGTAGAGCCAGTCGTTGCCCTCGTTCGTCACGACCAGTTCCAGCGTGGTGGCGGGGCGGAGGCGGCTGACGCGCATCGGCTCGCCCGGTCGCGGATCGGACACGGTCTTTTTGAGGTCGAAACTCCAGAGGTAGAAGGGGCGTATGATCGCCACGCCGGGCAGCTTCGTCACCAGATTGTCGCGCCGCGCCGCCTCGTTGGGTACGTTCAAAATCTGGGTCTCGACCTCGATCAGATAGTCGTAACGGCCCGCGCGCGCCTCGGCGCTTTTCGGCACATTGAACTGGATCAGCACTTCTCGCGAGCCGCCGCTCAGAATGTAGAGTTTGAGCGTGGTTCCCTGCGGGCCGACTTCATCCCGCTTGCCTGCCGGGATCGTGTTCTTCTCGCCGGGGGCCGGAGGCAGGGGGATCAGGCGATACCAGGACTCCTGCCAGAAGGGGTTGCCATCGCAGCGCAGGCGGAGGGTATAGGCGTTGTTCTGCGAGGTGGTGTTGGTCAGGCGCACGACGGCGCTGCCGGGCAGAGGCAAGCCTTCCTGCACAGGCGACATCGCCTGCCTGGTTCCGGGGCGACCGGGCGTGATGTCCACTTCGGAATGCAGCAGTTTCATGCGTGACAGACTCCTTCCCGCTAAGCCCCCGGCACCAGCCGCACCCGCAGCACCGGCAGCTCGGCGCTGGTCGTCACCAGGATAAACTCGTTGTCGCTCGTTCCGCTCTCGCCCGAAGCCGCATTCGGATTCATCTCCAGCGCGATGGGCTTGACGGCGTGTGGATTGACCGACCCGACGCCTTCCAGCGCAAAACGGAACCGGAAGGACGCGCTGCCGCTCAGGTCTTTGACCAGCCGGTACTGGACATCCAGTTCCGCAGGCTGGGAGACGTTCTCCAGCCGAAGATTGACCGCGCCTCTGCTGGGAACCCGCAGTTCGACCGCGCCTGTCTCATCCGGCTGCAACAGGATGGGAGGCGCTCCGCCGACCTGAGCGGTCAGCCGCAGTTTGCGCTCATCGAAGGCGCGCACCAGCATCACGGTCACGGAATGCCCCCCGCCTCCCCACAGGCGATTGATCGCGTACTGGTGTTCCTCGAAGTTTTTATCCTTCATCTGCACCGTATCGGTAAATGCGCCGCTGCCTAACTGGACACTGCTCAGGCTGCTTTTCGCGCCGGTGATGCCGCCGTGCAGTCGCAGGATATTCCAGGGCGAGGCTTCCCACTCCATCGCCACCTTCTTCTCCGGGCCTCTGGTAACGATCCAGTAGACGTTGTTCCTATCCTGATACTGTGGATTCGTGACCCGCAGGTCGTTGGCGCCGCCGGAAAGAAGGAGGTAGAACAGAAAGAGGAGCGGCAGTAGCACCACCGAGGAGAACGGCAGCAGCCGCCACCGCAGCGCCGTCAGTTCGACGACGTTGGCGGTCTTGCCGCAGTTGGTCGGCTCCGTGACCGGCACGGCGGCCACGCGGACTTTGTGCGACTCCTTGAAGCCGAACCACCAGATGCCTTTCCGCAGGAGGCGCAGTTGGATGGCGGCCTGGCGCGGATTGGAACTGCGCTCCTCCACGCCCACATTGTCCACCTCTTTGTTGAACAGATAGCGCCATTGCGGGGTCTCATAGAGGACATCCGGGCCAGTTTTCGCCGCCGCGCCGCTGGCGACGGGCGGCTCTTTGACCGCGATGCGGAAGGCGGTATCGGCGTTGCCGTCGCCGGTCACGCGCAGATCGAAGTCTACCGGGCGCGGGAACGGCCCGACCTTTACCAGGGGCGCGGCGGT
Organism: Chthonomonadaceae bacterium; assembly: GCA_035651115.1. GTDB lineage: Bacteria > Armatimonadota > Chthonomonadetes > Chthonomonadales > Chthonomonadaceae > DASRGL01. The sequence goes on from DASRGL010000043.1 coordinate 7,635, forward strand.
GGTAAGCTTGACGGCAGGGGTCGGCAGGACGGACAGCACCAGCCCGCGCGTCGTCTGCGGCGCGCCCACGCGCCCGAACGAGACGGCGAACGAATACTCGCCCGGCCGCGCGCTCAGCGGCGGCGTGATGCGAAAGCCCAGCTCGCCCTTGCCGTTGCGCGGCAGGTTGATCTGATCGGGGCTGAGTTCGATCCAGTCCTCTACCAGCGGGGTGTGGTCGTGGTCTATGATGTAGGTGGTCGTCGTGGTGGCCTCGTTGGTGATGGGGAAGCGCACCAGCAGCGTTTCGCCGGGCCGCAAGGACAGGATCGTTCCCTCTTTCGGGTCTTCGAGGGAGTTGGGCGGCGGAATCTCCACTTCCGGCTCGATCCCCTCCTCCGGCAGCCCGCGCTCCTTCGGGGAGAGCTGTTCCAGGCGCAGGTTTTCCGCCTCCTGCCGTCTGCGCTCCTCTTCCTCCTGCTTCCAGCGTTCCCGTTCCTGCCGTTGCCGTTCCTGCTCGGCCTGGACGCGCTCCTGTTCGCGGCGGGCATTCTCATCGCTCTGCTGTCGCTGCTGCTGCGCCCGCTCTTCCTGCCGCCTGCGCTCCTCGGCCTCCTGTTGCAGCCGCTCCTGCTCCTGGCGCTGCCGGTCTTGCTCCTGGCGCTGCGCCTCTTCGTCCTGGCGCGCAGGCTCCGGTTCCACGACCGCATGATCCGTGTCGGGAGGCGTCAGGAAGCCCTCCACTTGCAGGGTCAGAGTCAGGGGCGGCCCCAGAGGAGCGCCGTCCATGAGCATCTGCGCCTGGAAAGCGTAGTCGCCTTCCGCCGCCTCGTAGGGCGGATGGAGGATCAGAACCAGCGTCTCTTCGCCTTCCGGCGCGACGCCGCGTTCTGCGCTCTCGGCCCAGTGGGAGTCGGGCAAGCCTTCCACTTTCAGGGAGAAGAAAGCCACGTTGGGATTGCCCGGATTGGCGCACCGGAAGTGGGCTTCCGCCCGCCCTCCGGCGGGCGCTGTCAGGATGCTTCCCTCTTTAGGGTCTTGCAGGATCGTCGGGGCCGCCTGTGTTTTTTGCATCTGTGCCTGCTCTCCTCACGCGCTAACCAAGCCGGGAAAGTTCGCGAATGCGTTCGCGGCGGGCGGCATAGGCGATCAGGTTCAGGCCGAACTCCTGGGCCTGCCGTATCCGCTCGCGCGCATCCGGGGCGTCCGGGTTGTCAATATCTCCCTGCCATGCGCCGCCATAGTTGTAGGTGCTGAAAAGAATACCTGCCTCCGCATCGGCTTCCAGCTTGCCGCTGCCGAGCGCGCCGGGCGGAGGAGAGGAGAAGACATAGTGCGCCGTCAGCAGTGGATGCTCCTTGCGCACCGGCTGGAGATTGCCTCCCAGTTTCGACGCGAGTTCCTGAAAGCCGCGCGCGAACTCGTCTTTCTCGTCCTTCGCTTCGCCGCAGAGGAGGCCGCCGCCCTCCAGATAGCGGCGCAGCCCCTCGATCTCCGCCTCCTGAAGCGGCTGGAACGCCTGGCTTCCCGCCATATAGAGCAGCGCGGGCGGATTGTCCGATGGCGTGCGCAAGTTGATTGGGCCGGTAAACTGGAGATGGAAGCCGCGCCCGTTGCCTTCGCGCAGCAGGTTCCAGAGGCCGGAGCGGTTCGGGTTCCAGGGCGAGGCGGAGGTCTTCGGCACATAGGGCAGTTCGCCCACCCCCACATCGGCGTAGCAGTGGGGAAAGGCGATGGGCCGAAAGAGCAGATTCAGCTCGTCGTTGCCGGGCGAGAAGGGATTGGCGGCGTCGCGAATGGGCTTGTCGTCCGGGGAGCGGAAGATGCGCGCCAGTTCCAGATAGGGCGTTTTGGGCAGTTCTTTGACATGGATCAGGTCGCGCGATTCGATTTCGCGATAGTACTGCTGTCCGCCGCCGAGGGTGATGGCCGAATCCCGATCCGCCGCGCTCTGGTAGGAGAGGATGATGTAGATCTGCCGGGTTTCGGTGAGAGTGAACGAGACCGGCTCGGAGACCACGATCGTCCGCCCTTCGGAGTCGATGCCGACGCCTGGCGCGACGACGACTGTGCGCTCCCGCGTCTTCGAGGCCACCACTTCCAGCCCGTAGACGATGCCGGGACGGTGTACGACCGCCGCGTGCAACTGACGGTGCAGGGTATGGTTGTTGTGGGCTTCGCGCCAGATTTCGGCGTCAATGGGCAGTTCGTTGAAGGGCCGGATGCCCGTGATGCGCCGCCCGATGATGTTCTCTATAGACATGGCGTTTCCTCTTCAGGACATGAGCCTTTGTTGCTGGAAAAGCGGCCCCCCTCCCTGGCCCTCACCCCCGTCCCCTCTCCCGCAGCGTGAGAGAGGGGACGGGGGTGAGGGCCAGCCGTGAATGTACTTGCAGGGCAAAGTTGGCAGGACTCCTCTCTACTCCCCTTCCATGCGCTGCACGATCCGCAGTTCGTAGGCGGCGTGGGCCGGTTTTTCCGCTTCGATGATGTCGCGGGCGATCTGCTCGTTGATGGTCTTGCCCGGCGGCGTCACCAGAGTCACCACGAAGGTGTGATAGCCCACATCCCCCAGTTTGGTATCGCGCCCTAATAAGGTATTCGGCCCCAGGCGCATTCCCATGAAGGGCTGATCGTTGATCTGCGGCTTGACCCCGGTATATATCTCCAGATAGCGCGACAGGCCGCGCCGCGTGCCGCGCCAGCGATAGAGTTCGACCGCCTCTTTAATCAGGCAGCGGCGCTTCAGTTCCGGCCAGTTTTCGTCCATGACCAGCGCGACCCAGGTGGAGAGCCAGGGCAGACAGTCGCTCGGCGTGGTGTCCGGATCGAAATAGTGATCGAGGTTTGCCAGCATCTCCTGCATCGGCTCCGCCGCGTCCTCGAAGCCGCGCAGGAACCGCTCAAAAAAGGAGAGGGTCTCGAACAGGCGATACTCGTAGCGCAGCGCCTGCATCGCCCGCTCGTAGGCGCTCTCGCGCGGCGCGAAGCCCTCCTCGCGCAGTTCAGGCGGCGGATCGGCATAGAGCGCGGGCAGATAGCGCATCCATTCCGCATTCTGCTGCCGGAGGCGCAGCAGTCCCGGCGTCTCGGAGACCTCGCCGGTCTCCACATCGGTCGCAACGACATCGAAAGGATAGTCGCCGGAAAAGGTGTATCCGTCCAGCGCGACCAGAAACTCCAGATTGGCCGCGCGCTGCTCGCCGGGCAGCAGGAGCAGGGTCACGTCTGTCTCGTCGTCCGAAAGCAGGTCTTGCGCTTCCGGGGCCGGGCCGCCCTGAATATCCGGCACGCGCCGCACGGCATACGTCCAGCGCACCCATTTCGGGTTCCAGGCGGGTGCGGCGCTGCGGACGCTCAGGCGCACGCGGCGGGAGCGCGCCGTGTCGCTTGACCAGAGCGAGACCAGCGCGCCGGGATGCTGCCGCACGGAATGCCAGAGCGGGCGCAGGCGTGTCTGCTCCTGCTCGGTCGGTTCGCGGCGCAGCAGCGCGGTCACGGTGGAGGGAACCAGGTTGATCTCGATCCCGGAGAGCGCGGCAGGCGCTTTGCCGACCTCTGGCGCATCCCGTTCCTGTTGTGATTGCTTGTCTAGATCCATCGCCTCGCCTTATGCCTTACCGCAGGTCGGCCTCCGCCATGCCCACCGACCAGATGGGGCGCACATGGATGCGGTGTTCGCGGGTACACAGCAGTTGTGTCTCGCCGATCTGCACGCCCTCCACATTGGAGACCGCCTGCTCCGGCGACAGCAGCCCCTCCGCCGCGTTGGCAAGGGTGGAGGTGTAGA
>DASRGL010000044.1:0-28929 GCA_035651115.1 Chthonomonadaceae bacterium
TCTGTTCCGACACGAGTCGGGACGGCTCTTGCGACCCCCCAGAACAGGGGGAGGGAACAGTGCGCAGCAAGCAGCGCCCCTATCGTCTCCCCTCTCCCGCAGTGTGGGAGAGGGGACGGGGGTGAGGGCCATAACGAGGAGCCGATGAGCAGAACCGTTCTTGCGTTCGGAGAGATACTGTGGGACTTGCTGCCGACCGGAGCCAAACTGGGCGGCGCGCCCTTCAACTTCGCCTACCGCGTCAACACGCTCGGAGATCGGGGGCTGATGGTGAGCCGCCTGGGGCGCGATGACCTCGGCCAACGGGCCTGGGAGCAGGTCGTCGCGCTCGGCATGGAGACGGAATACCTCCAGTGGGACGAGACGCTGCCGACCGGCACGGTGCGGATTCTGTTCGACGCCGACAGGAACCCCGACATCACCATCCTGCCCGGTGTCGCCTACGATGAGATCGAGGTTTCAGAGCCGCTGCTTGCGCTGGCAGGCCAGGCGGACTGCGTCTGCTTCGGAACGCTGGTGCAGCGCGCCCCAAAATCGCGCCAGACGCTTCATCGCCTGCTCGACGCCTCGCCGCAAAGCCTGAAACTGCTGGACATCAACCTGCGCCGGGACTGCTACTCGCTGGAGACCATCACGCACTCTTTAGAGCGGGCGCATCTGCTCAAACTGAATGAGGAGGAGGCGCGCTATCTGGCGCAGCTTTTCGGCCTGGCGTGGCGTTCCGTGCCGGATTTCGTTACGGAGTTCCTGGCCCGCTGGCCGCTCTCCTGCTGCGTGGTCACGCTGGGCGAACGCGGGGCGTTCGCCGCCTCTGCCGATGGCCCGCAGGTCTATGCCCCCGGTTATCGGGGGGAGTTGGCAGACCCTCTGGGGGCCGGAGACGCTTTCACCGCCGGGTTCCTGCATCACTATCTGCGCGGCCAATCGCTGGCGGAGTGCTGCCGGTTCGGCAACGTTCTTGGGGCGATCGTCAGCACGCAGGAGGGCGCGACGGCTCCCATCGCCCAGGACACGATCTCGCGCTTTCTTGAAACGCACGCCTCCCGGATTTCCGACGAGAGCCTGATTGCTTTTTCCAGGCCGTGAACGGCCTGGCTGAGGGGCGGCTGCGCCGCCAACCGGTCTGCGACCGGACAAACGGATACCGCATACGATGTCTCCATCCCAACGCTCGCCCAAATACAGAGTGGTCGAGAGCGCGCTGCGCGCCCGGATCGCCGCCGGAACGCTGCCGCAGGGCGCGAAACTGCCCTCCGAACATGCGCTGGCGGAGGAGTTCGGCGTCGCGTATGGCACGATGCGGCAGGCGGTCAGCGGGCTGGTGCGCGAGGGTCTGCTGCTGCGGGTGCAGGGAAGCGGCACGTTCGTCCGCCCGGACGGAACGGCGCAGACCACGCGCACGATGGCGCTGATCGTTCCCTCGCTGCCGGGGCTGTGGAACGTGGCCGGTTTCTACTACCTGCCGCCCATCGTGCAGGGATTCTGCCTGGAAGCCACGCGCCTGGGCTACGAGCCGACGGTTCTCGGCGGCATCGCGGACGTCTCTCGCCTGACGCGCAACAGCCCGGAGAGCCTCTACGGGATCGCCTGCCTGCTCACGCACAAGGAGGACAACGCCATCGCGGAGAAGCTGAGCGACCTGGGACTGCCGCTCGTCTGCATCAATGCCTATCATGGGCGGCGCGCGCTGGCCTCTGTCGCCGCCGACCAGAAGCAGGGCATGGAGGCGGTCGTGGCGCTGCTGGCGCGGCACGGCCACCGGCGCATCGCATTTCTGCCCGGCACGGCGGGCAACCTGGGGCCATTGGAGCGGCTGGCGGCGTTTCGCGCGGCGATGAAGCGGCACGGGCTGGAACCACTCTTTCCTGCCAGGCGTCTCCCGGACGAAGCGCAGACGCAGACGGCGGAGGCGTCGGTCATCGTGCAGCCCTTGCTCACGCGCTCCCAGCCGCCGACCGCCATCGTCGCCGCCGGAGACATGCTGGCGCTTGGAACGCTCCAGGCGCTTCAGCAGATGGCGCTGCGCGTGCCGGAGGATATTTCGCTCGTCGGCTTCGGCGACTACCATTTCGCACCGTTCCTTCACCCGCCCTTGACCACTGTGCGCCTGCCGCTGATGCAACTCGGCACGGAAGCTGCGATCTATCTGGATCGGCGGCTCTCCGACCACGAAAAACGCCGCCATGTCCTTCTGCCGGTCGAACTGATCGAGCGGGGGACGGTCGGCCCGGCTCCCGCACGCGCGCCTTCGGCTCCGCAGGCTCCCGCCCCGACGCCGATTCTCCCCAGCCCGCGCTTCCTCAAGCAGTCGCGTTCGTGAGGCCCCTTCCCTGTTCCTGCTCTTTCTAGCCGGGGAGAGGAAAGCGAGGGACGGCATAGACCCTCCGAAACTCGGGCGCAAGCACACTGGAGCGTCCAGACAGCTTTCGCTTCGCGTTCGGGCGGCGCTAAAAGGTTCCGTAGAGGCGGTCGCCGAAATCGCCGAGGCCGGGCAGGATATACTTGCGGTCGTTGAGGTCGCGGTCGAGGGAGGCCGTGATGACGTGCAGTTTGGGGAAGCTTTCGGCCAGGCGCGCGACGCCCTGCGGCGCAGCGACCACGCAGAGCAGCACGACATGCGCCGCGCCCGCCGAATAGAGCTGATTGGCGGCCCAGGCCGCCGAACCGCCGGTTGCGAGCATGGGATCGAGCAGGAACGCCGTCCTGTCCTGGGTGGGAGGCAGCTTGCAGTAGTAGGAGGTGGCGATGGCCGTCGCCTCGTCGCGCTCCAGCCCGACATAGCCGACGGTAGACTCCGGCAGCAGTTCCAGCGCGGCATCCAGCATTCCCAGTCCGGCGCGCAGCACGGGAACCAGTACCACTTCCGTTGCCAGCAGCACGCCCGGCGTCTCTTCCAGGGGCGTGCGGACGGTGCGCGGGCGCGTCGGCAGGGTGCGGGCCGCCTCGACGACGAGAATCTGCGTCAGGGCGCGCGTCAGAGGCCGGAACTGTTGCGGCGGCGTTCCTATGTCACGCAGGCGGGTCAGAATCTGTGCGGCAAGCGCGTGTTCCAGAATCGTCAACGGCATTCGGATGCCCTCTCTCCTCTCAAGATCGCCTTGCTCGTCACCTTCTACTCCCCTGCGCGCGGCGCGGTCGCCTGCGGCGGCTCCATCGGGCAGCCGTGCGCCGTCATCAGCGCGGCGATAGCGGCCATGATCGCTGTCGTCACCTGCTCGCGTGTTGCCTCCGGCGGAAACGTCAGCGGCTTTCCGAACACGATCTTGAGCGGCGCACGCCGGATGGATTTTCGGTTCGTCGGCCACATTTCGTAAGTCCCGAGGCACGCCACCGGCACAACCGGCACGCCGCTTTTCTGCACCAGCAGCGCAATTCCGGGCAGCGCCGGGTTCAGCTTGCCCGTGCGCGTCCGCCCGCCTTCCGGGAACATGGCGACTGCCTCGCCCTGCGCCAGCCAGTCCAGCACACGACGCAGTGTAGCCCGATCCGGCGAATTGCGGCGGACGGGAAATCCCTTCACGCGGTCGTTGATGTAGCCGAGAAGCCGGTTCTGCCACATCTCGCTCTTGCCCATCAGCCAGGGCGGGCGATAGCCATAGAGCGCGGCCCCGATCAGCATCGGGTCGAGATAGCTGGCGTGGTTGGAGGCCAGCAGGACGCCGCCGGAAGGCGGCACGTTCTCCAGCCCGATGACCTGCCAGCGCGTATAGAACCGGAACACCAGGCGCAGCAGCCTGCCGATGAGATGGTAGATCAGATTGCGGCCCGCGCGGGGATGCGGCTGCCAGTCCCGCAGCGCCGGGCCGGAGGTCTTCTCCTCCGCCGTTGTCGCCGCCTTCGCAGACGTGACCGGCGGCGGGGCAACTTTCTCGCTCATGGCTGTGTCCGTTCGTGAATGAGCGTCAGGATGCGCGCTACCACGTCCTCAACCGTCAGGCCATCCGTATCGAGAACGACGGCATCGGGCGCGGCGACCAGCGGCGAGTCGGCGCGCTGGCTGTCGCGGGCATCGCGCTCCTGCTGCTCTGCAAGCACCTGCGCAAAGTCTACTTTGTGTCCGCGCCCCCGCAGTTCCTTCATCCGGCGGCGGGCGCGCACTTCCGGGCTGGCGGTCAGAAACACCTTCACCTGCGCCTGCGGAAAGACGACCGTGCCGATGTCGCGCCCTTCCAGGACGACGCCCCGCACGTCACTCTCTCCCATCCGGCGCTGCTGCTCGACGACGACGCGGCGCACGGCAGGCAGCGCGGAGATCGCCGAGGTCAACTGCGAGACTTCCGGCGTGCGGATGGCGGCGGATACGTCCTCGCCATCTGCCGTCACGGTCTGCTTGCCATCGGGCGTCAGGGGCGAGAGCGTCAGATTCATCTTCCGCGCCAGCGCCGCCAGCGCCGCCGCGTCTGTCGGCACAATGCCTTCCTGAAGGGCTTTCCAGGCGACCGCACGGTACATCGCGCCCGTGTCTATATACGTGAAGCCGAGGGCGGCAGCGACACGCCGCGCGACCGTGCTTTTGCCCGCCCCGGCAGGCCCATCTATGGCGACGATGACCGGCATTCGCGCCTCCCCTCCTGTTCCGCCCGGTCAGTTCGCCGGGCCTATGCCCAATTCCTGCGTGACCTGCCCCCTCTCCAAGCTCAGGTCTCCAAAGATAGAACTAAAATTTCACTAAAGCAGGCAGGAGTCGGCGGAATTGCGGGTAAAATAGGAACCTGTTAGCTTGACGAGGTTGGCACGTTCGCACGCTGATCCGTCTGTCCGCATGTCATTACCATGAAATCGGCAAGGAGTACAATCACCATGCGGCACATCCTTAGTCCTTCGCAGCGGGTCGCCAGTTCGCTGCGCCGCGTCGAGAAGGCGCTGCGCGATTGGCAGGACGATCCCGACAGCCCCCGCGCCGATGTGAATAAGATGCTTGCTACCGTGGGCGACCTTCGACTCTGGGTGCAGGGCCATGTCCTGGCCGACATCGAGCGGGTCGAGCGCCAGATTCGTGAACGCGGAACGAATTCCGCGCCGCCTCCCCAACCTCCTGCGACAGATCGCCTGATCCGGGAATAGCGTTCTTCTCTGTCCCCTCGATCGCCTCCGGCGAGAGAGGGGACTTGTCCCTGTTCGGCTTCTCTCAACCCCTGATACCTAACGCCCATGCCCGCCGACGTCTTCTCACAAACGGGTTTCCGCTGCAAGCTGGAGTGGGGCTGGCGCGGCGCGCGGGAGGCCGCCGCGCGCGGCGATATTCTGGTCGTGGTAGATACGCTGCGGTTCTCCTCGGCGGTCGTCACGGCGGTGCAGCAGGGCGGCCTCATCTATCCTTGCGCCTCTTCGGAAGACCATGCGGCGCTGGCCCGGAGCCTCGGCGCAGAGGCGGCAGCGACGGCGACGGTGGCAGGGCGCTTCTCCCTCTCGCCGCTGACCTATCTCGATATGGGGCCGGGAACGCGCGTCGTGCTGCCTTCGCCCAACGGCGCGACGTGCAGTCGCTACGCCGCAGCCACTCCCCATCTCTTCGTCGGCGCGCTGCTAAATGCCGGGGCGGTCGCGGCGGCGGTCGCCGCAGTCCTGGACGCGACCGACCTCGCCGTGACCGTGCTGGCCTGCGGCGAACGCTGGCAGACGCCCTCGGAGGACGGCGAACTGCGCTTCGCGCTCGAAGACTACCTCGGCGCGGGCGCGATCCTCTCCGAACTGCCCCATGAGAAGTCGCCGGAAGCCCTCGCCTGCGCGGGCGCGTTCCGCCAGCGCCGGAGCGATCTGGCCGCGATCCTGTGGGAGTGCGGGAGCGGGCGGGAACTGCAAGCCAAAGGGCATGGCGAGGATGTACGCCATGCCGCCCGGTGGAATCTGTACGAGGCGGTTCCGGTGATGCGGGAGGGCTGGCTTAGGCAGCGAGGCGCGTCCGCCGCCAACTGAGCAGCACCCACGCGGCGACGCCCGCCAGAATGAACGGCCCGCCGAGGAGCGTCGCCTTCGGAACCGCCTCGCCGACGACCAGGTAGGTCCAGATCGGATTCAAGATCGTCTCCAACAGGACGATCAGGGATGCCTGATGCGCCTCCACCGACTGCAAGGCCCGCGCAAACAGCACGTAGGGCAGCGCGAACTGCACCAGGCTCAGGAGGATGAGCAGTCCCGCCTGCGCGCCGGTCACGCGGAACGATCCCCACAGCGCCATCCCCACCGCCAGCAGCAGCCCCGATCCGAGCAGGTTCAGGCAGGTCACCAGGGTCGGGTTGACGCGGCGTAGCCCTCGCAGAACGACCATGAGGCTTCCGTAGCCCAGGCCGCTCGTCAGCGCGATGAGCAGCGCAGGGGCGTCCGCCGCGCGATGGCCGAGGAAGATGATCGCCACACCCGCCATCGCGATCAGCAGCGCCATGCCCTCCTCGCGGCGGGGCCGCTCGCCGAGCAGCGCGGGGGAGAGGAGAAAGACCCAGATCGGCGCGGTATCCTGCAAAATGATAGCGCTGGCGGCGGCGGTGCGCGTCGTCGCGCTGACGAAACTGACCGTCATCAGGGTGAAGGTCAGCACCGCGCCGACCGTCCAGATGGGGGAAGCGGCTTGCAGCGTCGTGCGCTGCCGCCAGGCGAACGGCAGGAAGACGAGGCCGCCGATCAGCGACCGATACCCGGCGATGGCGAGCGCGGAGACGCCGCTTCCCTGCTGATTGAGCAGCTTGATGAGCGGCCCGTTCAGGCTCCAGAGCGCGGAGCAGGCCACCAGCATCAGGACGCCCTGCCAGGCGGGCCGCACCGGCGCGGGAGCGACGCGCGTAGACGCCTGCCGCTTTCCGGTCTCATCCGCAGGCTCTTCCAGCACGCTCCCGGCAACGTCTCGTCTCATGCGTCTCGCGTCCCCTCCCCGCCATTCGGCCTTCGCGCCGCGTCCGCCGCCGAGAATGGCTGCCGTTCATCATAAAGGGGGACGGAGAAAAAGTCAAGGGTCAGCCCTCATCCCAGAAACCTCCCCCCGGCCCCCTCCTTCGTAAGGTATCCTCTTCGGCGGTTGAAACCGCTGCTGCAAAGGCACGAAGTCCGCCTGCGCGGACGGACCTCCCCCCAGCCCCACTGCACGGTCTGTCTGATTCCGAAACGATTCGGGACAGACCGTGCGACCCGAAAGGGAAGGGGAGGAGAGTCGGCGCAGGCGGACTTGGGGCTTTGGCAGCCGCGAATTCCTTCGCCGGGGCAAAGGTGTCCGCCCCTAAACTTCGTAAGGAGGGGAAGCCAATCGGTGGCTCTCTCCTTCGTGAGGGGAGAGCCAGACAGGAATCCCTCCCCTTACGAAGGGGAGGGCGGGGCGGGGTCGCTTCCCCCCCCCTGTTCTTGGGGGTCGCACAGGCTGTCTGATTCCGATCGGAATCAGACAGCCTGTGCAGTGGGCCAGGGAGGGGCTTTCTAGTTAGCGGGAGCAGAGGCCGAGGACGGCGCGGCAGGCGGGGGAACCGCGACCGCAGGCGCATCCGGCGTCTCCTGCACGATGACCTGCGGAGTCGTCTGCGCTTCGCCCGGCACCGGCGGCAGCTTCGAGAGGTCCAGGCGGCGCGCTCCCGCCCAGTGCCGCTTGTGATAGCCCCTGTCCAGCCGACTGACAACGACCCCGACACCGGGGCGCGCGGCATGGATGAAGAAACTGTCACCGATATAGATGCCGACGTGGGAGATGCCCCGCTTATAGGTGTTCTTGAAGAATACCAGGTCGCCGGGCTGCAAATCTTGCGGCTTTACCCGCTGGCCCATCTTGTACTGCGCGCGCGCCACGCGGGGCAGATAGAGGCCCCATTTGGCATAGACGCTCTGCACCAGGCCGGAGCAGTCGAAGCCGGAGCGGGGAGAGCGCCCGCCGAAGCGATAGGGCGCGCCGCGATAGGAGAGGGCCGTGCGCGCCAGGTACATCCCGCGCGTCGCATGGCGATCGGCAGCCGCGCTGCTGTTCGGCGCGGTCTGGCCCGCTTTCTCCTGCGAATCGGGAGCCTTATGCCGCTTTTCGGTGGAAGAAGCGGGGGACTTCTGCCGGGAGTTCAGAGCGTCTGGCTCTGAAGGGGGAACCGACCGGGCGGAGGACGGTGGCTCTGCGTTCACACGCAGTTGCGCGAACACGGAGAGGGAGAGCGCCGCAGCGCACGCGGCGGTGTGTAGTGGCGTCCACTTCCGCCACATCCTTTTGTGTTGCATCTTGCCCCTTTCTAGTATTCTCTGTTTGGTCGCCGCGTCTACTGCGTTTCAGCATCGAAACCGGATCGCCTTTGATCCACCCCTGCGGCCTAGAGAGCCTACTAGCTTTTGCCTACCGGGGCAAAAACCATCGAACTTATCGCTCAGACTCCATTATGTCACATCTTCCCCGTATTTGTACCTTTATCTGTGAAATTTCTCACATTTTTGCTGCCGGGGTCGTTAGCGCCATTACCGGAACCAGACCCCGCGCCGGAGCGTAATAGCAAGTCATTCTGCCCGGCAAGCCGGTATTGCGCTGGAGGGAGCCTCCGATCATGGGGGGAGCGAGGCGCTCTATCTGCGCGACCCGGACCGTAACGGCGTGGAACTCCACCGGGATCGCCCGCCGGAGGAGTGGCCGCGCACTCCGGAGGGAGAGCTTGCGATGTTTGCGCGCAGGCTCGATCTGGAGGATTTACTGAGGGAAGCGCACGAGGAAATGCCGGTACGCACTGCCGACTCTCCCCCGCGCGATCTGTGAGGAAGATATGCCAGCGCGTTCAAACAGCTTCTTCCTTGCTGTTTGAACGCGCTGCTCTGTTTACCAGCGTTCGGTGATGGCTTTGGCCTGGAGGAAATGGCCCAGGTAGTCGCGCCCGCCCGCCTTGCTGTCCGTGCCGGAGAGGTTGAAGCCGCCGAAGGGCTGCACATCCACCAGCGCGCCGGTGATCTTGCGATTGAGATAGAGATTGCCGACCGCGAACTCCCGGCGGGCGCGTTCCAGATGGCGGCGATTATTCGAGTAGAGGCCGCCCGTCAGCCCATAGACCGTGCCGTTGGCGATCTCTAAAGCGTGGTCAAAGTCCCTGGCGCGGAGGATGGCCAGCACCGGCCCGAATATCTCCTCTTGCGCGATGCGGGCGTCGGGCGCGACATCGGCGATAATAGTCGGATGAAGGAAATAGCCATCGCCGCCAGGGTTCTCTTTATCTTCCCCGCCGAGAACCAGCCGCCCCTCCTTGCGCCCGATGGCGATGTAGGACTGGATTTTGCGGTAGGCGTCGGCGTCAATGACCGCGCCCAGCGTGTTCGCAACGTCTGTCGGATCGCCGACCGTCAGCTTCGCGGCGCGTTCCGCCACCTTCACCAGCAGCGTATCGTAGATGGCCGTGTGCGCGATGAGTCGCGAGCAGGCCGAACACTTCTGCCCCTGGAACCCGAACGCCGACGCGACCACGCCCTCCGCCGCTGCGTCCAGATCGGCGTCCGCGTCCACGAGGATCGCGTCTTTGCCGCCCATCTCCAGGATCGCCTTCTTGAGCCATCTCTGCCCCGGATAGGGAGCCGCGATGCGCTGGTAGATATGCAGGCCCACGTCCTTGCTGCCGGTAAAGGAGACAAAGCGCACGCCCGGATGCCCGGTCAGCGCCTCCCCGACGACTTCGCCTGGGCCGGGCAGGAAGTTGACGACGCCGGGTGGCAGGCTGGCCTCTTCCAGCAGTTCAAAGAACTTGGCCGCGATGACCGGTGTCTGCTCGGCGGGCTTCATCACGACCGTGTTCCCGGTGACAACTGCCGACACGGTCATACCGCAGAGGATCGCTAGAGGGAAGTTCCAGGGCGTGATGACGGCCCCAACGCCGAGCGGGAGATAGCGCACCTCATTCTCTTCGCCGGGGTAGAAGGTCGTGGGATGCGGCTGGCCCCAGCGCAGCGCCTCGCGCGCGTAGAATTCGAGGAAATCTATCGCTTCGGCGGCATCGGCATAGGCTTCGGGCCAACTTTTGCTCGCCTCGTAGACCATCCAGGCGGAGAACTCATAGATACGGCGGCGCAGGATCGCCGCCGCCTTGACCAGGATGCGGGCGCGCTCCTCGACAGAAACCTGCGCCCAGTCGCGAAACGTCTCGGTCGCGGCGCGCACGGCGCGGTCGGCCAGTTCCGGCGTCGCATCGCATACGCTGCCGACGACCTGTGCGGGACGCGCCGGGTTGCGGCTGATGGCTTTCTGCGCCGTCGTGATGCGCTCCCCACCGATGACGAGGGGGTATGTCTGTCCCAACTGGCTGCCGACTGTCGTCAGCGCCGCCTGCATCCGGCGGCGCGGCGCTTCTTCGGCAAAATTGACGTAAGGTTCGTTCTGAAACGGTGTCAACATGGGCGTACTTCCTTGTGTTGCCTCTCTTACCTTGATTATACCGGATTATACCGCACCGTCGTTTTCCGTGCAGGTCAGCCTGTCTCGCTTGCCATGCTCACGCTCTTCCTCCTTATATCGGGATTGACCGCTTCTACCCTCACCCCCAACCCCTCTCCCTGCAAGGGAGAGGGGAGAGCGTGACCGGAGTCTTTGCGCTCTTGGCAAGGGCGGGACGTAGAGGCGCTGCTTGCTGCGCCCTGATTGGGGATGGCGCAAGCGTGGATGTCTGGCTCCCTTCTCCCTAGCGAGGACAGGCTTTATCGTCCGAGCGACCAGGGAGAAGGGCCGGGGATGAGGGTAGAAGCGGGCTGTTTCGCTCTCCTCCCCTTGTTCATGGGGAGGGCTAAGAAGAGGGCTTAAGCAGGGAACCCGGCGGTGGGCAGCGAATAGCACGGCACTATGCCGCAAAGGATGCCGGAATGACGACGCAAGGCCACGCGGAAACCGCCCCAACCCACGCCGAGAGAGCGCGCCTGGAACAGTTCGTTCTCGACGCCGAGGCCGGAATCTACGTTCATCCGGGCTATCGAGGGTTTGCCTATAGCGACGGCGCGGAGGTCGAGGAGCGCATCTACCGGACGCTGCGGGAGGTGGAGGATAAGAGCCTGTTTTCGGAGGCGCTGCAGGCGCGCATCACCGACTGGCCGACCGAATACCACTTCTCCGAACTCCGGCATAACCTGCTGCGCCACCTGCCGTTTCAGCCCTCTGACCACATTCTGGAACTGGGCGCGGGCTGCGGGGCCATCACGCGGCAGTTGGGAGAGAGCGGCGCGGAGGTCGTCGCGGTCGAGGGCAGTCGGCTGCGGGCAAGCTGCGCGGCCCTGCGGTGTCAGGGCTTTGCCAATGTCCGGGTCTATTGCAGCGACTTTCAGCAGATAGAGTTCGCGCCGCAGTTCGACTACGTGACGCTTATCGGCGTGCTGGAGTATAGCCCGGTCTTCTTCGGCGGCGGCGATCCGTTCGGCGCGTGCCTGGAACTCGTGTGCCGCGCGCTCAAGCCCGGCGGCAGAGTAGTCATCGCCATCGAAAACCGTCTCGGCCTCAAATACTTTCTCGGCTACAACGAAGACCATGTCGGCAAGCCCTACGTCGGCATTCAAGACCTCTACACGCCGCAGACCGCCAGGACGCTGGGACAGGAGGAACTGCGCGCCCTGCTGCATCGCGCCGGGTTTCCCTCCGTCGAGTTTCACTACCCGTTCCCCGACTACAAGCTGCCGGGCGTCCTCCTGACCGACCTGGCGTTCCAGACGGACGGGTTCAACGCGGGTGAGATCATCGGGCAGACGCGCTCTCGCGCCAACGGAGATAGCGCGCCGCCCGCGCTGTGCGAGCCGCTGATCTGGCATCGCCTCGCCGACAACGGCCTGTGCCGCGCGCTCTCCAACTCGTTCCTGGTTATCGCCAGCCGGTCGCCGGAGGCGGAGCCGGTCACTCCCTCGCTGCTTGGGGTCGTCTATACCCGACTGCGCAGTCCGGCCTATAAGACAAAGACCGAATTTCGCCTCGGCGGGCCGCAGCGTATCGAGGTCGTCAAGTCGCGCCTGCTGCCGGAGGTTCCGCCGCCCTCCGGCCCGGTCCGGCATCGCGTCGGCGTCTTCCCTTATGCGCCGGGAACGCTGCTGCGCACCCATCTGCTTCGCCACTACCTGGACGGCGACACGGCCGGGTTTTGCGCCCTCTGCCAGCAGTGGATCGCCTATGTCCGGGCGCACGGCCTGGAAGACCCGGCAGACGCCTCGCTTCAGGCGGCGGTCAAGCCGGAGTATCTGGACTGTATCCCCGGCAATCTCATCCTGACGGAGACGGGCCTGGAGTTCATTGACCCGGAATGGCAGATGGCGTCGCCTCTGGACGTTCTGATCGTGCGTGGCCTCTACGACTTCTTCTTCACCTTTCGGGACTGCCTCGCCTACCCGGAGCCGACGATGGAGGATGCCATGCGCCCCTGGCTGGCCCGCCTCGGCGTGGACTACGATGACGGCCTGCGGGAACGCTTCCTGGCCGTCGGCGCGGCGCTGGCAAGCGCCGCGCACGGCATGGAGGACGCGCGCAAGGGCTTCCTCTATGTCCTGCGCGACCAGGAGGAGGCGCAGGCGCGGCATCGGGAGGCGCAGCAGGCGGCGGAGGCGCTGAAGCAGCGAATCGAAACGCGAGCCTGGGAGAGATACATGCGCTCCCGACACTACCTGCATATCCGGGTTCTCCGGCGGCTGAAGCGGCTGCTGGTCGGCTGGCGAGCGAAACGCTCCGGCTCGTGACGGTTGAGAAACCTCTGCACTGTGATTTGTAAGAATGTCTGAACTGTGATTAGAATGATTATAGGATGGACTAGGATTAAGCTTGGCTCTATCATAGTCCATCCCATAATCCTATAAATCCAGGTTCAGACATTCTTACAAATCACAGTTCAGATGGCTTCCCGGCGGCGTTCGCCGCGTGTGGGAAAGGTGGGGATGGCGCGCTCCGCAGAGAGGTTGGGATTGAAATAGGGGTCTGCCGTATCTATGCGGATCGGAACGCCGCTCCCCGCTGCCGCTTCCGAATAGATCAGTTCGGCAAAGGGCGTATAGACGATGCGATAGCCCTGAGCGATGAGGCGGCGGCACAGATCGGCGTCGGCCTCGCGCAACGGAACGCTTGCGCTGAACCCGCCCACCGCCTCGAACAGGTCACGGCGCACGAGCAGGCAGTCGCCGCTCACCGCGCCGTAGTTGCGATACCAGTCCACGCAGCCGAACATCCCGCACTCGTTCGGCTGCGCCCCACGAAACAGCGGCGCTGCCGGGCCATTAAGTCCTGCTATCAGGCCCGCATGACGCACGCGCCGGTCCGGGCCGAGCAGTTTCGCTCCCACTGCCCCGATCTCCGGTCGCTCGGCCCAGCGCGCCATCTCCTCCAGCCAGTCCGGGGCCAGCGGAACCAGGTCGGGATCGAGAAACAGCAGCATCTCTCCCACCGCCTGACGACCGGCCTGATTGAGTGCGCCGGCCCGGTTCGCAAGGTCGGCATCGGCAAGCCAGCGCAGCCGGGCCTCCTCGCGCACGCCTGGACGGCGCGGCCCGAGCAGCAGCGCCTCCCAGTGGGGATACGCGGTCTGCGCGAACAGGGCATTCAGCCGCTCCATCGAAGCCGCCGGTCGGTCGCCAAGCGGCAGGATGAGCGAGATCATCGCGCCGCGCGTCGGCCAGACCGGGCGTGGATAAACGGTGTCCACGAAAGTCAGGCGCGGGTCGGGAACGCCCTGCCGCCGCAGATGCGCAGTCACGCTACGGGCCTGTGCCTCGAACACCCAGGGCTTGGCGGTGAACTCTGCCGCTGCCGAGCCGGGTATCTTGCGCCAGTGATACAGGATGCGCGGAATATGGCGAATCTTCCGGGTCTTCTCCGTACAGCGCAGCAGCAGGTCCCAGTCCTGCGCGCCGTCGGTCGCCGGGTCGAAACCGCCGACCTCCTTGATCAGGCGGCGATGCAGAACGGAGTGCATGAGATAGTTCACAGACAGCAGCATCTCCGGCGACCAGGCGTGCGGCTTGAACCAGGGTTCCAGGCGCGTGCTGCCGTCCGCCGAGAGCTTATCCTCGTCGAAATAGACGATGTTCGTATCCGGGTGTGTCTTGAGGAGCTTGACGACTTCGAAAAGCGCGTCCGGCGCAAGAATATCATCGTGGTCGAGCAGCAGCACAAAGTCGCCTCGCCCCATCTGCAGCGCCCGGTTGCTATTGCCGGAGATGCCCTCGTTCTGTTCGAGGTAGGTGACCCGAATACGCGGATCGGCCTGCGCGAACCGGGCCAGCGTCTCCTTCACGCCGGGCGTCTGCGAGTTGCCGTCGGCCAGGCAGAGTTCCCAGTTCTCGTAGGTCTGCGCCAGCACCGAGCGCAGCGTCGCCTCCAGCACATCCGGCGGCGGATTGTAGACGGGCGTGACAATGCTGATCCGAGGCCGATAAGAAAAAGACTCGACCTGTCGCCTCTGGCGGGCCGGAGGCGTGCGCCTCGGCTCCATCCAGAGAATCCAGTTCTGATACGGATCGGCGATCTGGCCCCACTCGTCACGCCAGCGACGCCAGTGCGCCACGCCCTCCGCACCCTTGTGTCGCCAGACGCGCAGCATGTGCCAGCCCCCAAACACCGGGCGTTTGAGGCGGGCGATGACGCGCCGCAGCCCGCTACCCCTGCCAAAGAGAGTCGGAATCATAGCTACAGTATACTCCGGCTCCCGCCAGAACGCCGATTCGACGCCCGGATTCGGGCATTTTCCAGCGGCGGCGGGAAAGCAGCCAAACGAAAAGACGGCACACGGCATTTTTTGGCGCAAGGTCGGCACATTTTCTTTCGATTCGAGGTAGAATAGAGTGGGCGCGCAAGGGTGCGCGCAGTCGCGTCGGTTGCCGGGGATGCCAATCCGTTTTGATGGGGCAATCGGCGTTTCGGCACGTGTGGCGCAAGCCGCGCGTCTATTCTGCACCGAGGGCAAGGCAAACACTGCATTATGGCACTGACCGATCTGCCGCGACTGGCGGACCAGCTTCCCGGATTTGAGGCTCTGATAAAGGGGCTGGGGACAAAAGGCGCGCAGGGAGCCGTCGAGATCGAAGGGCTGGCTGGCCCCGCAAAGGGCTTTGCCCTGGCACGGCTTTTTGCCCGCCTCGAACGGCCTCTGCTCGTCATCACCTATCAGCAGGAGCAGGCCCAGCGACTCTGGGACGATCTGATCCGCTTCGGCGTTCCGGCAGAGCGCGTCTGCGTGCTGCCCTCCTCGCAGAGTCTGTTCCTCGAAGGCGACATCACGGACTTTCGCGTGATCGGCGAGCGCATCGGCGCGCTCTCCACGCTGGCCTCCGGCGCGCCGTGCCTGGTCATCGGCACGGCGGAAGCCGTCTTGCAGCGCACCTCGCCGCCAGGCGATCTGATTCCCCACAGCTTCACGCTCGAAGCCGAGCGCACGCTAGACCTGGACACGGTCGTAACGCGCCTGGCGCAAATGGGCTACGAACCGGCCAGCACCGTCACGCGCCCCGGCGAGTTCAGTCGGCGCGGCGGCATCCTGGACGTTTTTCCCAGCACGGCGGATGCGCCCGTCCGCATCGAACTGTTCGGCGACGAGATCGAGAGCATCCGCCCCTTCGACGTGACAACGCAGCGCAGCGCCGGGCGTCATGCGCTGGTCGAGATCGCGCCCGCCCGCGAGATACGCCTGTCGCCGGAACGAATCGAACCGGCGCTGGCCGAGATCAGGGCGGCGTTCGAGGCGCGGCGGGCGGCCTTCAGCAAGGAAGGCACGCGCGAGGGCCGCGAAGCCATCGAGCGCCTGACCGACCGTATCGAGAAGGAGGTCACGCAGTTAGAACAGGCTGCCTATTTCGACGGCCTGGAACAGTATTTCCCTTACCTGGTTCCCGAAGCGGTCTGTGCGCTGGACTATCTGCCGGAGAACGGTATCCTGATCCTCGATGAGCCGAACCAGGTCAAAGACCATTGGGAGCGTATCACCGCCGACATCCAGTCGGCCCGTGAGCGGCGCTGGGAGCGGGGCGAATCGCTCGATGTCGAACTGAACACCTGCCCCTACGAGACGCTCCAGGCGCAGAGCATGGAACGCCCCACCCTGATTCTCTCGCTGCTGGGCCGGGCCGTCGAAGGCGTCAGGATAGGCCAGAGGCTCAGTGTGAACTCCGCGCCGATGGAGTCGTATCGCGGCAGGCTCTCCACGCTGGCCGATGAGATCGGCGTCTGGCTTGCCAACGAGTGCCGCGTGCTGCTCGTCTCCGACCAGCCGCACCGCGTCCGCGAGATCTGCGCCGAACTGAATCTGCCGGTCAAGCCGCGCGAAGCGCATGTAGAGAACGCGCCGGGCCTGTTCGTGCAGGAGGGCCGTCTGCGCGCCGGGTTCAAGATCGCCGACCTGCGCCTCTACTTGATTACCGACGCGGAACTCTTCGGCAGCGCGCGGCCTGTCGTCTCGCGGCGGCGCGTGGCGGGCGGCGTGGCGATCTCGTCTATCCTCGACCTGCGCGAGAACGATTTCGTCGTCCATATCCATCACGGCATCGGCGTCTATCGCGGGCTGGTCAAGCGCAAGGTCGAGGACAATCTGCGTGACTACCTGCTTATCGAATATCAGGGCGGCGACCGGCTGTTCGTTCCCGCCGACCAGATAGACCGCGTGCAGCGGTACATCGGGGCGGAGGGCGCGTCGCCGCAGGTCAACAAGATCGGCGGCAACGAGTGGCAGCGCACGACCCGGCGCGTCCGCGAGCAGGCCCGCGAGATGGCGGGCGAACTGATTGCGCTCTACGCGGCGCGGCAGGCGGCGGCGCGCGACTCCTTCGGCCCGGACACGAACTGGCAGGTGGAGATGGAGGAGGCGTTCCCCTATGAGGAGACGCCTGACCAACTGCGCGCCATCATAGATGTCAAGGCCGACCTGGAGCGCGACAAGCCGATGGATCGCCTGATCTGCGGCGACGTGGGCTTCGGCAAGACGGAGGTCGCCCTGCGCGCCGCGTTCAAAGTCGTGACGGCGGGCAAGCAGGTGGCGGTCCTCTGCCCAACGACGGTTCTGGCCGCGCAGCATCTTACGACGTTCAGCGAGCGGCTGGCCGCCTATCCCATCAAGATCGAACTGCTGAGCCGCTTCCGCTCCCGGCAGGAGCAGGCGCAGACGGTCAAGGGCTTGAAAGAGGGCCGCGTGGACATCGTCATCGCGACGCACCGCCTGCTCTCGAAGGACGTGGAGTTCAAGAACCTGGGCCTGGTCATCGTGGACGAGGAGCAGCGGTTCGGCGTGGCGCACAAGGAGCGGCTCAAGCAGTTGCGCAAGACGGTGGACGTGCTGACGCTCTCGGCGACGCCCATCCCGCGCACGCTCTCGATGGCCCTCTCCGGCCTGCGCGATATGAGCGTCATCGAAGACCCGCCGGAGGGCCGCGCGCCCGTCCTGACCTATGTGCGCGAGTACGACGACGACCTGATCCGGGACGCCATCCTGCGCGAACTGGAGCGCGATGGGCAGGTCTATTTCGTCCATAACAAGGTCGAGAGCATCTATCATGTCGCGCAGCGCCTGAAGCGGCTGATCCCGGAACTGCGTATCGAGGTGGGACACGGCCAGATGTCGGAAGACGAGCTGGAGCGCGTCATGTTCGACTTCTATCATCATCAGTACGATGTGCTGGTCTGCACGACGATCATCGAGAACGGTCTGGACATTCCGAACGTCAATACGATCATCGTGGACAATGCCGATCACATGGGGCTGAGCCAGCTCTATCAGTTGCGCGGGCGCGTGGGCCGCTCGAACCGGCAGGCGTATGCCTATCTGTTCTATCGGCGGCACAAGCATCTCACAGAGATCGCCGAGCGGCGGCTGGCGGCCATCAAGGAGTTCTCCGCGCTTGGCAGCGGCTATAAGGTGGCGATGCGCGACCTGGAGATACGCGGCGCGGGCAACCTGCTCGGCCCCGAACAGCACGGCGCGATGGTCAGCGTGGGCTTCGACCTCTACTGCCAGCTTCTGGCGCAGGCGGTGCAGGAGATCAAGGGCGAGGAGGTGACGGAGGACATCCTGCCGTCCGTAGACCTGCCCATCACGGCCCATATCCCGAACGACTACATTCCGGGCGAGGCCGAGCGTATCTACTTCTATAAGCGGATGAGCGGCGTGCGCTCCCTGGCCGACATCGAGAATTTGCAGGCCGAACTGGAAGACCGGTTCGGCGATCCGCCGCGCCCGGTGTGGGACGCGCTGGCGGTGCTGCGGCTGCGGCTGCGGTGTAAGGAGGCGGGCATCAGCAGCATCAAGAGCGAGCGGACCAACATCGCCATACGGTTTGCGCCGTATGTGCGCCTGACGCCGGACGCCATTCGCCTGCTGACCTACGCCTTCAAAGGCCACCGCTTCACGGCAGATGGCGTGGTCGTGCCGCTCTCCGGCCCGAAAGTGATGGCGCAGGTCGAGGAGATGGTTTCGGTGTTGGAAAAGGCGCTCTCCATGGGGAAGAATGGAAAGGGAGCCAGGTCCGGCGGCAACGGCGACGACCGAAGCAGCACGGCCTTATCGCGTTCGTTGCAACCGACAGGCGGCAAAAGTGCGTAGAGAAACAGAGAGCGTCACCGGCGCGATTTTCCGATGACGCTCTCTGCAAGTCTTCTGCTTGGGAACAGCAAGCAGAACAAGGTGGTGATAGCAATGCCAACACCAGACTTGGGAACTGACCATATTATACCGGACTCGGTATCTTATTGTCAATCAAAATAAAAGCGGCTGCTCTGCCATTGCAGCCAGAACAGCCGCCCGCGACGTTATCGCTTACGCCGCTTGTTGGGTCTCTCGCGTAGGTATTCGAACAGCTTTGCACCGAAGTTCAGAGCCGCTGCGACCAGCGCAAGAGTTAGTTCCCATATTCTAGTGTTAGTCATGCTTTTCACCCCCTTACCTCGGTACGATTGGCCTGTTCCGCCGACCGAGGCGAGAATAGTAAAACATAGATAAGAGTTTTTGTCAATAAGGTATTCGATAGAGCAAGACGAGTTTGAAGCAGTCGCTCTGAACGGGCCGTGACCCGGCCCGGCAGAAGCTCAATCTCCCGCAGCGGCGGCATCACCTGCCTACCGACTGCGCCCCGTAGAACAGGAGGAACAAACGGGATGGCGAAAGCCGCAATGAAGGACGCGCCCGGCGGTCTCGACCGCGCGACGTCCCTCGAACTGATGCGAATCATGCTCCTCATCCGCCGCTTCGAGGAGCCTTGCGATAAGTACTACCGCGCCGGGAAGATGGGCGGTTACGTTCACTACTACATCGGGCAGGAGGCGATTGCGGCGGGCCTGATTCCTCTGCTGGAACCGGGCGACACTATGCTGGCTTCCTACCGCGATCACGGTCACGCGCTCGCCATCGGCACGGAACCGCGTAAAGTCATGGCCGAACTGTTCGGGCGAGAGACCGGCGCGGCGCACGGCAAAGGCGGCTCGATGCACATCTACGATGTGGCGCGCGGTTTCCTGGGCGGCTATGGCATCGTCGGCGGCAGCGTGCCGCTTTCGGTCGGCGCGGCCTTCGCCCTCAAGTATCGCGGGCAGAAGAACGTCTGCGCGACCTTCTTCGGCGATGGCGCGATGCAGCAGGGGGCCGTTCACGAAGCGATGAACATGGCGGGCCTCTATCGCGTTCCCTGCCTCTTCGTGCTGGAGAACAACAAGTACGCGATGGGGACTTCCGTCGAGCGCCACTCTTCGCAGACCGATTTCGTCAAGCGCGTGGTCAATGCCTACAATATTCCGGGCGAGCGCGTGGACGGTATGGATGTACTGGCGGTGCGGGAAGCCTCGGAACGCATCCTTAAGCGGATGCGCGAAACCGGAGAACCCTACTTCCTGGAAGCGATGTGCTACCGCTATGTCGGGCATGGCTACGCGGACAACGCGCAGCAGCAGAAGTTCTATCGCACGGAGGAGGAGATCGAGGCCCAGCGCCAGCGTGACCCGATCAAAACGTTCCGCGCGCACCTGATCGAATCGGGCCTGGCGACGGAAGCCGAGATCAATGCGATGGACGAGGAGTGCAAGGCTATTGTCCAGGACGCCATCGAGTTCGCCGACAACAGCCCGTTCCCGTCCCCCGACAGCCTCTACGAGAACGTGTATACCGATATGTAGAAGAGAGTGTTGGGGTACTCGCCCCCCTCCCTAACCCTCCCCCCAAGAACAGGGGAGGGAACAGACCCCATCCCAACCCTCCCCTTCGCAAGGGGCGGGAGCCACGACTTCTCCCCTCTCCTTACGAAGGAGAGAGTCACCGACTGGCTCCCCCTCCTTACGAAGGAGGGGGTTGGGGGAGGTTCCGAGGATGTGGGCCAACCTGACGCCCCTTCGAGGAGATTCCATTGGCGATCATGCGATATGGGGAGGCGCTCCGCGCGGCGATGACCGAGGAGATGGAGCGCGACCCGAATGTGTTTATCTGCGGTGAGGAAGTGGCCCAGTACCAGGGGACATTTCGTGTCACCGAGGGGATGTACCAGCACTTCAAAGACCAGAACAACGGCCTGCGTGTGCTGGATACGCCCATCAGCGAGGCGGGCATCGTCGGACTGGCGACGGGCGCGGCGATGGCGGGCCTGCGTCCTATCGCCGAGTTCATGACCTGGTCGTTCGCGCTGGTGGCGATGGATCAGATCATCAACCATACGGCCAAGATTCACTATATGAGCGGCGGCACGGTCAAGGTCCCGGTGGTGCTGCGCGGCCCGGCGGGAACCGGCAACCAGCTTTCGGCACAGCACTCGCAAAGCCTGGAAGCCTGGTACGCCCATGTCCCCGGCCTCAAGGTCGTCATGCCCGCCACGCCCGCCGATGCGAAAGGGCTGCTCAAAACAGCGATCCGGGACGATAACCCGGTCGTCTTCATGGAACACGCGGGCCTCTATGCGCAGAAGGGTGAAGTGCCGGACGACCCGGACTTTACCGTTCCGTTCGGCGTGGCCGAGATCCGGCGGCCCGGCGACGATGTGACTATCGTGACCTATTCGCACTCGGTCGGCATGTGCCTGCACGCGGCGGACAAGCTGGCGCAGGAGATGAGCGTCGAATGCGAGGTCATTGACATTCGGACGCTCGTACCGCTCGACATGGAGACGGTTTTGCAGTCAGTGCGGAAGACGAACCGCGCTGTCGTCGTGCATGAGGAGTGGAAGAACGTCGGATTCGGCGCGGAACTGGCAAGCCGTATCTATGAGGGCGCGTTCGACTATCTGGACGCGCCGGTGGAGCGTGTCGGCGGGCCGTTCGTGCCGATGCCCTACTCAAAGCCTTTGGAGCGCGCCGCCATTCCGCATGAAGAGGATGTTCTGGCGGCGGTCAAGCGCGTCCTTGCGTAAAGTTCAAGGATGAAGGATGAGAGAGGAAGGATGAATCAGGAGTAAATTCCTCTTTCCTCCTTCCGCCTTCATTCTTATATAGGGAGAGATTATGGCGGAAGTACGGATGCCCAAGATGGGCGATGGTATGGAAGAAGGAACGATCCTCTCCTGGCTGAAAAAAGAAGGCGACCACATCAACGAGGGCGACGCCATCGCCGAGGTCGAGACGGACAAGGCCAACGTCGAGATTCCGGCGGAGGAGTCGGGCGTCCTCACGAAGATTGTCGTGACGGAAGGGCAGACGGTTCCGGTCGGCGCAGTCATCGCTCAGATCGGCGAGGGAGCCGCCGGGAGCGCCGGAAACGGCGCGCACGCGCCGGTCGCCGAGCCGTCGCGTCCCGCCCCCGCCGAGCGAATCGCGGATGACGAGCCGGTGATGAGCGCGGAGGGAGCGAAGGTCGAGCGTGAGGCGAGTACGCTGCCGCCGATGGAGATGCCGCGTCGCCAGGAAGAGGTTCCCGTTCCGGCAACGGAGCGCGTGCTGGCCTCGCCGCTGGCGCGGCGCATGGCGGAGGAACTCGGCATTGATCTGGCGCGCGTGCAGGGAACCGGCCCCGGCGGCAGCATCAAAAAGCGCGACATCGAAGCCTATCAGCGGGCGGGCGGCGAACGCAGGCCCGCGCCGCCCCCCGCAACGCCCGATGTCCAGCGCCCAACGCCCGTTCCGGCCCTGGCTGGACAGGAGATCAAGCCGAGCAAGATGCGCGAGGCCATCGCGCGGCGCACGGTGCAGAGCAAGCAGAATGTGCCGCACTTCTATGTCACGATGGTCGTCGAGATGGATCGCGCGCAGGCTCTCTTGAAGGAACTCAACGCCGACGCTGCCGACCACAAGATCACGGTCAACGACATTATCGTGAAGGCGTGCGCCGTCGCGCTGGGTAAAGTGCCGGAGGTCAATGCGACCTGGACGCAGGAAGGCACGATCCGCCGGTACGCGGAGGCGCATATCGGCATCGCGGTCGGTATCGAGGAGGGACTGATCATCCCGGTCGTGCGCGACTGCCAGGCCAAGACGCTGCGCCAGATTTCGGCGGAGGCGAAGGTTCTCATCGGCAAGGCGCGGGCCAACCAGCTCAAGCCGGACGAGTACAGCGGCGGCACGTTCAGCATCAGCAACCTGGGCATGATGGGCGTGGACGAGTTCATCGCCATCATCAATCCGCCGGAAGCGGCGATTCTGGCGATCGGCGGCATCGTGCGGGAACCGGTGGTCGCGGGCGATAGCGATGAGATCGTGATCCGCTCGCGCATGAAGATCACCCTCTCCGCCGACCATCGCCTGCTGGACGGCGTCCTCGCGGCCCGCTTCCTGCAAGAGGTCAAGAAGGCGCTGGAAGCGCCTTTCTCTCTGGTAGCGTAGCCGCCTGCTTCACGCCAAGCGCGCCCTCCTCGCCGTGAGGAGGGCGCTTCTGTTTGTGTCCGGTTCTCCTACTGTCTAGCAACCTCCAGTGGTTGCACTTAACTCGGTACTGGAAATGCTCATGCCAGAAACCAGAGTTCCTGAGATAATAGAAATAAGAAGGTGTATAAAAACCTTGCCCGGCGAATGCATTCGCGGCTGGAATGTCTGAACTATGATTAAACGGATTTTGGGATGGACTATGATGGAGCCAGGCTTAATCACAGTCCATCCGTTAATCCTATGAATCATGGTTCAGACAATGAACTTCCTACACCGTGAAAAGCGGGCCGACCTCGACGGGCTGCCGCAGCCGCGCCGACTCCTCCATCTTCAAAATCAGGCGCGTCACGGCGAGGCCGTCTATCCCGTCCACGAGCGGCTTGCGGCCCTTGATGACGCAGCGCGCGAAGTGCCGGATGCTCTCCGCCCCGAATCCGACCGGCTGCCCGTTGACCATCGGCGCGACGAAGGCGTCCGGGTAGCTCGCCTGCTGCGTCTGCTTCTGCACGGCCCCATGATGCGAGCCATCTATGAAGAACGCGCCGCGCGAACCGACGAACTGGCACTTGAGATCGAAGATAGACGGCCCGCTCTCCGGCAGTATCCAGGCGTTCTCCATCTGGCAGACCAGCCCGGACTTCCATTCCAGCGTCGTCAGGTAGAAATCGGGCGTATCTACGCCATACTCGTCACGCAGCAGCCGCTTTCGAGAAACGCAGGTCAGACGCTCTATCGTATCCGCGCCCTGCCGCGCGTTCAGCAGCCAGAGCAGCGTATCCAGGCAGTGGCTCGACAGAAACCACGCTACGCTCGACTGCGCCGCCCACTGGAGCATCTGCGTCGGCACGAACCGCGTGTCGTTGAGCCGGTACGTGACCATCTGCGGTGCGCCGAGTTCGCCCGCATCGAGCGCCTGCTTGAGCGGCTGGAAGAGCGGACTCCAGCGGTTGTGGAAATCCACGAACAGCGTGACGCCCGCCGACTCCGCCGCCTTGAGGATGGCCTGCGCGTCCTCCTCGGTCGTCGCCAGCGGCTTTTCGAGCAGGAGATGCTTCCCGGCCCGCGCCGCCGCGACCGCCGCCTCGCGATGCAGGAAATCGGGCAGGACGATGGAGACCGCCTGCGCGTCCGGATCGGCCAGCAGTTCCCGATAGTCGCCATAGACCGGGACGCCGCCGAGCGACTCGCTGACCTGGCGGGCGCGCTCTATGTTGGCATCGCAGATCGCCGCCAGCCGCGCGCTGGGCGTGCTGGCGTAGACCCGCGCGTGCAACTGGCCCCAGGTTCCCACGCCGATGACTCCGAACCCCGTCTCCTGCATCGCTTTCGCTCCTTATGGCAGCTTCACGACCGCGCCGCCCTGCGCCTTCGACTCCCTGGCCGCCTGAATGAACGCGATGATCTCCCGCATAGTCGCGTACTCGATGGGCGGCTTGCGCGTCTCGAACATCTGCACGACGACCTTGAGCATCTCGCGATAGCAGGCCGCGCCATCCACAATAGTGGGGAAGTGGCCCTTCTCATAGTGCGCGGTGAACCCGAAGCCGCCGCTGCCCTCGCGCAGCCCGCGATAGACTCCGACATGCCCGCTCGACCAGAGGCCGATGACCGCTTCGCCCTGCTCCGAGATGCACGCCTGCACCTGCCGGCAGCCCGGCCCCATCAGCGCGTAGAGAATCTCGACGGCGTGAATGCCGTAGTGCAGCAGGCCCGGATTGCCCTCATGCGTCGCCGCCGACCCCCACACGTCCGCCGAGAGCAGGCGGCCATACTCCGACCGTTTCGCCAGCGCCTCCGCAACTTTCGGATCGTAGCGCAGGGAAGAGCAGGACATCAGCGGCGTGTTGTGCTTCTCGGCCAGCGCGATCATCGCTTCGGCCTGTTCCACGTCCGGCGCAAACGGCTTGTCCACGTAGGTCGGCACGCCCGCTTCCAGGAACGGGCGAGCGCGCTCCAGATGGCGTGAACCCTGCTGCGATTCGATCATCACGGCGTCTATCTTCCCGAACAGATCGCCGGGACGCTCTACCAACTCGACCCCATAACCGCGCAGTTTCTCGGTGTAGCCCGGTATCCGCTCCGGCATGATGTCCGAGTCGCCGGGACAGCCCGCCACGACCTTCGCGCCCTCTACCCACTCGGATTCCGGCACGTCCAGATGGTTGAGCCGCTGTGTAAACGCCTCGACATGTGACGTATCGAAATCCACCAGACCTACTCGAATCATCCATCTCTCCTTTTGGCCCCCCTCCCCCCAAGAACAGGGGGAGGGCTGGGGAGGGGGGCCAGATTTATTCCCCCTTCAAGATTTTATCTACCCGCGCGCTCACATCGCGCAGGTAAGCGGCGTCTCCGCCGCCGAGTTCCGTCGTCATAAAGCCGGTGAAGCCGACTTCCGCGAACGCCTTGCGCACCTCCGGCCAGTTGACGCTGCCATCGCGCAGGTTCACGAAGCTGCCCCGATTGCCGCCGAACAGCCCCGGCCCGCCTTTATAGTCCTTGAGATGCACCTTCTTGATGCGCTTGCCGAGCGTGCGTATCCAGTCCTCCGGCCAGGCGAACGTGACCACGTTCCCCACGTCGAAATAGGCTTGCACCCAGGGCGAGCGGAAGCTGTCAATATAGTGAGCGAACTCAAGCGGGCTGAGCAGGAAGTTGTTCCAGACCTCCTCCACGCAGATCATCACGCCGAGCTTTTCCGCCGTCGGAAGCAGCTTGCGGATGCCCTCCTGCGACCGCGTATAGGCGTCCTGATAGCGCGTCTGCCCGTTCACGACGGCGGGAACGAGCAGAATGTCGTCGGCCCCCAGGTTCTTCGCACTCTGAAGCGCGGCCTCGGCGTTATGCAGGCTCCTCTCTCGCTGCGCGGGGTCGGGGTGGGAGAGCGGCGGATCCCAGCCGCCGTAGATGACGGAGTGGATGCGAATCCCGGCCTTCTCCGCCGCCGCGCGCATCCGTTCGCACTCCGCCGCCTCCCCGATAGGCGGCGCTTCCACGCCCGCGAACCCGACCTCCTTCGCCAGCTTGAAACGGTCTTCCAGGCTGAGATCGGAGGGCAGCATGGAGAACATCACGGCCTTTTTCGGGCCGTCTTCGCCCGCAGCCGCCTCTGCTATGCCGCTCGCGCCAAGCGCCGCCAGCGTCGCGGCGGACTGCGCCAGGAACTCCCGGCGATTCAGGTGTGCCATCCTAGCCTCCTAACCCGGCAGCTTCCAGGGAGAGCGATACGGCGGCGTGAGCATCGCGTTCGCCTCCTTATCGCCCACGACCTGCCACTTAGCGGCGTCCCAGTGCAGCTTGCGGCCCGTATCGAGCGCGATGTGCGCCAGGTTCATGGCCGTGTGGAGCGGCAGATGGTTGGCGAAGCTGCACGAACACTCTTTGCGCGACTTGACGGCGTCCACAAACTCGCGCTCATGGCCCGGCGAATCCGGCACGGACTTCGGATAGGTCGCGTCCGTAATGGGCTTGCCGTTTCTGTCCAGCACCTCCGGTGTGCCGTAGTTCACGATAGTCAGCGTGCCGTCCTTGCCGTGAAAGATGATGCCGTTGTGACGGCCCGGCCCCGGCCCCCCGACGCCGAAATGGAAAGCGTTCGCCTGCATCAGGTTCCAGGTCATGGTCATGTTCGGGAACTCCCAGAGGACTTGCAGGGTGTCCGGCACATCGGCCATGCTGGTAGTCGCGAAGCGTCCGCCGGAGGCGGCGATTCCCGTCGGGCAGCCGAGTTCTAAGGCCCAGAAGGGCAGGTCTACGATATGCGGGCCGAGTTCGTGCAGCCAGCTATTGACGTAGTCTTTGAAATAGCGGTGCATCCCATCTCGAAACCGCCCGATGTTGAACGGCACTTTGGGCGCGGGGCCGAGCCACATCTCCCAATCCAGACCGGGCGGCGGGTCGCTATCGGGCGGATTGCCCAACCCCTCCGAGTCGTCGTTCATCGTGCAGAAGTTCGTGACCGAGGTGATCTTGCCGAGCAGACCGGAGCGCACGATGTCCACGCACTTATGGTACTCCGGCGTGGCGTGTATCTGCGTGCCGACCTGCGTGACGCGCTTATGCTTCGCGGCGAGATCGGCCATGCGCCGCCCCTCCATCGGGTAGCGGCACATCGGCTTCTCGCAGAGAACGTCCTTGCCCGCCTCCAGCGCGGCCAGCGTGACGAGCGGATGCCAGTGTGGGGGCGTCGCGACGATGACGGCATCCAGGTCTTTCTGCTCTACCAGCTTGCGGAAATCCTTGTAACCTTTTGCCTTGCCTTCGGTCGCCGCGACCGCCCGTTCCAGGTGCCTGTCGTAGACATCGCAGACCGCGCCGATCTGCACGTCCGGGAACTGGCTAAAGGTGTGAAAATGATGACCGAAGCCGCGCCCTGCCAGCCCGACGATGCCGAGCGTCACCTTGTCGGCAGCGGCGACGCGCCGACTACGGGGAGACGCCTTCGCTTCCGGCGTTCGGGTCATCAGGCTCGCGGCCAGCGCCGCGCCGCCCGCCGTTTGCAGGAAGGCCCGGCGGGAAATAGGCTCTGTTGCCATGCTCTCTCCTCCTGGGAATAGGGATTCGCGGTTCGCCGCTCCCAGACACAAGATTGGCTTTCGACACGCGCTTTCCCTGCGTGGATTCCTGGGGCTAATGCGGTCTTGGCGTCGGCAGAGGAAGAGGCGAACGTTTCTTGCCGAGGGTGAGGCTTATGGCGAGATCGGGGCCGAACTCGCTGGTATCGCCGGTCGCCAGGTTGGTCGCCGTTGCCGAGACGTACCCCACAGCGAACGGCATCGGAAAGCGGAAGTTCGCCTTGCCCTGCGCGTTCGTCGTCGCGGTCTGCGTCATCAGATAGCGGCGGCCCTCGCCATAGCCGGAGGGGTCGGGCTGATCGTTGAGGTAGAAGTCGAGCGCAAAGGCGGCGTTGGGCAGGCTTTCCAGCGTGCCGATCACGATGCCGCCCGGCCCGGTGATGTCGCTGAGGATCGGATAGTTTTGCAGGTTGTTCGGGCCGGACGCGCTGCCGGTATGGTTCGCCGTGACGCCCGCGCTGTTCTCGCTGCCGCCCGCCAGATTGATCCCCAGCCTGCCGTTACCGAAAATAGAGTTGCCGCGCACGGTGTTGCCGACGGTCGCGCTGTCGCTGAGGATGACACCGCTTTGTGTGTTGCCGGAGATCAGATTTCTCGCGCCCGCCTTCGTGCCGCCGACGGTATTATCATGCGCGCCCGCCTGCATAGAGAGACCTCTTCCGGCGTTCGGAAGGGCGGCGCTTCCTGCCGCGTTCGTACCGATAAAGTTACCCTGCACGACGTTATGGTGCGTCTCCGCGCCGGTGATGCTGATGCCGTCGAAGCTGTTGCCGGAGATAAGATTGCGCGCCGCCGTCGTCGTGCCGCCGATAGTGTTATGGTGCGCGCCGTTCCAGATAGCAATGCCATTCCAGCGATTGGGAACCGCCGCCGCGCCCGCCGCATCCGTGCCGATAAAGCAGCCCTGCACGGTATTGCCGTTCGCCTCTGCGCCCTCCATGCGGATTCCGTTCATCGAGAAGCCGCCGATCGTCAGGCCGCGCACGGTACAGTGCGCCGCTGAAAGCACCAGGCCGTCCACGAGCTGGCCCGCCTGGGAGCCGTTCAGCATCACCTTTGTATTGCTGACGAATCCCGCCTGCGTGGTTGCGTCCAGCATCGTGCCGTCTGCCGTGATCTCCGGCAGGGCGGCAGCGGGCGCAAGGGTGAAGACGCCGTTGCTGTAGCTGGGGTCGGAGGCCGGGAGATGGAACTGAATCGTCGTGCCGGGAAAATGGTTGGCCCAGTCCATGGCGTTGCGGAGGGAACCGGGGCCGCTGTCGGCGGAAGTCGTGACGATGTGGGGCGTAATCGTGTCACGCAGCGTGATGGTGACATTGAAGGAGGTCGCGCTTTTGGAGTTGACCGTGACCGTGATTCCCTTGTCCGTGTCCGTAAAGGTCTCGCCCGGCGTCCACATCGCGCCCGCGTCGTTGGGATTGCCGTTATTGTCCACATCCACGACCTGGGAACGCCGGTCGGAGCGCGTCGTGTCTACGTCATGCAGAACGACCGCCTCGCCGGGAATGCCAGAGGAGGAGTCGTACCCGGCGAACGCGCGCGCCTCGACCGTATAGTAGCGCGTCGTCACGCCCGCGTAGTAGATCTTGGCGATCAGGTAGTCGTTCGTGGCGACAGGCTGCGCGAGCCGCTCCAGGTTGATGGTGTAGCTGCCTTTGTTCATCG
>DASRGL010000045.1:0-8128 GCA_035651115.1 Chthonomonadaceae bacterium
CGACAGCAGCAGCGGCGGACGGCAGATGCCCGGCCACTACAGCGACCGCTCGCGCAACATCTTCTCCGTCGCGACCCCGACCGCCTCGCAATGCCTGCCCGCCACCGGCGCGGCCTGGGCCTTCAAGATGGACGGCACCGATCAGGTGGTTTTGACGTGCCTGGGCGACGCCGCCGCGCGGCAGGGCGAGTTCTACGAGGCGCTGACGTTCGCGCTGCAGGAGCGGCTTCCCGTCCTCTTCGTCATCGAGGACAACCGCTACGGCATCAGCACCCCGACGGAGAAGCATTTTCCCTATCGCCTGGGCGCGCTCGGCGAGGCCAGCCTGATCCGAGTGGACGCCCGCGACCCGTACCGGCTGTTCGAAATCGGGCAGGAGTGCGTGGCGAAAGCGCGGCGCGGCGAAGGCCCGACCGTCCTCTGGTGCGAACTGGATCGGCTCTGCTCTCACACCAGCAGCGACGATCAGCGCCTCTACCGCGCGGCGGAGGACATCGCCTGCGACCTGCTGCGCGATCCGCTCGATAATCTGGCCCGCCAGTTGATAGAGGAAGGCGTGCTGACGATGGAGGAGTGGCACGCGGAGCAGGAAGAGATCGTGCGGCAGGTAGATGAAGAGTACCGCCGGGCGGAGGCTGCCGCCGACCCGAACCCGGCAGACGCGACCGAATACCTGTTCGGCCCGCCCGCGCCTCTGGCCGCGCCGCCCGTCCAGTTCACCGGCGAGACGACGATGGTAGCTGCCGTCAACCAGACCTTGCAGAGGGCGCTGGAGTCGGACCCGAAAGTCCTCCTTTTCGGCGAAGATATCGAAGACCCGAAGGGCGGGGTGTTCGGCCTGACGAAGGGGCTGTCGAAGCAGTTTCCGGGCCGCGTGGTGAACTCGCCGCTGGCGGAAGCCACGATCGTCGGCACGGCGGTCGGGCTGGCGAGTGTCGGATGGCATCCCATCTTCGAGATACAGTTTATAGACTTCATCGGCCCGGCCATGAACCAACTGATGAACCAGGTCGCCTCGCTGCGCTGGCGGACGTGCGGCGACTGGGCCTGTCCGATGGTCATCATTGCCCCTTACGGAGCCTACCTGCCGGGCGGAAGCCTCTGGCATAGCGAGAGCAACGAGGGCATCTGGGCGCATATTCATGGGCTGAACGTGGTCATTCCCAGCACGAGCGAGGATGCTGCCGGGCTGCTCTGGACGGCTATTCAGGGCAACGACCCGACGCTGTTCCTGCTGCCCAAGCATATCTTCCGCAAGCGGATGGCCGTCAGCCCGACGGTGGAGGCGATCCCGCTGGGCCGCGCCGCCGTGCGCCGCACCGGCCAGGACGTGACGCTGGTGACCTGGGGCAACTGCCTGGAACTGGCGGAGGCGGCGGCAGACCATATCCAGGATGAGGGCGTCTCCGTCGAGATCATTGATCTGCGGTGCATCGCGCCCTGCGACTACGCCACCATCGCCGAGTCGCTGCGGCATACAGGACGGCTGGTCGTGGTGCATGAAGACGCGCGCACGACCGGGTTCGGCCAGTGCCTTATCGCGGAAATGGTCTCGAAACCGGAGCGGTTCAATCTGTTCCTCTCGCCACCGCAGCTTGTAGCGCGCAAGGACGTTCCTATTCCCTACAATCCGATCCTGGAGTATGCCGTCCTGCCCGATCTGGAAGAGGTGCTGGCCGCGATCCGCGTCACGATGGAATGACCCACCCCCGTCCCCTCCTCACAGGGGTAGATAAACAGGTTCTAACCCTTACTGGGGGATAGCTGTTAAGGAGAGCGGGCTTCGACAAGCTGGGCGGCGAGCAGACCGGCGGCGGCGGCGGAGAGGAAAAACGGGCGTTCCTGCGCGAGGCTGCGGCCCATCGTGGTCACGTCCAGGCCGCACGCCTCCAGCGCCGCCAGGCCCCGATGCGCGTCTACGGTGATCGGCTGATGCTTCTCCGCGATGCCGGTCTTTTCTAATGCCGCCTGCACGATCCGCCGCTGCGTCTCCGGCAGGCGCGGGATCGGGACGAGGGCGGGAGCGCGGGCGACATGCCGCAGCACGGTGACCGTGTGATGGCTCAGGCCGTTGTGCCGGTCGCGCGGGTCGGCGAAGCTGACGCGCGCCGCCGCTACCGGCACGCCGCCGAGCGAGGCGACGGCATTGATGGCAAGCCCCTGATCTATCCCCGAAAACCCCAGAGGCGTTGCCGTCCCCACATTGCCCGGCCCCTGCGCGACCACGATAATGTCCGCCTCGGCGACCTCGCGCGCTGCCACCAGCGCCGAATAGAGATTGACGGCCTCATAGTCCCCGCCGAACGCCTGCCCCGCCGTGATCGTCGCGTCCAGCAGTCCCTTCGCCTTCAACTGCGGAACCAGGCGGCTCAGCCCCATCGGCAGGGAGGCGCCGTCCGTCATAACGTAGGCGATGCGGGCTTTGCGCCCTTCGCCGTACTCCTCCAGCGCCCACTTGGCTGCGGCGCAGATGGCGGGAAGCTGGCTGTGCAGTTCCGCGCAGACGACGGGCAGATCGTCCAGCGTGGCGAACAGGCGCAGGGCGTCGTGATGCGGGCTTTCCGGCGCTTCGACGGCCAGCACCGGCATCTGCATCGGCGTATAGCGCAGCTTGAGGATATGGCCGGGGGGAGGCGCGTCCGTTTCGAGGCGATCCAGCGCCGCCACCACGAAATCGAGTCCGCCGCTGCCCAGTCCCATCTCCACCGCCGTCGTGTTGAGCAGCACGCGATCCCCGACCTCGACCCGGCCCGTCAGCGCCAGCAGGTTGAGCGCGGGCCGCAGCGCGTCTCCGTGCGCGGATCTCCGGCCCGGTTTCTGCGCGCGCACGCGCACGCTTATCTCCTGCGCGCCAGGCCGTTCCGCCACAATCGAGTCCACGACGCCTTCAAGACGCTGCTTCATTGCAGCCCCCTGATCGGCCCCCCGCCCCCGGCCCCTCCCCCCAAGAACAGGGGGAGGGGGGACGATAGCAAGGGTTTGTACATATCTTCCAACTCTTGCTAGAGTATGAAGGAACGGAAGCGCCTGCAAACTGCACGTTCCCTCCCCCTGTTCTTGGGGGGAGGGCTAGGGAGGGGGGCTTGGGGTCGGGCATGAAAACGAGTCTCCTTGCTCAACGAGTCAGGGTCACCTTGCTGAGGCCGCGCGGCTTGTCCGGGTTCTGGCCGCGCGCGTGCGCCAGATGATAGGCCCAGAGCTGGCCGGGAACGATGTAGACGAGGGGGCTGAGCAGTTCGTCTACGGCGGTCGGGAGCGGCAGAGGCCGGGTCGCCAGTTCCAGTATCTCCGGCGAGTGCGCGAAGGCCACGAGTTCGGCGCTGCGGTCGCGCAGTTTCAGGGCAAGTTCGACCATCGAGGGGTACGCGCGCCCATCCGGGGCATAGAGGAAGCAGGGAAAGCCTTCCGAGACCATCGCGATAGGCCCGTGCAGGAAGTCCGCGCCGGAGTAGGGCTTGGCGACGATATAGCTGGTCTCCGTCATCTTCAGCGCCGCCTCCAGCGCCGTACACTGGTTCAGGCCGCGCGCCAGTACTGCGCACTCCTGAATGTAGCGATACCGCTCGACGACCTGCGCGATCTGGGCGTCCATCGTCAGCGCGGCGCGCACCTGATCCGGCACAGCGCGCAGGCCGTCCAGCAGGGCGGTCTTGTTCCCCCACTGTCCCACCAGCAGCGCCACCAGCGCCAGCGCCGTCGTGTAGGTCTTGGTCGCGGCGACAGCCTTCTCCTCCCCGGCGTGGCAGAGCAGCGTATGGTCGCTGACGCCCGTGATGGGCGATCCCTCGACGTTGGTGATGCAGGCCGTCAGCGCGCCCGCCGCCCGCGCCGCCGAGAGCGTCTGCACGACATCGGTGGCCTGCCCGGACTGCGAGATGCCCAGCGCCAGGCAGCCGGGCAGGTTCAGTTCGGCATCATAGAGCGTGTAGACCGAAGGGGCGGCCAGGGCAACCGGCACGCCCAGCACGATCTCCATCAGATACTTGGCATAGGTCGCCGCGTTGTCCGACGTGCCGCGCGCCGCGATGACGACATAGCGTATCTCGCGCTCGCGCAGGTCGTTGACCAGCGCGGCGACGCTGCAGTGTCCGTGTTCCATCGCGCCCGCAATGGCCTGCGGCTGCTCATAGATCTCTTCCAGCATGAGGGACATCTTAGAATCCGTCTCCATTCCAGTAGTAGATGAAAGCCTGGGGCGGAAAGAGCGTGGAGAGCAGGGGATGCAGCGCGGCGTCTGGCGTCGCTTGCTCTGCAGGCAGCAGGCCGAACAGCAGCCCGAAGAACGCGGCTTGCGGCAGCGCGCCTGTCGCGTCCTCGACCGGCTCCACGCTCAGGAACGCGCCGTTGGCATCCAGGCGCGTCGGGCCGTAAGGCGTTTCGAACGTCACCGCGCCGCGCGGGCGTCCGGCGGCGATCCATAGCTCATTCAGGCCCATCGCCACGCTGCGCAGCAGATTGTCGCGATGCAGCAGGCGCACCATGCCGCCTGTCCGCGTCTGCCACTGCCGTGCTTCCACAATGCCGTCTACCGCACTCAAGACAGTGGGTTCCAGCGCGATGCTGAAATAGAGGCTCTGTTCTCCCGCCGCCTGAATGCGCGCTGCCGCCGCCTCGAGCAACGCCGCCGTCGTCTCCGCCTCGCCTTCGGGCCGCGCGCCCAACTCGCTGACATCCGCATAGCCGCCGTAGCGGTGTATCTGATGGCGCACGTAGCCGAGAACCTCGCCCTCCGGCCCGATAGCGACCAGCAGCGTGTCCGGCACGGATTCGGGCGAGATGCGCACCCAGCCGCGCCAGTAGGCTTCATCCCGCACCACTGCGATGGGCCGCGTGCGGTTATAGGCGTCATAGATCGCGCGCACGGCGGGCAGGTCGTCGGCGGTAGCGGGCCGGACGGTACAATCAGCCCTCACCCCCTGACCCCTCTCCCGAGCTTCGGGAGAGGGGAGTGTGGTCGAGCGGGGCGCGAAATCGGCGCGTATCGTGCCGTGCAGGTGTTCCACTGGCAGCGTCGCGAAGCCGACGCGGGCATAGTAGGCGTTGATGCCGGTGCCGAGCAGGGAGAAGTCCATCGCATCCGCTTCCATGATAGCGATGGCCCGCTTCAGGCACTCCGTATTGTAGCCGTGTCCGCGATAGTCCGGCAGAGTCGCCACGTTGCCGATGCCGCCCATCGTCAGGCGCAGGTCGCCGCAGGCCACCGTGCGCTTGCAGATGGTCACGGCGCTGACCACCTTGCCGTCCACGACCGCGACCTGCGTATAGTAGGGCAGCCACTCCACGTCGCCATAAAAGTAGCGCTCGAAATAGGCCCGGCTATCGCTTCGGAAGGCGGCGCACCACAGGTCGAGGCACTGCTCCTGTTCGGCTTCGCGTATCGCCCGGAACTCGGTACTCATCCCTCATCCTCTCTTGGTCGTCTCCATCGCCTCATCAATCAGCGCGGCCAGCGGCTCGTTCGGAGAGATATGGCAGAGCTGTTGCAGCGTGCGTTCCTGTCCCTTCTCGCGCAGCAGGCGCTGTAGTTCCAGGGCCGAAGGGTCGCCGGCGTCATCGTAGCGCAGGGCGGCGGCGATCGCCCAGGAGAGCGCCCTCGGCGGGACGCCCTGCGACTCGCACAGCCGCGCCGCGCCGACCAGCCGATCCTCTGGGGCCAGCTTGCGGATCGGATCGCGGGCCAGGCGGCGGCAGGTATCGCCCAGCGCCTCGTTTTCGAAGCGTTCCAGCAGGTTCGCGATATGGGCGGCGTGTTCCTCCGGCGCGAAGCCGTGTTTCTTGATGAGCGCCTGCCCGGTCTCGTCCAGCGCGGCGTGCAGCAGCGCGGCGATACGCGGATCGCGCAGGGCTTCATAGCCGTAGGTATAGCCCGCCGCATAGCCGAGATAGCCGAGCAGCGCATGGGCGCAGTTGTGCGTATAGAGTTTACGTTCGACGTGCGCCTCGAAATTGGCGACCGGTTCCACGCCGACGATCTGCGGCAGCGTCCCGACGATAGCGTTCGCGTCTACCGGCAGGCGTTTATAGGCTTCGACCCGGATGGCGAGCGGGTCGGCGGCGCGGTCGGCCTCCGTCTGCACCGGAACCATGCGGCTGACGACGGCCTGCACGAACCCCGTCCTGGCAAGCACGGCCTCCCGGTCTTTGGCGGGCAGATGGTCGGCGACGGCCTCGCGCAGCAGAGACGACGCATCGTGCAGGTTCTCGCAGAGCAGGATGTTGACGGGCGTGCCGACGCTCTTATGCCGGGCCAGCAGCCCGGCGGCCAGCGCGGGCGTGATGTGGGGCAGCGCGTTCGCCCCGACCGCCGTGCAGACGATCTCGGCCCGCGCGATCTCGCCCGCCACGCGCACCCGGTCGCGCCCATGCACGGCGCGCACCCGGTCTATCCAGATGGTCTCCGCGCCCGGCCCGACGATGTGAATGGAGTATCTGCCGCGCGTGTTGAGAGCCTCCACGACGGCGTCCACCACGTCCACAAAGACGATCTCCAGGCCGCTTTCGTGGAAGAGTTGGGCCAGGAAGCCGCGCCCGATATTGCCCGCCCCGAACTGCACGGCGGTTGCCATCTTTTTCTGCCTCCCGACCGAAAAGCATTTGAACCACAGAGGCACGGAGACACGGAGAAAAACAGGAGAAGAACTTGGGTTATTTCTCTCTTCTCCTTTGCTTTTCTCCGTGATTCCTCCGTGTCTCCGTGCCTCTGTGGTTCAAGTCTATTTGGCGGCTTTGGCCGCGTCCGCGACGGCCTGCGCCAGCTTCAGGTTCGCATTGACCGCGTCCCAGTCAATGACCTGGAAGAAGGCGTCAATGTACTTGGCGCGGGCGCGTCCGAAATCAATGAAGTAGGCGTGTTCGTAGACATCGAGGCCGAGAATGGGCGTGGCGTGCCAGACCGGGAAGGTGTTCTGCGCATCGCCGATATAGTTGAACAGGCTGCCGTCGCTATGGTCGTGGGCCAGCCAGACCCAGCCGCGCGCGGCCAGGCCGGTCGCCTTCAGGTCGGCCTTCCAGTTGTCGAAGGAGCCGAACGCCGTCTTGATCGCCTCGGCGACAGGGCCGTCCGGCTCGCCGCCCTTGCCGCCGAGATGCCCGAAGTAGAGTTCGTGGTTCTTGACGCCGCCGAGCGCGAAGGTGTACTCGACCTTGAGTTCGCGCAGGTCGCTGTAGGTCTGATTGGCTTTCGTGGGGTCCGGCACGCCGAGCGCGGCCAGTTTGCCGCGTATCTCGTTGACCTTCGCGACGTAGCCCTTGTAGAGTTCGTAGTGTTCCTCGTGCGTGCGGCGGCTGATGCCCGCATTGGCGGTGTTGAAGACCTTTTCCGGCAGGGGTTTGGCCTCGATGGTGGCGGGCGCGCTGCCTCTGGCCGGGGTGTCCTGGGGCGCAAGCAGCCCCCCGGCAGCAGCGGTTTCGAGATGCGTGACGGCGGCGAGCGCGGTCGCGCCCGTCACGGCTCCAAGCGTGAGAAATCGGCGGCGATCCATCGTGTTCGTATCCTGGGTCATGGTTCACATTCCTTCCTGGGAGTGAGATCGGGCCGCCGCGCCCTCATTTCAGGCGCGGGAGCGCGGCCTCGTCGGGATGGCTTTCGGCTTTCATGGCGCTGCGGAGACGCTTCATCACGCGCCCGGTGATCTCGTCGAAGCGCAGATCGCCGGTGAGCAGGCGGGTGGCCGTGCGGGTCGCGCCGGGCCGCTTGACGCCGTACTTGTAGCAGAGGCCGGGCCACTGATAGAAGAATCTGGCGAACTTGAGCGCGGCGTCGAAGTTGGCGCGGAACTCGGCGGCGATGGCTCTGGTATACCCGGCGGTATCGCCGTTGAGAATGTATCGCGCGGCGATCTGGCCGCTTTTGAGCGCGTGCAGGATGCCGTCTCCGAAGCAAGGGTTGATGAGTCCCGCCGCATCGCCTGCCAGCAGGACGCGATTATCGCGGGTCTGGAGCGTGTCCAGGCCGTCCCAGATGGGCAGCGGGTGCGCGTGGTATTCGAGTTCGTCGGGGCGGCGCGGCACGCCTAGCATCTTCAGGTAGTCGAGGATGGCTCTATGGAGCTGGTCTCGCACTGAGCGGTCGGTCTGTTCCCGGTCGCTGCGCGGATGGAACACGCCCGCGCCGACGTTGAGATGGTCG
>DASRGL010000046.1:0-3050 GCA_035651115.1 Chthonomonadaceae bacterium
CGGCTGGCATCGTAGCCGTCGCCGCGATTGCGAGATGGCGTGAACACAGTCTGAAAAATCTGGCGTCAACGCGCGGCGTGCAGGAAGTCCTCGCCGACTGCTACAACAAAATTCACGAGATCGAGGAGCATCTGCCCGATATCATCACGCCGAAGAAGGCAGGACGGCAGCCGCACGCGCGCGCGATGTCGAACGGGCATCCCGTCCTCGAATCCTAGCGTCCGACGCCCTTTCGACCGTCATACCTTCGCGGGCCTGTTCCGGGGCCGGATAGAATCGCATAGATTCTATCCGGCCCCGTTGTTTAGAATTCGGATTTACAGGTGGACGATATAATCGCGCCCGGAGGATGTCGCCAGCAGTTTTGCCTGTTCCGCCATGCGCTCCATCGTGAGCGTGACGTGATAGCCGAACTCCGGGTCATGATCCGAGTCCAGGGCATAGCCCGCCAGAGTCGCGGTCAGGAAGATGTCGGCGGCCGGGTAGACCAGGCCGCCGTACTTGCCTGGCCGCGACTCTTTGGGCATGACGATCTGGGTCTGCTTCCAGATATTCGCGAAGATACTCGGATCGAACCAGGGGCGAATGGCGAAAGCGTCGCGCGCTGCCTTCAGAGCTTTGCGGATATCGTCTGCTTTCCAGTGGCCGTTGAATCCGAGAGACAGGCTCCAGAGGAGGAAGGCGCTGTAGGCCATCATGAAGATCGGCTGCTCGTCCGGGGGCCGCCGTGCATACTCGCGCAGAAGCGGTGGGCGGCGCAGCTCGTTGACGGCTATAGCGGCCACCTCATTATAGAGTTCCTGTGGCGGAACAGCCGACATCGCCGGTGGATGCGCGCGTTCAGAACAGGGTGACTCCGCGATGGGCTTACGGCGCAGAAACATCGGCTTTCTCCTTGAGAGTGGTTGGCGGTAGGTTAAGGAGATTGTACGCGGAGAGAGTTACGTGGTCATTACAGGAGCATTACAGGCAGCAGAAAGACCTCACGGAAATATTATCGGACGTTTTGACTTGAAAAAGTTCAAAATCAGATCATTCGAGGATCATCGCATTCACCTGCCCATCCATTCCGCCCAACGCATAGGCGATAGTCTGATCCAGTGTCATCGCATGGCCCTGCACTTGAGACCGGGCAAAGGTCTCCGGGTTCAGGATATTACGTGCGTCTTCCAGGGCGCGGTCACACCGGTGGCGTAGCGGAGAGGGTAGGGGAGCGCCGATGGCTTGCCGGAGTGTTTCGGCGGCAGCCAGCAGGCAGACGGCACGCTCCATCTGGCTCTCTGCCTGCGCCCGAATAGCCAGACCTTCCAGAGCATACGCGATTCCTTCCTTATCTCCTAAGTCCCGGAAGAGGCCAAGGCTCTCCTGATGCAGCGCGTTGGCCCGGGGGTAGTCCTTGCGGTCCAGAGCGACGTATCCCAGGTTGTTCAGAGCGATGGCGAGACTGCGTTTTGCGCCCAGAGCGCGCAGGAGAACCAGACTCTCCTCAAACAGCGCGGCAGCGCGGGCCAGGTCCTGTTGTTCATGGGCGATGGCGCCGAGGTTGCTGAGCAGATTGGCCGTCCCTTGTTGATCGCCGAGGGCGCGGAACAGGGTCAGACTCTCCTCGTAATGCGCTCGCGCTTCCGTATAGTTCCCCTGATCTGCGGCGATATTGCCCAGGTTCTGGAGCGCGTTTGCGATACCGTGACGGTCTTTCAGTTGGCGGCAGAGGCTAAGACTCTGATCGTAGAGAGCGCGCGCTTCCGTATAGTTCCCCTGGAAGTCGGCCAGGTTGCCCAGGTTGCCCAGCGTGCGCGCCACACCCGACAGGTCACCGATACGCCAGCGCAACGCAAGGCAGGCTTCGTAATAGTCGCGCGCGGTCTTATAGTCGCCTAGATGAGAGGCCAGATTCCCGGCGGCGTGGAGCGCGGCGGCCCGCACAGTTTCGGAAGCATCCCTGCCGCGCTCAAGGGCCGCTTCCAGCCAGCCTCTTCCTTCCAGGGGATAGCCGCGAATGAACCAGAACCGCCAGAGCGTCCCGGCCAGACGTAGCGCGAGATCGCTGTCGCCCTGAGCGGATAACGCCCAGGTCAGGGCGGCGCGCAGGTTCTCGTTCTCTGCCTCGAGTTTCTCAAGCCAGAGGCTCTGATTGGCTCCTTCCAATTGAGGGTAGGCTTGCTCGGACATCCGCACAAAATATTCGGCATGGCGGCGCGATAGCGGCGCGCGCTCCTCATCAGGTATCTGTTCTTCTGCATACTCTCGCAGCGTTTCGAGCATACGGAACCGCAGGGTATCGCTGCTCTCTTCCACCAAGATCAGCGACCGCTCGCGCAGTTGCGTCAGATAGTCGAGCGCCATCGGTTCGGCGCAGATGGTCTCGGCAGCCTCCAGTGTCCAGCCGCCGCGAAAGACAGCCAGGCGCGCAAAGGCCTGCTGCAGCTCCGGCGGCAGCAGGCGATGACTGCCTTCCAGAGTGGCGCGCAGCGATCGGTGGCGCAGAGGCAGGTCGGCCCGTCGGCTCACAAGCAGGTCGAACCGTCGGGAGAGGCGCTGTAACATCTGCGCAGGCGTGAGGGTCTGAACCCAGGCGGCGGCCAGTTCGATGGCAAGCGGCAGCCCTTCCAGGCGATGGCAGAGCGCCGCGACGGTGGCCGCATTGGTCTTATTGAGCCGGAATTCGGGGCGGACAGCCTGCGCGCGATCCAGAAAAAGCTGCACGCTGGCGAACTCCATCAGCCGCTCCGGGGTTCCGGGGAGGGTAGGGGTGGGGAGTGGCAGGACATGAAAGATATGTTCTCCGGCCAGGTTCAGACGTTCTCGCGACGTGACAAGACAGGTCAGAGTAGGAACCTGCTCCAGCAGGGCGCGCACGATCTGTCCCCCCTCCTCCGAAGCGACCTGCTCGTAGTTATCGAGCGCCAGCAGCGTCGGACCGGGTTGCGCGGCGAGTCTCTTTATAATAAGGTCGAGCGGCTCGTCGCCGGGAGCGGGCTGTACTCCGAGGGTCTCTGCAATGGAACCTGGGATCAGACGCGCTTCTGTCAGGTCAGCCAGGGGTACCA
>DASRGL010000047.1:0-3156 GCA_035651115.1 Chthonomonadaceae bacterium
GGTTCGAGCGTCCTGTCCCCGACGGTCATGCTGAAGGAGGCGGGCGGCGCGCCTGCGGGCAGGGGATAGAGATAGGTTCCCTCCTGCTCGACGGGGCTGTCGTTGACGAAGGTCTGTTCTACCGTCGTCTCCGCGACCACGTCGGTGATCGTCGTTGTGACGCGCAGGTTTTTCACATAGAACGGCTGTATCCGCACATCCGGGCGCGGATAGAGGATGCCCTGTGCATAAAGGGCCGGAGCCATGCCTACGAGAGGGGCCAGGTTCAGCAGCAGGGTGAAAAGTTTGCGATGGTAGCCTTGCATCGCCGTGCGCTCCTTTCCGGGACAACAGCGGTCGGCGGCAGGAACGGAACAGGAAACGGCCTTTTGTCGGTGCAGGCTCCTGCCGGAGGAAGCCGCCTCCCCCGGCCTGTGCGTCCACAGGTCGGGGGCGACTGCTGAACGGGGAGATTGTTCGGAGATTAGACGGGGCGTTAGAGAGAAACGTTACTTGAAAAATAGGGAATCCACAGATGACACA
Organism: Chthonomonadaceae bacterium; assembly: GCA_035651115.1. GTDB lineage: Bacteria > Armatimonadota > Chthonomonadetes > Chthonomonadales > Chthonomonadaceae > DASRGL01. The sequence goes on from DASRGL010000047.1 coordinate 523, forward strand.
GATTTGCACAGATTAAGAACAAAAACAGATATAAGCATAAGCTAGAGAACAAGGCGTTCGTAGACGAGACTGGGCGTGCCGAAGTTGAGGAGCAGGCCGAGGTGCAGTCCGGTCGCTTTGAGATAGTTCAGCACCTGCGCGCGTTCGTTGCCGGTCAGCTTGTCCAACGCCTTGAGTTCGACGATGATCTCGCCATAGCAGAGAAAATCGGCCTTATAGGTACAGTCAAGCGGCTGTCCTTTGTAGCGGATCAAAAGAAAGACTTCGCGCTCGAAGGGTATCTCACGCGCCTCCAACTCCAGTGCCAACGCCTCCTGATAGACCGCTTCCAGGAAGCCCGCCCCTAGATGGCGATGCACCTCCATCGCTGCCCCGATGATGGCATACGTTTGCCCATCCCTCTCCTCCGTATTCATCCTTCTCTCCGCTTTTTGTTTTTACTGACGCTGCGTTTTCTTACCTTCTGCTTTTGTTTTTAATCTGTGAAAATCTGTGTCATCTGTGGATTCAACAGTTCTGTTTGCTTACGGTGACGCAGAGGACTCCGGTCAAGCCCGCACGGTTCCCAGTTCTGTTTCGCTGACGACCGCCGTGTCGCCTTTGGGTTCGCGGAAGGTGACCATGTAGGCGAAGGCGCAGGCCAGCGTCGTGACGGTCGGTAGGATGAAGACCGGAACCCAGTTCGTGTGACCGTTGGCGGTGAACCACTGCTGCACCTGTCCGCAGAAGAGGCTGCCGAGCAGGTTGCCGATGCCGAGCGTGACCAGCGTGAGCAGGCTTTGCGCGCTACCGCGAATGTCCTTCGGCGCGACGCGGTCTACATAAAGCTGCTGCACGACGAGAACGAACGCATAGCCGAAACCGTGCAGGCCGAGCGAGGCGACCACCAGTTCGATAGGCTTGCCGATAGCGAAGATGATATAGCGCAGCGGCCAGGCGAAGCTGCCCAAAAGCAGACACCAGCGCATCCCCTTTTTCGGCAGCCACAGCGGCAGCAGCACGCCCAGCGCCACGATCTCGGCGACCTGGCTGATGCTCTTGACGATGGGAACGTACTGGTGCGGAATGTTGAGGCTTTCAAGGTACTGCCCTGAGAGGACATAGAAGAACTGGAACTCGGTCGCGGCGATGAACGAGATCAGCATGAAGACGCCGAAGCCCGGCACGGTGCGGAAGAGGGAAATCGCCTTACGAAAAGCCAGCGGGTCCACGCGCTGCTCTTTGACCGGCGGCGTATTGGGCAGCAGGAACGAGTAGAGGCCCATCACCACGCCCAGAATAGCGGTCAGCTGCATCTCCGGGATCGGGCCGACTTTGGCTTTCGGGTCGGCATGGGTCAGGGTCATAAAATAGAACAGGAGGAACGACGCCACGATCCAGCCGATAGTGCCTGCCGTGCGAATCCAGGAGAACTCGCGCTCCCGCTCGGCCTCGTCGCTGCTGAGACGGTCAATATGATAGAACGCGATGGAGTTGGTGATGCCGAGGCTGGGAGCGAACAGCAGCGCCCAGACGAACATGCCGCCGATGAGGCCCCAGACCGTTGTCTGACCGGCCACCCACCAGGCGGCGGCGGCGGCGAGCAGATGCGAGATGCCGAGGAAGACCTGGCTCGGCATGAACCGGTCTACCAACTGCCCGCCCAGGAACGGCGTGACGATACAGCCCAGCCATAAGGCTCCAAATAGCACGCCGATATACTGCGGCTCCATGCCCCGATTGATCATGGTCGCCCCGATGATCGGCATCCAGGCTCCCCAGACGGCGTATTCGAGAAACATCATTGCGGAGAGTAAGACGCGCAGTCTCGATCTCATAGCAGAAATCTCCTTTACCAAACGCGACGCGGGAAGGCCCTCCGCCATGACGCCGGGGGATGAAAGCGTCGCAATCGCAACCGCGAAGCCCCGTGCCTTTAGGCAGGGGAGTAGTCACAGGATCGCTCGGAAAACATAGAGCGGCGAAACGAACCCCTCTTGACCGTAAAAGGGGAGAGAACCGTTTTGTGACGCTCTCAACGCGGCCTGAAGCGCGCGGAAAGGCCACAGGCGCGCAGGCCATCAGTCCGGCCCATTTCGACGCGCGGCGCGGGGGTTCCTCCTATGGGAAATGCCGGTTCTGTCCCGCCGCTGCGACGGACACACGTCCTCACCATGGGATTCTATAGCGGCGCTCTCTGCCGTTTTACGGCAACTTTACCGGTTTTTGGCCGAATCCGGCAAAGTTGCCATGAGGATTCCCGGCGATTTGACCGAGAATCGGTTGTCACCGAAGAGAGTTTCCAGCCAATCCCCGCATACATACAGTGGTTCAGGATGAGCCGCTGGCGGTGTTCTTCCCCTGCCGGACGTCTTGGAACAGCCTTTCGGTCGCGAGACATCTATCCCGTCACGGATGGCGGGTTACTTCCGCTCATGCATGGAGGTCTGTCAATGAGCGAAGTTCCAACTTCGGAACTCTGGCGGCGATACAAGCAGCGCCACAGCCAGGAGGCCCGCGCGCAGATCATCCAACGCTACGCTCACCTCGTCTCGATCACCGCCGGGCGGCTTTTCGGGCCGCTGCCTTCCGGGGTCGAGCGCGACGATCTGGTGGGAGCAGGCGTTGTCGGTCTGGTGAAAGCAGTAGATCAGT
>DASRGL010000048.1:0-5700 GCA_035651115.1 Chthonomonadaceae bacterium
CTGTTCTCGCATCGTCTGCCGAGGATGTATGGCAGGCTCTCCTTTCATCCTGCTGCCCTCCACGCGGATCGTCTGCCTGGATTGCGCGAACGCCCCTTCTTCTCCTCCGAAGCAGGAAGCCGACACTTCCAACAAGTGAGCTATTCCGGTTAGCGAATCGCCTGGTTCCGAAGGCGGGCAAGGTACTGATGACAACGCAGGACGCCCGGAGCATCCTTCGCTTCATCCGCCAACACCTGGATAAAGCTCGCCTGATCATTCGCCAATGTGAAGCTGGTTTCTACCGGTCGGCAGGGGTAGCGGCAGCCCTATCAGAATGGATACAAGAGGATGACACCTTGCTACAACGTCAGTACCTTCCCAACCTGCACGTCTATTAACTGGTACTGGAAGCGGCTCAAGAGAGCGACCGACATAGCAACGTCAACACAGAAAATGCGCAACTCCTCGCTTTGTTCAGAACGATAGGAACCCCAGAGTAACCTTTTGGCAGCGTCTGCTGCATTGTAACACACTGCGCCCTTGAGCAGTTTGGAAACCAGGGCGCAGCGTGCCAATGCGGAAGTAGCAACGCCGGCAAGCGGCGATTACGGAGTCCAGTCGAGGTCGGGAGTGACGCGCTCGACGAAACCGGCCATCAGTTTGGCGGCGTTCTCGATGTCTTCCAGCGCCATGACCTCGCAGGGCGTGTGCATGTAGCGGAGCGGCACGGAGATAAGGCCCGTCGCCATGCCCGCGCGGCTGATCTGCATCGCGTTCGCATCGGTTCCGGTTCCGCCGGGCGCGGCCTCGATCTGATAGGGAATGTCGCTCTCCTTCGCCGTCCGCACCAGCAGGTCGAAGACCTTCGGGTTGATGTTCGCGCCCCGCGCGATGATCGGCCCGCCGCCGAGTTTGACATCGCCGACCTTCTTTTTGTCCGCGCCGGGATAGTCCATCGCATGGCCGACGTCCGTTGCCAGGCCCACGAGCGGGTCTATGCCGAACGCCGAGGTGCGCGCCCCGCGCAGCCCGATCTCCTCCTGCACCGTCGCGACGCCGTAGACCGCGCACGAAAGCCGCTTGTCCGCCAGCAGGCGCATCGCCTCCGCCACGATGAAGCAGCCCATCTTATTGTCGAAGCTGCGCGCGGTGGCGCGGTCGCCCTGAAGCCGCTGCAAGTCCTGCGCGTAGGTGACGCAGTCGCCGATCTGCACCAACTCTTCGGCCTCTTTCTTGTTTCCCACCCCGATGTCTATCCAGAGATCGTCGGTCTTGGGGACTTTGGTGCGCTCGTCCTGGTCGAGCAGGTGGATGGCTTTGCGGCCCAGCACGCCCAGCACCGGCCCGTTCCGGGTATGCACATAGACGCGCTGCCCGACGGTCACGATGGCGTCATGCCCGCCGACCTGCCCGAAATAGAGAAAGCCTTCGTCGTTGATGTAGCGAACGATGAATCCGATCTCGTCGGCATGGCCCGCCAGCATCACGCGCGGGCGGCCCTCCGGGTTCTTGATGGCGAACACGTTGCCCATCACATCGGTACGCACCTCGTCCACGTACCGGCGGACCTGTTCGCGGTAGACCTTCTGTACCTGCTGCTCGTAACCGGACGGCCCCGGCGTATCTACGATCTGTTTCAGAAAAGCAAATGACTCTTCCCGCACCGACGTACTCTCCTTTCGCGTTCCGTAACCCTCTCAGTGCGCCTGACCGAACCCCTCCCCAGCCCTCCCTTGCGTAAGGGGAGGGGACAGCTTCGTCAGGCGTTCTTATTAGCAACACATACTCAGGACAGACCCGGCCCGTTCCAAAAGACTCCCTGGCAGGCTAAAACCCCGTGCCTACCGAGAAGAAAAAATACTTGCCGCGCAGCAGGCCGAGGGTCGTGTTCAGTTCCACCGGCCTGCCATACCGCCGCGTCCGCGCCGTCAGCAGGACGCCCAGGTTCACGCCGAAGCCGTCGTACTCCACCCAGGTGCGCAGCGGCCTGGCAACCTGGTAGCTGACCGACCCGAACAGGCTGCGGAAACGATGCCGTCCCGCGCCGAGCGTGAGATAGACCGGGTTCTCGCGCGTGTCCCACCGATAGGTCACGACGCCGAAGACAGAGCGTGAGACCGAATTATCGCCGGGGACGCCGGTTCCCGCCGCGCCGCCATTACCGTTCCAGTCCTGCACGCCGATGGACCCGACCCACTTTGCGCCGGGAGAGGGGATGTACTGAATCTGGCAGTTATACGACTGATCCAGATCGCCGCTCTTGAACATATCGGAGAACAGGATATTGAGACGCCCGACGGTCTGGCCGTAGCTGATAATAGCGGTTCCGTTGGAGCCTCTGCCGCTGAAATCGGGCAGCAAGCGGAACGAGGCTTTGGCGATCTCCAGGCGGAGATGACTGCGTCCCAGGACATGCGCGATGGGCGTGGAGAGGGCCGTCGGCCCGGAGAGCGAGGAGTAGCCCTGCGAATCGACCCCATAGCCTCCGCCGGAGAGACCGGAAAGATTGCGAAACTGCGGAAACTGGCCCGGCCCGATGGTGGGGTCGCCCTGCGCCCCGGCGCTGCGCGCTCCTCCCAACAACACAATGCCGACCAGCAGGATCGGCGCGATTCCCGCGCGCTTCGGCGCTCCTTCCAGAGAGCGGCGCATTCGGTCTGCAATACAAAACATGGCGTCCTGTCACCTCACTGTAAATTCAGGCTTCCAGGGCGTCCCGTCCGGCTTCCTCTGCAAAGCGCGCCGATTTTGAGCCTGTTGCGGCGTGGCGACACAAGTTGGCACGGTTTTTGCATTTATAAGCAGAGAAGGCGGCGCACCGGCGAGTCTGGCCCGCATCATGGCAAGCCCGGCTGATCTATCGCTCCCTTCTACGTATCCGTCCCGCTATTCGTTTTCCGCCAGGCGCGCAGACGCTCCAGTTCAAAGGCCAGCACCGGCGCGGGTATCTCGGAGGCGTTGGCGATGCGATCCAGCATTCGCGCCAGGCTCCGCTCCGTCAGATCGTCGGCAGGCTCCTGATAGAGCGTGTCCATCGCCTCGACGAGCGTGTAGAGCGCCTCGTTCGCATAGCGGGCCTTGCCCTGCGGCAGCGCGCGGTGCGGGGTCTGCATCAGCAGGCGCGAGAGATATTCGTAGAGCGTGTCCCAGGAATCCGTTTGGGCGCTTTCGACCGTCCGGCGGGCCTCGGTGGAGTGGCGCATAGTCGCGATCCGGGCTTCGCGCTCCTTGAGCGCCTCCCAGTCCGCCGGTGTCGTCCCTTCGATGAGACGCACCTTGAGCGGATGCCCGAAATACTCCTCGACCGTCTTGGCGATGGTGTTCATCGTGCTGGCCTGCTGAATGTAGCTGGCGCGATTGAAGTTTGCGGGGTCTAACCCGATAATCAAAGTATCGTCTTCGACCGTGACAGCCTGAGTCAGCTCGATGGCTTCCCAGAACGAGCGGTTGTTGACCCGGTCTTTGAGACGCTGGATGCAGTTGGCCCACAAAAGGGGCAGTGAGGCCGCATTCATCAATTCAAGGCTCCTGTAGGAAGATAGCTAATCCGTGACGTATACTGTAGCCAAGTCGGCGGCGCGGCGCCGCAAAACCGGTACTTGTGTCTGGCGACGATTATACGCTTCTCCACCGTATTAGTCAAGCAGAAGCGGAGAACCAGGCAGTTCTATATCTCGACGGGCGATCCTCCTGCAATGCGCGACCGCGCGCACGGGGAGTACGGCCCCTGGAAGAAGGAGTAATCAACGATGCACATCTCTGCGAGGAATGCGCGTGGACGCCATGCGGTTCTGTGGTCGCTGACCTCTGCGCTGGCGGTCACGGCGCTGCTGGGCTTCGGGGTGTCCCGCGCCAACGCGCAGGCCCAGACCCCCGAACAGCCGGGCGCGGCCCAGCCGGGCGGAATGCCGATGCCGTCGGTGATCGGGGATGACGCCATTGACCCGAATCAGCCGATCAAGCCCAACTTCATCATCAATGTCAGCGTTGTCGGCGAACCCGATCCGAGCGGCAACTATGCCGTAGACCCGGCGGGCAACGTCGCTATCCGCTATCAGGGCGTACAGACGCCCGTTTCTGTCCGGGGCCTCACGCCTCCCCAGGCGGCGGATGTCATCGCCAAGTTCCTGAAGACCTACATCAAAAACCCACAGGTCGCGGTCACGATCGTTCAGGTTCCCCGCCCGACCATCTTCGTCAGCGGCGCGGTCAAGAACCCCGGCCCGGTCATCGTCAATAGCGACATCACGCTGGTGGATGTCCTCTCCCGCGCGGTCTGGACGGAGAACGCCGACCTGAGCCAGGTGCGCATCACCCGCCGCGACAAGGGCGCCAACGGCGAGAGCAAGACGCAGACCATCATCATCCAGTTCGACAAATATATCCGTGTGGACCCGAACCGGCCGCCGGATGAGACGCAGAACCCGACGCTTCAGGACAAAGACAGCATCTTCGTGCCGTTCAAACTCCTGCCGGGCAACGGCGTCGTCTCCGTATTCGGCGAGGTCGCCAAGCCGCAGCAGGCGATTCCGCTGCGCCAGAATCCGCCGATGACCGTGCGCGAGGTCATCAACCTGGTCGGCGGCACGAACCCGGTCGCCAACCGCAAGGCCATCAGCATCCGCCGCGCGACGGTGGATCGCCCTCTGGTCATTGACCTGGACAAGGCCGAGCAGGGCGATCTGGTCAACAATATCGAACTCAAGCCCGATGACGCGGTCTATGTCGAGAAGCTGGAGAACAACGCCTATATCAACGTGAACGGCGGCTTCGTCAAGACAGGCAAGTACGTCTACGACAAGCGCACCACGCTGACCCAGGCCATCATGGAATCGGGCGGCGTCGCGCCGTATGCGAAGGCCAAAAACGGCAAGATCTTCCGCCACCCGGACAACGATCCGAAGAACACGCGCGTCATCGCCTTCAACTGGAATGACATTGCGACGGGCAAAACGCCGGACATCGAGCTTCAGCCCGGCGATAGCGTCTGGATCGAACCGGGACAGCCCTCGCAGCGAGCGGATGTCTTCTCCATCCTGGGCGGCCTGACGTCGGTGGTCTTCCTGTATAACAACCTGACCGGTCGCTTCGGTCGGTAAAGACCGGGCATTGAAATACCCGTCTGGGTGTCCTGCGGCCAACCGTCCTGCGGACGGACTTGCGTTCCAGGCTTTCTCCGTTGTATCGCGATTGGCTGCATACGAAGGGAAAGGCTTGCGGAACGAGTGCGTCCGAAGGACGCTCGTCCCGTGCAGCCGACATCCAGACGGGTACGTTTCGTACCCGGCCCTGCTGGGGGACGTGCTGCGTCCCCTGGTTTGCGCCTCTCTATTCCTCGCTTCGTTCTGCCGATAACCAGGCAGGTATCCTTCCCATGGCCGTCACCGACCTACAACGCGATACAGCGAGCGAGGCTGCCCACGCAGGGCTATCGGAACCGTCCCGTGCGGCTCCCTCCTATCCTCCGCGCTGCGTGCCGATAGCGTTGTGGGCCTCCGTGCTGCTGTTTGTGGCGCTGGCGCAGCAGGTGTTCGTCTACACGCCCGATGACAGCTTCATCACCTTCCGCTATGCCAAGAACCTGGCCGCAGGCTACGGCCCTGTCTTCAACCGCAACGCTCCCCTCTCGGACCGCACCGAAGGCTACTCGTGTCCGCTGTTCCTGTTCCTGATGGCGCTGCTGTGGAAGCTGCCGTTGGGGTTGGAGATGCTGCTGCG
>DASRGL010000049.1:0-5446 GCA_035651115.1 Chthonomonadaceae bacterium
ACCGCTCCGATGACGCCGATGGTCAGCGGGAACTCGGCGATGGTATGCTCGTTCTGCTTGATGACGATGCGGCGGACATTGCCCTCGTGAATCAACCGCTCGACCTGGTCTACAAGCTGGTCGCCCGCGATCTTGATCCGCTCGATGATCGTGGATGGCTCTGTCATCTTTCCTCTCCTTTTCCGGCCCGATACCGCTGCCAGGGGCTTCTAGCCTCTCTACGCACGCGCCGAAAGGCCGGTTTCATGCCCGGATACGAAATAGTATAGCCGTCCGCCCACGCCGCGTCATCCGCCGGAAGACGGATTGTGGGGATTTCGCGCCCGCAGCAAAAAGGGCGCGGTGCAAATGCACCGCGCCCGCAAAATCAGGACTTCTCCCTGCTACTCGGCATTTATGCCAGCCCCGACAGCAGTTTCGGCAGGGCCGGGTGACGCCGCTCCTTCGCTTTGGAGGGCTTCGCCGTCGAGGGCTTCTGCGTCTCCATCGCCTTGCGCAACTGCAAGCGGCCCCGATGGATACGCGAGCGCACCGTCCCGATAGAAGACCCCATGATCTCGGCGATCTCCTCGTAGGACTTGCCCTCCACATCACAGAGCAGCACCGCGATACGGAACGGCTCCGGCAGCGCGGTCAGCGCCGCCTGCAGCCGCTCATCCATCACCTGCTCCATCAGATTGCGCTCCGGATCGGCCATCTCATCGGGAATCTGAAGCAGCAGATTGTCGTCTCCCTCTTCTCCCTCGACCGGCTGATCGAGCGAAAGCGGCTTCTGCTTCGGACGGCGGCGCAGCAGGTCAATAAACAGATTCGAGAGAATGCGGAAGAACCAGCTCTCGAACGGCAACTTGCGATTATAGGTCTGGAACGAGCGATAGGCGCGCAGGTACGCCTCCTGCGTCAGGTCCTCCGCATCGTCGTGGTTGCCGGTCATGCGATAGGCCATATTATACGCCTGGCGCTGAGTGCGCTCCACCAGCTTCTCGAATTCAGCATGGTCGCTGCCATGCGCGGCCCCTTGCGCTTGCCAGGCCGTTGGTTCGTAGTTCATCGTGATGTCTCCCTCTTACCGAACGACTCTCTATTCGTTTTGTTGCCTGCCCGTCCGTCTCGCTATCCTCCTGGTAGACGGGCCGCGCTCAGGAACGGTTCCTCCCCTCTCTCCTTTGGATACTCCTATTGACGCATTCGAAGCGGCAAACGGCAGGTCGCTTTATCAGGAATAACACCGAGTAGACCGAATTAGTTCGTCCTAAATTCCCGGCCCTGTGAGACGATACCGGCAGGCCGCGATTCTGTCACGCCCTTGGCCCGCTTCTGCCTCTGCCCGGCCCGGTTCAGGCGCGCAGCAGGCGCTCCGCCACAGACAGGCCGTTGACGAGCGGCGCGGTATCCCGGTGCGTCTTCGTCAGGATCAGCAAGCCTTGCAGCGCGGCGACCAGGAAAGCCGCCATCTGCGAGGGCGCGATGTCGGAACGGAACTGCCCCTGTGCGACGCCTTCGGCCAGGCAGTCGGTCATCGCATCTTCCAGGCGGCGGAACAACTGGCTCAGGCGCAGACGGAACCGCTCGTAGCGTGCATCGCCTTCCGTGTTCGGCAGCGCCGCCGCAAAGTTCCCGAACGGGCAGCCGCCTCGCTTCGCGATCTCTTCTTGCGCCTGCTGAATATCGGCGAAAAACGCCCTCAGACGTTCCGCCGGAGGCATCTCCCGATTCCGCAAAGAGCGCAGCAGCACGGCCTCCAGCTCCGCGATCCGCAGTTCCAGTACTTCAAACGCCAACTGCTCCTTCGTCTTGAAGTGGTAGTAGAAATTGCTTTTCGCGACGCCGCACTGTCGTAAAATATCGTCTACGCTTGTAGACTGATACCCGACCTGATAGAACAGCTCTTTGGCGCACTGGAGAATCTTCTCCCGACTGCCCGGTGGACTACTCATGGCCGGTCCCCTCTGTCCGCGCTCGATTAGGTAGTACCAGTTCGTTCTAGTACCTTTATTATATCCTGCCCCCCGCCCAAACGCAAGGCCGATTCCTTATTTCGTCTAACTATTTTTCAGACGTTTCCGATGGAATTCTGGTACTGAAGCCTGCCCATGCAGAGAATTACGAGATTGCGTGCAGAAAGAAATGCTCAACGTCGCGTCTGCGTAAGGTATATTAGAAGTGACGCATTCTGCGCCGCACAAGCCGGGGCGAGGGCCGCCGACAGCGAAGTCGGCGGGCGACGAGACAGACCTCTGCTCCCCGCGCCCGGCTCTCTGTCAACAGGTTCGAGGAGGAATCGATGAGCATCTCACCCCCGCTGCCCGGCCTGGGGCGACGCCAGCGCCCCGGTCTGCCGGAGGCTCCCGCGCGCGAGGGCCTGCCCCGCGAAAGCAGCAACCCCTATCTCAATGCGCTCGAACAACTCGATATTGCGGCCCGGCATCTGAAACTCGATCCCGGCCTGCATGAGATTCTGAAGTACCCGGAGCGCGAACTGACCGTCCACTTTCCCGTCAAGATGGAAGACGGACACACCCACGTTTTTACCGGCTATCGCGTGCAGCACAATATCGCGCGCGGCCCCTGCAAAGGTGGCATCCGCTACAGCGCGATGATGGACCTGGATGAAGTCCGCGCGCTGGCGATGTGGATGACCTGGAAGTGCGCGATTGTCAATATCCCCTTCGGCGGCGCCAAAGGCGGCGTCGTCTGCGACCCCAAAGCCCTCACTCCCCTGGAAAAGGAACGGCTGACCCGCCGCTATACTTCCGAGATCAGCATTCTTATCGGCCCCAACCACGACATCCCTGCGCCCGATATGGGAACCAACGCCCAGACGATGGCCTGGGTCATGGACACCTACTCGATGACCAAAGGCCACTCCGTGCCTGCGGTCGTGACCGGCAAGCCGGTCGCCATCGGCGGCTCGGAGGGGCGCAACGACGCCACTGGGCGCGGCATCGTCTTCATCACGCGGGAGGCGATACGGGAGTTCGGCCTGGAACTCAAGGGGCTGCGCGTGGCGGTGCAGGGCTTCGGCAACGTCGGCGGCGTGGCGGCGCGCATCTTCCATGAGATGGGCGCGAAGGTCGTTGCCGTCAGCGATGTGACGGGCGGCCTCTACAATCCGAAGGGACTGGACGTTCCGGCCTTGCGCGAGTGCGCCAACCGGGACGGCACGCTGACCACGCATCCGGGCGGCGAACCTATCGGAACGAAGGAACTGCTGGAACTGGACGTGGACGTGCTGGTTCCCGCCGCCATCGAGAATCAGATCACCGCCGAGAATGCGGGCCGGATTCAGGCGCGCTTTATCATCGAAGGGGCCAACGGCCCGACGACGCCCGCCGCCGACCGGATCCTGCACGAGCGCGGTATCTTCCTTGTGCCGGACGTGCTGGCGAACGCGGGCGGCGTGGTCGTCTCCTATTTTGAATGGGTGCAGGACTTACAGTTCTTCTTCTGGCACGAGGAAGAGGTGAACGCGAAGATGGAGGCGATCATGGTGCGGGCGTATCGCGACGTGCGCTCGATGGCGCTGAACAAGGGGGTGGATATGCGGCTGGCGGCGCACCTGATCGGCGTGCAGCGGGTCGCGGACGCGACCACCCTGCGCGGCATCTATCCATAATTCACGCCGGGCCGTGAACGCCCCGTCTGAGGAGCCTACGGCTAACCGGTCTGCGACCGGATATGCCCTCACCCCCAGCCCCTCTCCCACAGCGTTGGGAGAGGGGAGAACTCCGCCCGCAGGGCGGGGGGCAGCTCTGCCGCTCCTCAGACGGGGCGTTCACGGCCCGGCGCAATTTTCTGTCGGAACACCTCGTAGAGCATCACCCCTGCCGCCACGCCCACGTTCAGCGAGTCCTGCCCCGGAGCCATCGGGATCCGCACCCGATGCGAACACGCTTCAAGCACCGGGCGGCTGATCCCCTCCTGCTCGTTCCCCACGACGACCGCGATGGGCGGCTTCAGCGCGCAGCGGTACAGTTCCCACTCTGCTTCCAGGGCGGCCCCGACCACCGTGACGCCTGCGGCGTGCAGGCCGCGCAGATACGTTTCCAGGGAGCGGCAGGAGAGCAGCGGCAGTCGCCCGACCGCGCCCCGGGCCGCGCGCACGCAGTTTTTATGGAACGGATCGGCGCCTTCTCCGGCGACCAGGACACCCTCCGCGCCCGCCGCATCCGCCGTGCGCAGGATCATGCCGAGGTTGTCCGGATTGTTGATGTTCTCCGCGATCAGCAGCGCCGTGCCGGGCGCGATGTGGAACGTTTCCGCCTCCCGCAGCCGCGCGCAAATAGCGGCGGCGACCGTCGGAACCGGGCGCGTGGTCGTCACCTTGCCCATCAGCCCGTCCGTCACCTGATAGTGCGGGATACCGGCCTGCCGCGCGTTCTGAATCAGATCGGCGCCTTCGGGAGCGCGCAGCAGGCCGGGCGTGCAGAGGAGCGCCTCCACCGGCAGGCCGTCGTCCAGAGCGCGCTGTACGAGCGTCACGCCCTCCGCGACAAACTGCGCGCGTCTCTGCCGGCCTGCGGCATGGGCCAGTTCCGCAAACTGCGCCAGAATCGGGTGCTTGCTCGTGGTGAGTTGCCCGCCCGCGCCGGGCCTCTGCGCGCCGCCCTGCTCCCGTATCGCTGCTTGCGGCCTGTGGAAGACATCGGTGGGAAGCGTGCGGTGACTGCCGCGCTTGAAGCCAAGATACAAGGCGGCAGCCGAAGCGTCCGCTGTCGCCGCGCCCTCACTTGTGGGAAGACGGCGGCCTTCCAGCAGTTCCTCCAGAGCATATCCCATCCATGCGGCCCAGCACTGGAACACGCCGACCTTGCCGTAGGGGAACGCCAGAAGCAGGTCACGCAAGGCGCGTTCGCTGCGGGCGGCCAGAGCGACGCGCAGATCGGCGGCAAACTCTCTCTCCGGCGCAAGCAGCATCACGCCTTCCCACTTCGTCCATCCCGTCACGAAAGCCCGAATCCCGGCGGATTCCGACGGCTCTCCCGGCCTGAGCGTCCATCCGAGATCAAGATCAGGCATCGCGCCAGGAAGATGTCCCACGCCTTCCGATGGCACGACCGCGCCCGCTTCCGCTCTCGACCGGGCAAGAAAGGCAAGCGCCGCGCTATAATCGGTGGTTTCCGCTGCCATACGTCTGATTTATCCGAAGAGGAGCAAGGTTGGTGGCGGCTCCGGACGGAAAAGGCCGCGAGGAGTCCACCCCGTTGCCCTTATTGTACCCTCCTGCTCACTACCCCGCATAAAAATCGAGTTCTGAGCGCGTACTCTCGTATGAACGCAGTTGGACACAAAGGTCGTCCTCTTGAAACCGGCGCTATAAGACCGATATGCGCCCGCACGGAGAGCAGGCACGTATGCTCCGGCGACGTGCGGCTGTGCGACTCGGTCACCTGGATCCCCCGCGCCTCCGCCAAGACCGGCGCATTCACCAGGTTTACCGGCTCCG
>DASRGL010000050.1:0-3566 GCA_035651115.1 Chthonomonadaceae bacterium
TTCCCCAAGAACAGGGGAGGAAAAAAGCGCACTCGTGAATGTTTCGCTCCCCCTCCCTGGCGAGGATACGCTTTATCGTCCGAGCGATTAGGGAGGGGGCCAGGGGGGTGAGGGCCTCAGCAATGCCATGGCGGTCTTTCCCACGCGCCGCGCTCTGGATCGGAGTCGGCCTCCTGCTGCTGGCTCCGTATACGAGCGGCGCGCAGGCGCGCAGACAGTTTACGATCCCATATCGGCCGGTGGGAGACAACGGCTCGCCTCTCATCCAGGTGCAGTTGCCGAACGGCCTGTCCGGGAACTTCGTGTTCGATACCGGCGCGGACATCAGCGTTCTCACCGACACGATGGCAGACCGCCTGGGGCTGCGCCCGAAACCGGCCTATGGCGCGGACGGCAGGCCGCTGCTGCTGGACGCCGGCAGACCCGCGCAGGTCGTGCAGACGACGGCCCGGTTCGGCGGCGTGGCCTACACCGGCCCGTTTCTCGTCGTGCCGGAACAGTCCCTTGCCATCGGGGCGGGGCCGCCGGTGGACGGACTTATCGGCGCGGAGACGCTGGCCCGGTTCGCCGTCCTGTTCAATTTCAAGCGGCGCGAGATCACGCTGCTCACTCCGGGCAAGCTGTCGCCCGACGAGATAAGCCGTCTGGATATGGCCGAGGCGTTCGTGATTCCCAGAGCCAGCACGGGGAAGCTGCCTTTTTATGTCACGGCGCGGCTGAACGGCCGCGTGGATGCCGATCTCGTGATTGATACCGGCGGGGCGACCACCTATCTGCCGCTGAGCGCCGTCCGGCAGTTGAAACTCAAGCCGCGGCAGCGCGGCCTGCACAGCCGGACCGTCTATGGCGACCTGAAAAAGAACCGGACGACGCTAAAGACGCTGACGCTCGGCCCGATGGTCTTCAAGGAGGAAGAGGTCGAGTATTCCGAGCAGGAGCAGGACAATTTTCCGCCGCATATCGGGATGAGCATTCTGGCGTGGTACTATGTACTGATAGATTTTCCTGCCGATACGCTCTATATGAAGCCGGGACTGCGTGACCTGAAGATGCAGGAAGCCCGCGAAGCCCCGCAACGAGAAACGGAATCCAAGCCATGACATGGGCGCTACAGAGCGCGACCCTGGCCCTGGTCGGTGTCGCTATCGCAGCGGTGATCTATCTCCTTATCGTTCTCGTCAAGCTGCGGCGCGTCCTCGTCAGCGTCGAGGCGACGCTGGAGACCGCACGCAAAGACGTGGACGCCACGCTGGCCGAGGCCAATCGCACCTTGCAGCGTCTGGAAGCGGTCGCTGCCTCCACCGAGCAGGTGATGCGGGAGGAGGTCGCCCCGACGCTGCGCGTGGCCCGCGAGACTCTGACCGATATCGAGGTGACCACCCGCGCCGTCGCCGACACGACCCTGGTGGCCCGCCGGATCGCGGAGCGCGCCGACACACTGGTGGACACGCAGCGCCTCCTCGCCGTCGGCGGAACCGTCGCGCAGTTCGTCCTGAAAAAGTCTGCCAGCGCGGCAGGCGGGCTGCTCTCCGGCGTGGGAGGCGGCCTGCGCTCGCTGCTCTCCCGGCGCAGCGCGCCCAGGACGACCGTGCGGCCCGTGAAAAGCCCGGCATCGCGCCCGGAACTGCCGGACTCGCCGCCGACCAATGAACGGATCACGGAGCCGGAATCCGCACCGCAGCCTGTGGGGGCGGGCAGGCGCAAACGATAATAGAGGAGACGCCGTGCGCGGCCCGGCTGCCGAACCGGCGAACCCGACATGCTTTTGCGCGTATACAGGCAGTACCACGACTCTCAGGAGGTATGTTCGTATGGCAAGCAATGAGGAAGATCGCGGCGTATTGGTCAGCGTGCTGACAGGCATCGGTATCGGCGTTCTTGTGGGCGCGGTGGCCGGGCTGCTCCTCGCTCCCAAATCCGGCCAGGAAACACGAGACGAACTCGGCCAGTCGGTGAGCGATCTGAGCGAAAAGATCACGGAACTGGGCCGACAGATCAGCCAGCGCGTCTCCACCGCCGTAGACCGCACGCGCGCGACGATGGCGCAGAAACTCGGGGAAACCCCCGGCGATAGTGAGGAAGTGACCGGCTAACGGCATGTCGGAAAGCGTTTCCGAGAATCAGCCGCAGGAGCAGGCGGAGGCGGCAGCCCTGGCGCAGACCCCCTCCCCTCCGCCTGCCTCGGAGGGCAACGGCAAGGCTCCTCCTTCCGTTGGGGAGGAGCCAGTCTCTTCGACAAACCTGGCCGCGCCGAACACGCTGACTCTGGACGTCGCCACGACGCAGGTCACTCCCGCCACAGCCACCGAGGCGCACGCCCCCGCCTCGCTGCCTCCTCTCGCCGCGCCGCCTCTGACGGTCTCGAAACGGGAGTGGCAGCGGCTGATCGCGCTGATCCTTGCCAGCGTCGTCGCCTGCATCTTCTTCTGGCAGGTGCAGTCGGCGCTGATGCCGTTTCTGATCGCCTTCTTCCTCGCTTCCATGCTTGATCCGTCCGTGCGCTATCTGGAGCAGCATGGGCGCTCACGCATCCGGGCGATCCTGACGCTCTATCTGCTGGCCCTCTCGATGTTCGGCATCTTCCTCCGGTTCATCGTCCCTCCGGCCTTTGACCAGATCGTGGAACTCGGCAAGAACTACCCGAACTACTACACGAACGTCACGAAGACCGCCGACGCCCTCCTGGAAAAGAACCACAAGACCCTCCAGATGCTGGGCATCAAACAGAAGCGCATCAGCGAACTGCTCAATCAGAGTCCGATCAAGGACATGATCAGTTCGGCGCTGGGCGGGCTGACCGGCTTTTTGCAGGGCGCGGCCTCCAAGATCCTCTGGATCCTCATCATCCCGGTCGCCACATTTTTCTTTTTGCGCGACTACCCGATACTGCGCGCCCGCATCATCTCGCTGTTCCCGGAAGCCTACCACGCGCAGATAGATAAGATGAGCCGCGAGATCGTGGACGTGTTCGGAGCCTATATTCGCGGGCTGGCGAAAGTGTGCGCGCTGTTCGGCCTGCTGGCCGTCCTCCTCTTTAAGCTGTTCGGCCTGAAATACTGGCTCTTTCTGGGCCTTCTGGCGGGCGTGTTCTATGCCGTTCCCTACGTCGGCCAACTCTTCACGTCCGTGATCTCCGGCGCAGTCGCCTATTCGATGGGCGAACATACGGCGTTCTTTCTCTTTCGTGTCCCCGCGAACTCCATCGGCTACGCGCTCACGGTCGTTCTCTGCGCCGTCATCGCGCAGAACCTGTTCGATCAGATCGTCTATCCGCGCGTCGTCGGCGCGTCCGTCGGCCTGCATCCGGTCGTCAGCATCTTCGCGCTCATGGCGGGCGCGACGCTGTTCGGCATCGTGGGGATGCTGATCGCCGTGCCGGTCGCCGCCTCCATCCAGATTCTGCTGATGTTCTTCTTCCCCAAGCTGACGCAGAAGCCGCCCGCCTACCTGCTGGAACCGACTCCGCCCGTCGCCTGAAAAGCCCTTGGAACCACCCGCTGCGCTAGAGGCACGGAGACATGGAGCAAAACAGGAGGACAGAGTTTGGGCTATATTTGCCTCTTCGT
>DASRGL010000051.1:0-5171 GCA_035651115.1 Chthonomonadaceae bacterium
AAGGACTACGGCATCGGCACGATCCTCGGCGAGCGCACCTTCGGCAAAGGGCTGGTGCAGTCGCTCTTCCAGCTTGGCGATAACTCCGCGCTGCGCCTGACGACGGCCAAGTACTATACGCCGAAGCACACGGACATCAACCGGAAGCGGGATGAGGACGGCGACCCGATTCCCGGTTCCGGCGGCATCGTGCCGGACATCGAGGTGAAGCAGTCCCCCGACTGGAAAGCGGAGGACTTCAAGGACAAGACGCACGATCTCCAGTTGCAGAAGGCCCTTGCATTCCTGCGCGCCCGGCTCTCCGGCAAGACGCTGGCGCAGGCCACGCAGGAGGTCACGCGGAATTAGTGCGGATGTGGCCCTCCTCCCCCCGCCCCTCTTCTCCCATCGCTGTGGGAGAAGGGGGAGAGCGAAACTCTCAGCTTCCCTGTTCTTCTCTAATCGTGCCAGAGTGGAAAGGGAAGGAAAAGCCTGCGCTACAGTCTCCCCTCTCCCGCAGTGTGGGAGAGGGGATGGGGGCGAGGGCCTCCCTTCTCCTCCTGCTTCTTCTCGCCGGATGCCGACAGCAGAAGCCTGTCACGCCCACTGCGCCGCCTTCCATGTCGAAGCCAGCCGTGATGGCTCCGAAACCGGCGAATAGCCCCACCAATGCGGCGCTGGCGTTCTGGAAGCCGACGCCTACTGAGTTGCGGGAAGCCCCGGAGATGCCGCCGCGCGTCGCGCTCACCTTCGACGCGGGCAGCGATGCGAAGGCCGTTCCGATCCTTCTCAAGACGCTGGCCGAACACAGGGTTCGTGCCACCTTTTTCCTCACCGGCAAGTTCTGTGAGAAATTCCCGCGCGAATGCCGCGCCATCGCGGAGGCCGGGATGGAACTCGGCAACCACTCCTATTCGCATCCCCGTTTTACGAAGCTGAGCGCGGAGGAGATACGCCGCCAGCTGGAGCGCGCCGAGGCCGCTATCGTCAAAGCGTGCGGGCGCGGCGCGAAACCGCTCTTTCGTTTCCCCTACGGCGACCGGGACAGGCGTACCTGCGCGCTAGTCGCGAAGGCGGGCTATCAGCCTATCGCCTGGACGCTGGACTCGCTGGACAGCTTCGGCAAGCCGAAATCCGCCGCCTATGTCGCCGACCGCATCACCCGCAAGGTCAAGCCGGGCTATATCACGCTGATGCACGTCTCCTGCGTCGGCTCGGCGGAAGCCCTGCCGCAGATATTCGCTTACCTGGATAAGATCGGCGCGCAGGTCGTGCCGGTCAGCGAACTGCTCCTCAGTCGGCCCCTGCCGCCTCCGACCGCCCAGAACGCCCGCCGCAAGCCCCTCCCGCGCGGATAGTCAGGGAAGCGAGCGCACGACCACGCCGAAGGGCGTGCGTGAGTCGCCGCTGCCATAGGTGGCCTCTTCCGTCGCCATGCGCAGCGAGCGGATGCGCCGCGTGCGTGTATCGAACTGCAGAAAGCCCAGAACGGTCGCCTCCGCGAAATTGGCGTCGTCCTTGTGATAGAACGGATGCTTCATCGTCAGCGCGCCTGCCAGACGCACGCGGGCCGTGCCGTTCTCCACGGCAACGACGGTGGCGCGCAGGGATTGCCGGTCTATCCGGTTCGTCGTCAGGTCGGAGTTTTCGGTCGGCGGGTAGAAGTGGGTAAAAAGCAGGGCCGCGACCTGCGGCTCGACCTCCCAGGCCGTTCCGACGCGCGCCGGGCCAGGCGGAAGCAGCTTGCGCCACTGCGCCTGCGTCAGCGTGATCCAGTCTACGGCGGGCAGGTCGCCCCAGTTGCCGTGATTCTCGCCCTCGCCGGTCAGCGCGTAGTCGTCGCCCCGGCGTTCCAGGTAGCGGGCCGTCAGGTGCAGCAGGAGTTCGCCCGGCGCGACCTGCGGCGTGGACGGCGGCGCGGGCTTGATGACCGGCTCGCCAGGCGGCGTGTTCAGTTTCTGCACGTTCCGTTCCAGCAGGGCGGTCATCAGGTCGGCATGAGCGGCCTGCGCCGTATGCAGGGAGTCGATGGTATGCCCGTCCGGGTTCAGGATAAAGGCGTGAACCGTGCCGACGGAGAGCTTGGCGGCGTAACCCTCTTCATGGATGCGTTGCAGCAAGGCCCGTTCTTCGGGCGGCGCGCTGCCGTTGTCGCGATAGTCCTCGTTGGAGAGGTAGACCGGCACATAGTAGCGATTGAGCAGGGAGATGATGCGCGAGTTGGAGAGCGACACGGCTCTCACGCTGAACGCGCCGCCTCAACACCGGCCTACATTCATACGGCCATCGAGCGTGAAGAGAAAGACGGGCCGCTGGTGTTCCTTTGCCAGGCGCAGGGCGCTGCGGAGGTCGCTTGCCCAGCCGATAGATTCCCACCGGCGCTCTTTCGCAGTCGGCTGCCACTGCTGCACGCGCCGCTCGACCCAGGCCGCGTCGTGTTCCTCGGAAGTCGCCGCCAGGGGCGCGAGAAGCGCGCCCAATCCCAACAGGCCGGCTCCGAGATAGGTTGTCAATCGCATCGCTGTCTCCTTTCTTTTGCTACTCCGAAGGCCGCTTCTCCAATCCGACGGAACGCAGGGCGCGATCCGGGAAGGCGGGAAACGGCGCGGTCGGCAACGTCTGATACCAGAAGGCCGTCGAACAGTAGTCGTCCTGCCGCTCGAACAGCGTGAACTGCTGTCCTTCGGCGAGCGGCGTGGGGACTTCGAGTTCGCCCCGCTCCACCCGCTCCCGAACCGCCGCGACGCTCGCGCCGCCCATCTGCTGCACGGCCACTTTGATGTCTTTGTGAAAATAGATGGGGTCGAGGATGTGCCAGCGATAGTAGCTGATGAGCGCGTCGAGCGCGCCTTTCTCGCCGCGCGCGTAGAGCGGGCAGCCGTGATAGGGCGTGTCGTGAACGCCGATGCCCCAGGCGGAGCAGGCGTAGTCCTCGCTGCCCGTGCCGCAGAGCGTGGGATAGTCTTTGTCCCCATCCAGGTAGAACTTGAATTCGCCCTCGCCCCACCAGTGATCGTCCAGCGTGCGCAGGCCCACCACGCAGCCGAGAAACCGCCCGCGCCCCTGCACGCCGTCCAGAATCACGTAGTCCTGCTTCAGTGTCGTCGGGTTCTGGCGGCGGAACTGCGCATGGAAACAGGCCGTGTCCGCCGTCAGTTCATCGCCGACCGTGTAGTCTATCTGATAGAAGAGATGGGCCACGTCCTCCCCACTATCGTTCTCGACGGTGATGCGGGCGCGCTGGCGGAAAGGCATCGTGTAGTAGCAGCTCAGCCCCCGGCCTTCCGGCATCAGAGTCAGGGCGGAGGCGAAGGGGCGGCGGCGTCCGTGCGCCATGCCGAAGAAGTCGCCCAGCGGACATTCAACGCTCGGCTGCTCCTGGCCCTCCCAGTAGAAGCGCAGGATCACGTTGCGGTCTTGCAGGGGATAGCCAGGCGGCGTCGTGATCCAGATGTGCCGGATACACCCCGGCCCCTGAATGTCCGCCAGCGTGACGGTCTGGCCTGCGGGCAGCGGCGAGAGCGCGGGCGCGCCTTTGCGTCCGTTGCCCGCGCGCCCGCCCGCGCCTTTCGCGCCCTCCGGGTTTTCGGCGGTGATGGCCCGGCTCTCCACGCCGGGCGGAGGCGTCAGCGGCAGCCCGCCGAGGCTGATTCCAGTCGAGTTCATTCCTTCTCCTTTACCCACCCCCCCGCCCCCCTCCTCTGTGGGGAGGGGGGCGGGGGGTGGGTCATCTCAGGCCAGCGAGCGGCTCTCGCGCTCCGGGGCCTTGCCGTCTCCCGTTTTGCCGTTGCCCTGTCCATCGCCGGGACGGCTGCGCGACGCGCCCATCGGCTCGCCGCCGTGTTCGATATGCACGGTGGAGTGCGCGATAGGCGGCGGCAGAGTGGTAGGGTTGCGCCAGGCGCGGCCATCACGGGCCAGCAGCGCATCCGCCGCCGCCGGTCCCCAGGTCCCGGCTCCGTAGTTCGGGAAGGGCTGGAACGGCTTGGTCGCGTGCCAGATCTCCAGCAGCGGCTCCAGCACCGCCCAGGCCGTCTCGACCGCATCGGCGCGGTTGAAGAGGGTCTGGTCGCCCTGCATCGCGTCCAGCAGCAGCGTCTCGTAGGCGGTGGCCGGTTCGACCTTGAAAGCGTCCGTATAGCTGAAGTTCATCTGCACCTGCCGGATATGCATCTCCGGGCCGGGGACTTTCGCGCCGAAGCGCAGGGAGATACCCTCGTCCGGCTGGATACGCATCGTCAGGACGTTCGGCTCGATCTGATCTTCCGGCGTCAGGTGAAAAAACAGATGCGGCACGCGCTTGAACTGGATGATGATCTCGGTGGACTTGCGCGGCATCCGCTTGCCGGAGCGCAGGTAGAACGGCACATCGGCCCAGCGCCAGCTATCCACGAACAGCTTGAGCGCGACGTAGGTCTCCGTGTTCGAGTCCGGCTTGACATCCGGCTCCTGGCGATAGCCGGGTACGCTGACATCGTTGATGACGCCCGGCCCATACTGCCCGCGCACGGCGGTCTCGGCCAGGTTCTCCGGGTTGATCGGCACGATGGCCTTCAGCACGTCGGCCTTGCGGTCGCGTACGCTGGAGCCGCTGTAACGGATAGGCGGGTCCATCGCGACGATGGAGAGCAGTTGCAGCAGGTGGTTCTGGAACATGTCCCGCAGACAGCCCGCCTCCTCATAGTACCTGCCCCGATGCTCCACGCCGAGCGTCTCCGCCGCCGTGATCTGGACATGATCCACATAGCGGCGGTTCCAGATCGGCTCGATGATCGAGTTGGCGAAGCGGAACGCGAGGATATTCTGCACGGTCTCCTTGCCAAGATAGTGGTCTATGCGGTATATCTGTTCTTCCTTGAAGACCTTGTGGATCGACTCGTTCAGCTTGACCGCCGACGCCAGGTCATAGCCGAACGGCTTCTCGATGATGATGCGCGTCCAGCCGTGATGCGCCTGCGCGTGGGTGGAGACGAGCTTGTTCGCGCCGAGCCTCTGCACGATGTCGGCATAGAAGCTGGGCGGCGTCGCCAAGTAGAAGAGACGATTGATGGACTGGCCGTTGGGCTGTTCGAGTTCGCTGAGTTTGGCGGCGAGCTTCTGGTAGCCTTCGTTGGAGAGAAAATCGGCGGTGATATAGTGCAGCCCTTTGGCGAACTCGTTCCAGACTTTGGCATCGAAGGGATTGGCCTCCG
>DASRGL010000052.1:0-7184 GCA_035651115.1 Chthonomonadaceae bacterium
CCGCCGCAGGGGACACGCTGCCGGGCCGCAGTCTGGGCAAGCTGCTCGCCGACGCGGAGACGACCGACTGCCGCGCGCTCTGCGTCGGGCCGGACGGAACCGTCTGGGCGGGCGTGGCGGCCACCTATAAGGGGCGTGACCCGTCTCTGCATCTGGTCAGCTATCGCCCCGGCGACGCCGCGCCCCGCGATCATGGGCCGCTCGCCATCCGCAATCCCGATTACACCACATTTGTCGGTGCGGACGGCAAGCCGCTGCCCTGGCATTACGGCGTCTACAAGACGGAGAGCGGCGTTCTCGTTCCGCGCTATGTCATCATGGGCATCTGCGCCACCAGAGATCGGAAGGTCTATCTGACCACCCTCTATCCGTTCACCCTGCACGAAATCAGAGTACGTTAACGAGGGGCCGCGAAAAACAGCGATGGCCCCTCTTGACATTCCCGCGAACTTCCTGTATTATACAATCAACGGACAATTTCGCGAGGCTGGCCCTTATCCCTAGAACCTCCCCCTGATTGGCCCTCACCCCCGACCCCTCTCCCACGCTGTGGGAGAGGGGAGAGGCTAAGGCTCCCTCCCCTTGCGAAGGGGAGGGTTGGGGTGGGGTTATCAGGGAGAGAGGCTTCCTGTTCCGTTTCTGCTCTGCTATGAGGAAGACGACGTTGCTCCCAACGATCAAACGCCAGAATATCTACGAGCAGGTGGTCGAACACCTGAAGAGATATATCATTGACAACGAACTGCGCCCCGGCGACCGGCTGCCGACCGAGGCGGAGTTGGCGCAGAGGTTCCAGGTCAGCCGCCAGTCCGTGCGCGAAGCCGTCAAGGTGCTGGAGAGCGTCGGCCTGGTGGAGACGCGCCCTCGCGACGGCAGCCGCCTCAAAGCCGCCAATACCGGCAATCTGACCGAGCATCTGCACTTTATGTTCGCGCTGGACGGCGCGACCTTCGAGGAGATGGCGATCACGCGCGGCGTCATCGAGTGCGCCTTTCTGCCCTTCATCGTGGAGAAGGCCGAGGAGAGCGATTTCGCGCGGATGGAGGCGGCCATCGCGGCGATGCGCGCAAACATCGGGAACACGGACGCTTTTATACAGGCGGACATGGAGTTCCACCAGGCGCTGATCGCCGCCGCCAAAAACCGGGTGATGGCGAGTTTCGGCGTCATGCTGCACGACTTCTTCGCCAAGATGCGCGGCGAGGCGACCCCGTCGGCGGAAGGCCATCGCAAATCCATTCAGGATCACGAGCAGATCGTCGCGGCGCTGCGCAACAAGGACATCAAGCGGGCCAGCCAACTGATGCACCAGCATTTCCGCATCTACGGCCTGCCCGATTCGGCCTATCCCGACGCCTGAAGATAAAGGAGCCACACTCTCCGTGAACCGATCTCTTTTGCCGGAGTCTGCTCTCTGTCAAAACGCCGCAAGCCCTCTGCCATGCAAACCGACCTTCTTCACGGCGATAGTGACGCCCTTGCGGGAAGACGATACGCTCGATGAGGCCGTCCTGGAGAGGCTGATCGGCGATCAGTTCGATGCTGGCATAGACGGCCTCTTGATCGCCGGTTCGATGGGTATGATGCAGCAGTTGACCGACCAGACCTATCGCCGCCTGGTGACGCGCGCCCTGGAGTACGGCAAAGGCCGGGGGGAACTGCTGGTGGGCGCGGGCGACACGAGCCTGGCGCGCACGCTCGAACGGATTGCGTTTCTCAACACCTTGCCGGTGGATGGGGTCGTGGTGCTGGCTCCCTATATCTGGGGCTTCGATCAGGACGAACTGCGCGACTACTATCGCGCTCTGGCCGGCGCCGCCTGCGCGCCGCTCTTTCTCTACGACCTGCCGCAGACCACGCACAGCAAGATCGAGCTCGAGACGGCCCTGCAACTGGCGGAGCATCCCAACATCGCCGGTATCAAATGTTCGGATGAACCCTCCTACGCCCGGCAGTTGCGCGACCTGGCTCCCGCAGGCTTTCGCGTCATCCTGGCGGCTCCCCTGCTGATAGACGCCTTTCTGCGGCAGGGCCTTCTGGAGCATCTGGACGGCATCTACTGCCTCTGTCCCCGCCAGATCGTGGCGCTGGGACAGGCGGCGCAGGCGGGAGATTGGCAGCGGGTCGAGACCATTCAGAGGGGACTGAACGGGCTGATGCGCCTCATTCGGGCCTATCCGACCTGGCATTCGATCTCCGTGCTGCTGCATGAGGTCGGGCTGCCGGGCCGATTCTGTCCGCATCCGCATCGCCCCTGGAATGCCGAGCAGACGCAAGCCTTTTTAGCGCAGGAGGAGACCCAGGCCGTCCTGCGGTTCCTCCATTGGGACGATTTCGCGCTGGTATCCGGCGCAAAGATGACGGCGGAAGCCGCGTCGGGCCTCTCGTAGTCTCTTATCGGAAGACTCAACGGTTTGCAGGGAGGGGGTGACACGGTACAGGCAGACGGGTACTAAAAGTACCCGTCTGGAGGGCCTGCGGCCAACCGTCCTCACGGACGGGGTGCGTCTTGCAGGTCTTTCCCTTCGTATGGCGCTCGACTGTATACGGAGGAACGGACTTTCTAACGGGTGCGTCCGAAGGACGCTCGGCGCGCAGCGCCACCGAGACGGGTACTTTCAGTACCCGGCCCTTGGGTACTTTTAGTACCCGGAAACGGAAACCAGCAACGCGCATTCAAGGAGAACTCTATCATGCAAACGAGGAAAGGTTTCACCCTGATCGAACTGCTCGTCGTCATCGCCATTATCGCGATTCTGGCCGCTATTCTTTTCCCGGTTTTTGCCCAGGCCCGCGAGAAGGCCCGCGCCACGTCCTGCCTCTCCAACAGCAAGCAGTTGGGGCTGGCCCAGCTCATGTATGCGCAGGACTATGACGAGACGTTCCCCGGCGTCTGGATCGGCTGGCCCAACTCCGGCTGGGCGCACGTAACCCTGCCTTACGTGAAGAGTACCGCGCTCTGGACCTGCCCCTCGAAGCCGAGTCATAAGTGGAGCGGGGGCATGAACGACCGTCCCGGAACGCCGGGCTACCAGACGGAGACGGATCGGCGGATGGGCTACGGCTGCAACGCCGCGACCGATGATCTGGGGCATGGCGGGGTCTGCCGGGCCGACGCCGCCGCGAATGGCGCGGCTCTGGGCGCGATCGTCGCTCCGGCGGAGTGCTACCTGCTCGGCGATAGCCGCTCCTACGTGCCGTCCGTCTACGGCGACGCCTACAGCGATACCATCGCCGACTGGTCTTACAACGTCGCGCCGGGCTTCCGGCACAACCAGAGCGCCAACATGGTCTATGTGGACGGCCACTCGCACGTCGTTCGCAAGAACTTCCTGATGGACGACTGCACCAAGCGGCGCTACTGGTATATTGACAACCAGGATCACACGAACTACTGTCCCCCGCTGGATGGTATCAACGGGCCGGACGACTCGAACCCGTAGGATGCTGTTCGACAGAGCGTCTCCCGAAGCCGGGACGATAGCAAATCCTTTCTCGGCTCAGGGAGACGCCCTATCGGGAAGCGCCTTGTTTTCCGTTCAGGTGGAACATCATGCGTACCCCACTGCTTATCGCGGCCATCGTGATCGCCGTCGGCTCCATCGGGTTTGTGATCTGGTCGGGGCAGGCTTCCCGCCCGGTCGCCGATGAAGCGGCGCGCACAGCCTTTGTCGAGGAACTGCATAGCCTGAGAGGGCAGCCGGTTCCGCCGGAGATGCAGGACCGCGCGCGGAAACTGGGGGCCGACCCGGAGACGGCGCGCAGAGAACTGGCGGCGGCGGGCTACACGCTCGATCCGAATGCTCCCCAGGTCTGGGGACAGGCGGTTTCCAAGCCGGTCAAAGAGGCGGACGAACGCGGCCAGAAGTATGGAGCGATGCGTATTCCCGTTCTCATCGGCGGGTTCGGCCTCGCGCTGCTGCTGGTGGCGCTGGCGAACCGGCCCCAGGCGGCGACCGGCAAACAGGCGCGCGCCCGCTTCTGACCGCCGCTTGCAGCGCGGGAGCGGTCTCTAGCTTCGGGCGCGCACCTGGTCGGCCCATGTCAGCAGGTCCAGCCCTGCCGCGCGGGCGTTTTGCCGTGTCTCCAGAATCGTCCGCACCGTCTCCTCCGGGAACGTCTCGACCATGATGGAGAGGCCCTCGCAGTCGCTCACATGGGGCAGAATGCTCTGGATGATCCGCGTCGCCAGCGCCGCATCTTCGGCGGTCAGCGCGTCCTGACCGGCCAGCGCGACCAGGTTCCGGGCCGATCCGATGGCCCGGTCGTGGTCTGCGAGCAGCTTTTCGACGTACTCCTCCCCGAATATCCCGACCAGGTTCGGATAGAGCGCCTCCTCGTGAGAAGTAGAGGCTGCCTGCGCCGGACAGCCTCTACTTTCCCTCGCTTTGCAGCACGTCCTCCACCCAGGTCAGCGCGGCGGTCATGTTCGGAAAGCCTATCGTCGTCAGCGCAAGCAGGACGACATGACGGATCTCATCCGGGGCCGCGCCCGCATCCAGCGCGCGGCGCGTATGCGCGTGAACCGCGCCTTCATGCCGGTTGCCGACCGCGATCCCCAGCTTGACCAGTTCGCGCGTCTTCTTCTCCAGCGGCCCCCACTCCTGCGTCGCCTGGCCTAGCTGCTCGTAGGCGCTCGCGATCTCCGGGTACGCCTCTTGAAATCGCCTGTGCGTCTGCGGAATCTCGTGCATCGCGTCTCCTCCTTGCTCCGGTGTCTGCCGCTACGTTAGCCTTCTGCCCGGCGACTTCCTTCCGCGCTTCTGGCCCTCATCCCCCCGGCCCCCTTCTCCCAACGCTGTGGGAGAAGGGGGAGTCTCAATAGGCTGGCTTTTCTGTTCCTTCCTGCTCGTGCCGGAATGGAAAGGGAAAGAAAAGCGTATGCTACTGTCCCCCCCTCTCCCGCAGCGTTGGGAGAAGGGGGCCGGGGGGATGAGGGCTTCAGCGCGTATCGCTGGGAGCGGCGGAGGAGACGGAGGCCGCAGGCGCAGGAGCGTGATGCTGGGGCGGCGGCTCCGTCAAGATGCCCTTCAGTGTCAGGACGCCGATCAGCAGAATCAGCGCCAGCGCCATGTCTATGATCCAGCGCCGCTTGGCCGGATGCCGTGAATCGGAACGATCCAGCCAGGGCAGCAGCAGCATCCCGACCGTGACCAGGCCCGGTATGATGACCGTGCCAAGCACCTCCAGTTGCGGCGGCATCAGCTTCAGCAGTTCATACAGGCCAAGGAAGTACCACTCCGGGCGCGGCGCGAAATCCACGCGGGACGGATCGGCGATGTCGGTCAGTTCCGGCTTGAAACCGAGCGCCAGCGTGAACAGAATCCCCAGACCTACCAGCACCACGACCGCATCGCGGAACAACTGGGTCGGATAGAACGGAACTGGCTTGCCCTTCTGCGGGACGACCGGCCCGGCGATATGCAGCCGCCGCACCAGATAGAGATGGAACCCGGTCAGGGCCATCAGCGCGACCGGCAGTACCATGATATGCACGGCGTAGAACCGGGTGAGCGTCAGCGCGCCGACCTCCAGGCCGCCGCGCACCAGCGCCATCAGGCTCTCGCCGACGACCGGAACCGTCCCGGCGATGCGCGTGCCGACGACCGTCGCCCAGTAGGCTTTCTGATCCCAGGGCAGCAGATAGCCCGTGAACGAAAAGCCCAGGATGACCTGAAAAATGAGAACGCCCACCAGCCAGGTCAGTTCGCGCGGCTTCTTGTAGGAACCCCAGAAGAAGACCCGCAGGATGTGCAGTACGACCGTGATGACGATGAGCGTCGCGCCCCAGTGATGCAGCCCGCGAATGACGGAGCCGAGCGTCACCTCGTCCGAGATATACTTGACGCTCTGATAGGCGTGGTCGGGGCTGGGGCTGTAGTACATGGCGAGCGCCACGCCGGTGACGAACTGGAACGCCAGCAGGGTCAGGAGCAGGTTGCCGAGCGTCTGCCACCAGCCGACGCCCGGCGGCATCGGCTCGTCCAGGTTCTTCCGCACAAAGCCCCACCATCCGATCCGCAGATCCAGCCAGTCTTTCAGCGACGGGCGGGCGATCTTGAGTTCTTCCAGCACGGGATGCGGCGGCTCCGGGGTCTCCCGTATGCGTTCCGGCGGTCTTTCGGTTAGCTGTGTCATAGCGTTGCCCTCTACACTTTATAGACCCAGATGCGCCCCCCATCCACTTTCGCCGCCAGTTTCGTCAGGCCGCGCGGCGGCGGGCCGGAGACGCGCTCGCCCTCTTCATCGAAGACGCCGCCGTGACAGGGGCAGACATACCGCTTTTTGCGATCCTTGAACTCGACGTGGCAGCCGAGATGCGGGCAGGAGGGATCGTAGGCGACGACTTTCGACCCTTTCCGATAGACGTAGGCGCTATATTTCCGCTCGGAGGTCATGTAGCCGTCCTGCACCTGAAGCTGGAAGGAGACGGACTTCGTCTCGCCGTCCGCCAGTTCGTTCTCGTCCAGCACCGGGACCCAGACGCCGGGCGGCCTCTTGCGGGTCAGGGGCGCGGCGATAAAGCCGAGCGTCGGCCCGATGATCGCGGTCGCGACGCCGACATTGATGATGCCGACCAGCCAGCCCAGCACCGTCCGGCGCGGCACGCCTTCTTCTTTGGGTTCCTGTCCGGGCCTATCTCCATTGCGCGTGGAACGATCTTCCATCTTCTTTCTCCTTGAAAACTCTCTGCTCATGGATAGTAGCGCAGGCGAATCTTGCCGTCGAACTCCGGGGCCAGGTTCTTGACGACACAGGCGGCGATACGCTCCGACTTGTGATGGCGGCCCGGCGACGGCTCATACACGAAGCCGAGGTCTGCGCCGCTGGCGGCGATCTGCTCGGTCAGCCGTGTGATGGCAGCCAGGACCGGCACGATAAAGACATGGTTGAACCGCGTGAACGGAGCCGTGAGCAGCAGCGTGGCGATCACGCCCAGGTGCAACACATAGAGCGGCAGCACCCACTGAATCGCCCCCGCATAGCGCAGCCATTCCACCAGAAAGCCGCTCAGGATGGTGAGCGTCAACAGGTTCAGAAACAGGTAGTCCCGACCAAGAGTCAGGCCGTTATCAATGTATTCATCCTTGCTGTAGCGTATGCGTACATAGAGAATGCCGAGCAGAACTGCCAGGCCGGACAGGTTCGGCAGCAGCTTGAGCGGATGGGTCAACGGCAGCCCG
>DASRGL010000053.1:0-6269 GCA_035651115.1 Chthonomonadaceae bacterium
GAACGGCGAAAAAACCTGGCCTGGTTCTCAGGAAGCGGATTGGCATTCCCGGCACAGGCCATAGAATTCGATGCGGGAGGCCCTCACCTGGTAGCCGGAGGTCTCTGCGGCCTGCGCTTCCATTGCGTGTAGGCTGTCTAAATCGAAATCGGTGATGTGGCCGCAGCGCGTGCAGATGATATGCGCGTGGGCCGTCGTATGAACGCCATCGTACCGGTTGCTGCCCTCCCGGAACTGAAGTTCGACAACCTCCCCCATCTCTTTTAAGGTCTCGAGCGTCCGATAGACCGTACCGAGGGAAGTCGTGGGGCAGGATTGGCGGACGCGCGTGAATATCTCGGCGGCGGTCGGATGGGTCTCCGACTCCAGCAGCGCCTCCAGAACACAGAGGCGCTGATAGGTCATGCGGTAGCCTCGTGCGGCCAGTTTCTCCGCAAATTCTGCTGCGCGCGCGCTGTTCGCATTCATTCCCGTTCGTGCCACCCTGCGAATTGCCTCTCCCGGTGGGGCCATTCTAACTACGGAATCTCTGTGAGGATATAGTACCTGCTTTTGTTTGCAATACGGAACTCTCTCCGCAGAAATTTCATCAAGCTAAGTAAATACTGGAGATTTCCATTCCGGCAAACAAGACGGCTTGCCGGAATTCGAGAGTGAGCCGGATAACGTGGAGAGGAAGGGCCGAGGAGAGGGGCCGGAGGAAACGCCTGCGCCTCTCCCGAAAAGGAGGGGCATGGAGAAGACAAAACGGATTTCCGTGACAGACATCGCGGCGGCGTACCCGGCCGTGCGCCGCGTAGCGCATCATACGCCCATCTTCACCTGCGTCAGCCTGACGGCGCGCTGCGGCCTGCCGGAAGGGGAACTGCTGCTGAAGATGGAGAACTTGCAGCGCACCGGCTCGTTCAAGATACGCGGCGCGTACCATCGCCTGAGCCTGCTGACGGCAGAGGAGCGGAAGCGGGGCGTGGTAGCGGCGTCGGCGGGCAACCACGCGCAGGGCGTCGCGCTGGCGGCGCGGCTGGTCGGCGTGAAGGCGACGGTGTTCATGCCGGAGTTTGCCAGCATCGCCAAAATCCAGGCCACGCGCCACTATGGGGCCGAGGTCGTGCTGGAAGGCGGCAATTTCGACGAGGCGGTGGCGGCAGGCAAGGCGCGGGCCGCAGAGACCGGCGCACCTTTCATCTCGGCGTATGACGACGACGGCATCATCACAGGGCAGGGAACGCTCGGCCTGGAGATCCTGGAAGACGTGCCGGACCTGGAAACGATCCTCATCTGCGTGGGCGGCGGCGGGCTGTTCAGCGGCGTTGCGACTGCCATACGCGCGGCCCGGCCCCAGGCGCGGATCATCGGCGTGCAGGCGGCGGGCGCTCCGAACGCAGTCGAGTCGTGGCGGGCGGGGAAGCTGCTGCCCCGGCAGGAGACGCACACTATCGCGGACGGCATCGCCATCAAGTCGCCGAGCGAACGGACGTTCCGCTACATTCAGGAGTACGCCGACGATATGGTGACGGTAGAGGATCACGAGATCGCGCAGACGATGCTGCTCCTGCTCGAACGCGCCAAGACCGTTGTGGAACCAGCGGGCGCGGCGGCGCTGGCGGCGCTGCTGACCGGCAAGGTCCAGCCGAAAGGGAAGACGGTGGCGACCATCTCCGGGGGGAACGTGGACGCCAAGTTCCTGGCCGACCTGATCGAGCGCGAGATGATCCGCGCCGACCGCTATATGCACTTCTTCAGCGCGGTTCCCGACCGACCGGGCGGTTTGGCCGCGCTCCTCGACGTGATCGCTGAACTCCGGGGCAACATCCTGACCGTCGTCCACAACCGCATCAGCCCGACGGTTCCGCTGGGGCAGACGGGCGTGGAAATCCTGCTGGAAGTCCGCGATGCC
This sequence comes from Chthonomonadaceae bacterium, assembly GCA_035651115.1. Taxonomy (GTDB): domain Bacteria; phylum Armatimonadota; class Chthonomonadetes; order Chthonomonadales; family Chthonomonadaceae; genus DASRGL01. The sequence continues at coordinate 1,898 of DASRGL010000053.1, forward strand.
GAACATATCGCCGAAATACGGCGGGAGTTGGCCGCGCGCGGCTATCGCGTCGAAATGCTGGATTGATGCAGCCCACTCGTTCGTATAACCAGAAGAGACACGGGGTTAAAACCCCGGTCTTGAGTTGCCAAGCCTGCCTGTGCAGGCCGATACTTTAGTCCACGAAGGTGGACTTTGTAACTTTAGACCGGCCTTTTAAGGCCGCGTGCGGGTTTGTAAACCGCCCTCACCCCCCGCCCCCTCTCCCACGCTGTGGGAGAGGGGAGAATTTAGGAAATCAAGCGCGGATCAGTAAGGCCGCGCTTAGAATCTGAAAGACTGAGAAGAGACAGTTCGCCTTATGCATCGTCTGCTGGCGCTGGGCGCGCCCGAATATGTGCTGGAACGCGAGCAGTGGGTTCCCGCGTCGCTGGAAACGGCGTTCGACTTTTTCGTAGACCCTTACAACCTGCCGCGCATCACGCCGCCCTGGCTGGGGTTTCAGATTGTGCGCCTGGAACCGCCCGTCATACAGGCCGGGACGTTGATTGACTATCGGCTGAAATGGTTCGGCGTGCCATATTTCTGGCAGACGCTGATCGAGGCATGGGAGCCGGGCGTGCGGTTCGTGGACACGCAAAAGCGCGGCCCGTACATTCTCTGGCATCACACACATACATTCGCGACGCACGACGAGGGCGTCCTGTTGTCCGACCGGGTGCGCTATCGGCTGCCGTTCGGGCCGCTCGGCGCGCTGCTGCATACGCTCCTCGTGAGGCGGCAGTTGGAGGCGATTTTCGACTATCGGGCAGAGCAGATCGCGGCGCTACTCTCCGGCGGTACGTTCTATCGGGCGGCTCCGCCTGAAGCCGCTCTGACAGGAAGGAGATAAGGATGGAACCCCAGATTCTGGGCATACACCATGTGACCGCGCTGGCGAGCGACCCGCAGCGTAATCTCGATTTCTATACGGGCGTGCTGGGCCTGCGCCTGGTGAAACTGACGATCAACTTCGATGATCCCGGAACCTACCATTTCTATTTCGGCGACGGGCAGGGCAACCCTGGCACGATCCTGACCTTCTTTCCCTGGCCGAACGCGCCGCGTGGCCGTCGGGGAACCGGGCAGGTCACGGTCACCTCGTTCTCCGTTCCCGAAGGCGCGTTCGGCTACTGGACGGAGCGGTTCCGGCAGCAGAACGTCTCTTTCGAGCTGCCGTTCACGCGCCTCGAGGAGGAGGTCTTGACCTTCTACGACCCGGACGGCCTGCAACTGGAACTGGTGGCGCATCCGGGCGCGACGGCGCGCAGCGGCTGGGAAGGCGGGCCGGTTCCTATCGAATCGGCGGTTCGCGGGTTCTACAGCGTCACGCTGGCGGAGGAGGGCTACGAGCGGACGGCGGCGCTGCTGACCGAGACGATGGGGTTCCGGCTGGTGGCGGAAGACGGCAATCTGTTCCGCTATGCGATGGGCGCGGGCGGGGCCGGGGCGTTGGTGGACGTGCGCTGTCTGCCCGATGCGCCGCGCGGCACGGTGTTGGCAGGCACGGTGCATCATGTCGCCTGGCGCACGCCCGACGATGCGCAGCAGCAGATGTGGCGGCAGCAGTTGGCCGCGCTGCGTTACAACGTCTCGCCGGTCATGGATCGGCAGTATTTTCACTCCATCTATTTTCGCGAGCCGGGCGGCGTCCTGTTCGAGATCGCGACCGACCCGCCGGGCTTCGCCATTGATGAGACGCCGGAGCGGTTGGGAACGCGCCTGATGCTGCCGCCGATGTACGAATCGCAGCGGGAGCGCATCGAACAGAGCGTGCCGCCGATTCGCTTGCCGGGAGGAGAAGAGCCGAAATGAGACCGAATGCCGACCCTCTGGACTTTGTCCATCAGTATGTTCCCGGTCGGGCCGGGCAGGAGACGACGCTGCTGTTGCTGCACGGAACGGGCGGAGACGAGTACAGTATGCAGGAGGTAGGGGAGATGCTGGCCCCTCGCGCGGGGCGGCTCAGTCCGCGCGGGAAGGCGCTTGAAGGCGATATGCCGCGCTTCTTCCGCCGCCTGTCCGAAGGCGTCTTCGATCAGGAGGATCTGGAGGTGCGCACGCACGAACTGGCCGATTTCGTGCAGGCGGCGGCGAACGAGTACGGTTTCGATCCGAAGCAGGTCATCGCGGTCGGCTACTCGAACGGGGCGAACATCGCGGCCAGTCTGCTGCTGCGACGACCGGAGACGCTCTCCGCCGCCGTGCTGTTCCACCCGCAGCTTCCGTTCGAGCCGGAGACGCATCCCGACCTGTCCGGCGTGCCGATCTTCCTCGGCGCAGGCCGCCACGATCATCTCGTGCCGGTCGCGAACACGGAACGCCTGGCGGCGCTGCTGCGGGAGTCGGGGGCGGATGTGACGCTCTACTGGCAGGGTGGCGGCCACGCCCTCAGCGACGCCGAACTCGACGCCGCCCGTGAATGGCTCTCCGAGCGCCGCTGACCTCCAATCGCCTCAAGCCCGTATTGACAACCTTCGCAACTCTCGCTAAAATAACCAAGTCCTGGCCCGCTAACCTACCGAGCCAGGCATTGGAGTCGGCGTGGGCCGATGGAGGGCGCAGCAAGTAGCGCCCCTATCACTCCCCTCTCCCCCAGCGTTGTTTAGGGGCGGACCCCTTTGCCTGGCGAATGCATTCGCGGCTGCCACAGCGCCACATCGGTCTGCGCCGACTCAAAGCTCCCTCCCTAACCCTCCCCCCAAGAACAGGGGGAGGGAGCCTTGAACTCTCCCCTCTCCCGCAGCGTGGGAGAGGGGCCGGGGAGGGGGGCCAGCCGCGAAGTCATACGCCGGGAATCTGTAGAAACCCGGCTCAGCGTTCTTCCATGCGATTGCGCCCGCGCTGCTTGGCGCTGTAGAGCGCGCGGTCGGCGCGCTCCAGCCAGGTCACAGGCGTGTCGTTAGGAAGCGCCTCCGAGACGCCGACCGAGACCGTGATCGGAATCACTTTGCCGTCATGCTCGATCCGCAGCGCCCGCACGGCCCGCAGCAGCCGCTCGCCGATCTGCCGCCCCTCCTTGAGCGAGGCGTCCCGGAAGAGGATAGCGAACTCCTCGCCGCCGTACCGCGCGATGAAGTCCCCTTTGCGCGGAAAGGTGTAGGCCAGGCAGTCGGCCAGCTTTTTCAGCACCATGTCTCCGGCGGCGTGGCCGTAGTTGTCGTTGATGCTTTTGAAGTGGTCGGCATCTATCAGGAACAGGCAGGCCGGTTCTCCGAAGACAGAGCGGATGTCCAGCGCCAGCGCCAGTTGGCTGTCGAGCGATTTGCGATTGTAGAGCTGGGTCAGCGGGTCCAGATTGCTGACCTGTCGCGCCTCTTCCAGTTGGCAGCCCAACTCTTGTATCTGCGCATAGAGCGATTCGATCTGCCGCTGCTGCGCCTGCTTGCGCTCCTCCATCAGCCGCGTCAGCGTCGTGATAGTGGAAAAGACCTCCAGCTTCAACGCGTCTATGGAGTGGGTCTGCGCCGCCGTTTCCAGCCGTTCCAGTTGCGCCTGCATCCGGCTGTCCGTGTGCTGCTCGCCGATGAGCGAGCGATTCAACTCGTGAATGAAGGTGCGGACGATCTGCTGCATCCCGGAGAAGGAGCGGGCGACATACTCCTGCTCTTTCCGCCGGTGCTGCGCAAAGAAGGCACGCAGGCCAGACCAGTCGCGTTTCCCGCCCGTTGGAATTCCCGGCGCCGTCTCCCCGCAGTTCGGCGGCGCAGCGGCGTAGAGGGCGTGCAAGGCCCACTGTTCACACAGAGCCTTGATCGTGTTCGCCGGAATATCGTTGAGGTCGAACGCATTCTGGCCGTACACGCGCAGGACAGCCCCCAGCGTGTCCACCGCCATATCCAGGTTGTCGGCGTTCTCGGCGGGGGGAAGCGGCTCTTCTGTTTCGACCGCGCCGAACGACCCCTGCGAGGCTGGCAACGAAGATGACATAGCTTCTCTCTCTTCTCGGAAGGCTCAGGCGCCATGGCAACCGCCGGGCTTCGCGGCTGTCGGGGAGGCGGCGATGCGCCTGTCGGCCTCCATTATCGGTCAGAGGACAAAGTGTCCCTAGACGCCGACCAGGGATTTCCTGTGGAAGGAGCGACGGAGATGAGCCAGGTGACGGTAGCCCTGCTTCAGATGACGGCGAGTGGCGACCAGGCCGCCAATCAAGCGAAGGGCGATAAGTGTTGTCGTCGCGCGAAACAGATGGGCGCGGACATCGCCCTGTTCCCGGAGATGTGGCAGATCGGCTATGTCTGCGAGGGATTGAAGGCGGAGGATGCGGGCGATCTCTTTCTCGCGCCGGAACTGTGCGCGCCTGGCAGGAGGCCGTATGCACGCACCTCTCAAGAGGAGGAAGCCATAGCCAGGT
>DASRGL010000054.1:0-25024 GCA_035651115.1 Chthonomonadaceae bacterium
GCAGCGAGGCCAGCGTCATCTCCAGGCCGACATCCCGATAGGCCAGCGTGACCAGGGGAAGCATCTTCTCGATCACCGCCCTGGCGTCTACGGACTCCTCCGTGCCGTCGTGACTGAGCAGGTCATGGACCAGCGCGATCGCCTTGACCTGCGTGATGGTGCGTTCCAGCACCTCGCGCGGCACCATCTCGCCCGCCTCCATCAACTGCACGTCGAGCAGGGCCGATACCGCTTGCAGATTGTTCTTCACCCGATGGTGCGTCTCCTGGATCGAGACGGCCAGCAGTTCCGATTTGCGCCGCTCTTCCTGATAGAGCCGCGTCGTCTCCAGCGCGCCGGCGATCGAACCGGCGACCTGGGCCATGAGGCTGAGGATGTGGGCGTTATAGCGGTGCGGCGCAGTCGAGGCAAAGTTGAGCGTGCCGATCACCTGCCCGCGCGCGATGAGCGGAGCCGCCACGAACGACCGGACTCCCGCCTCTTGAAACGCCCGCGCCTGCGCGTTCCAGGGTTCAGGGTGAAGCGAGAGGTCGTCCAGATAGGCGGGCCGCGCCGTCTCCAGCGCCTTGCCAATCAGCGTCTCGTGCAGGGGATGGGTCGTGCCGTTCTGCCAGCCGGGAATAGCGAGGCCGTGAATGCTGACGATCTGAACGGCGGACTTCGCGCTGTCCAGGAGAGAGATGCTGTATCGGTCGAAGGGAATCAGTTCGCTCAGCACCTCCTGAAAGGCGTCCTGGATAGCGTCTATGCGCAGTTCCGAGGCGGCGATCGCGGTGATGCGCCCGATGAGTTCGAGTTCCCGGTTGCGCTGCTGCAGTTCCGCCTGCTGCGCCTGAAGCTTCTCGTTCTGAACGCTCAGTTCCTGCCGGTGCTGGCGGACGTTCTCCGCCTGCTGTACCAGTTGGGATGCCTGCACACCGATGGTGTTCTCGGCGACTCGTCCGATCCAGACCGCCGCTCCGACGCCGATACCCATGACGCTCAGGACGAACAGACCTTCGAGCAGCCACAACTGCTCGCGCGCCTGTATGCGCTGGAGCATCTCGGCATGGTTGCGCTGCCGGGCGGCGTTGAAGGCCGCGCGAAAGGCATCGAACTCCTCTTTGCGCGGGAATATCGTCGCGGGGGACTCCTGCCCGGCGACCTCTCCCCCATTGAGCAGAATTCCGAGAGACCGCGTCGCCATCTGCTGCCAGATACGCGCTTTTTCCTCCAGAGGTTCGACGATCTCTCGAAAAGCCGCTTCGCCAGGCTGCTCGTAGATCTTCCGGGCCGTCATCTGCGCCTTGGAATACTGGGTCACGCCATCATAGTAGGGCTTGAGGAAATCCTTGTTGCGCGTGTTGGAGGCGAGATAGCCGCGAAAACCGGTCTCCTGATTCAGCATGGCCTCCATGTAGCTTTGCAGCGTCTCCTCCCGCAGAGAACGCAGCTGCAGCAGCGCTCGCTCTTCCTGCCGCAACTGGATCATCACGAACATTCCGAAGAGAGACGCGGCCACGATCAGGATGAGGCTGAAGACCTGTCCCTGCCTGAACTGGCTCTTGATCTTTTCCGAGGCGTCTGCCATGCTGAAAACCGGATTCCTTGGTCGTGCAACGGGAGGCGAGCGAATATCTATATTATACGCTAAAACCTCTCCCTTATTCTGAGTACGGAGGAACGGCGTTCAGGGATTGCGGCGGGTATAGAAAATGTCAATCGTGGGCAGGTCTAAGGAGGGCGCGGCGGCGTTCAAGACGAGGGAGCGCGGCGCGTTTTGCGCCCGCAACGCTCTGTCTACAGGCGGGTTCAGCAGAATATCGGGGGGAAGCGCCACGAGGAGATAGTATTCGCCATCCAGCAGATGATCCAGCGCGAAGCGGCCCTGCGCATCCGTTGTTGCGCCCTCGCTGATCCATCGGAACGCGAACGGGCGCGGATGGAAGGGCTGCGCGGCGCGCGAAAAACGAAAGCCGCGTTCCGGGCCGCCGATCACCTCGCGGTCGGCGTCGAGCAGGATCGCCTGCAGATCGCGCGGCAGGCCGTTCATGCGCTTGGGAACCAGGCCGACGCGCACTCCGGCCAGCGGGCGTCCGTTCAGGCGCAGTTGCCCGGTCACGCGCCCGGTATGGAACACGGGGTACTGATGGATGATGCGATAGAAGGATTTCGGCATCTCGGCGCGGCGATACCATCGTTCCGCTTTGGCGACTTCGCCGATCCGGTTGAACAGGTCGCCCATCATGCGCAGGCTGGCGCGGTCCGGGTAGGCGAAGCGGCGGTCGTCGGCCAATGCATCGGCGAGGGCGATGTTCTCCGGCGTGGCGGCGGAGACGAACAGCAGGGCGCGCATCGGGCCGCTGATCTGGCCCAGGTGCGGGCAGTGCGTCTGGTCGAGCAGGCAGGCTTTGAGCGCGGCGGTCGGGTCGAACTGCGTGACGGCGGTATCGAACATCCGCTTGAACGCGACCCAGGAGAGCGCGGTGCGATAGTCGCGCTGCTGCAGGAAGTTCTGCACCTTCTCCGCCGTCTGCGTATCGAAAGGCAGTCCGTCCTCTGAGACGATGGTCTGCCGGGCATTGACGAGGCCGCGCGGATGGAACATCAGGAGGCTGCGCTCGGTCTGCAACGTCGTCAGTTTGCCGGAGGGGTTGAGGGCGGCAAGGCGGGACAACTCTCTTTCCGCCAGGATGCCGTCCGGCACGCCGGAGGCGAGATTACGCGGGTTCAGGCGTCTCGGCAGGGTCGCTGCCAGGGCTGGGGTCAGGTCAATGCGCGCTTCCATCGGCTTGATCGCCAGGGGACGCTGCGCGGCCAGCGCCAGGCCCGCCGTGACAAACGGCAGCGCGGCCAGCGCCAGGCTGCGCCGCGAACCGGCTCCCGGTCGCGCCAGCAGGGTGAACAGCGTGCCGATAGCGAACCCGCACAGGCCCACACCGAGCAGATAGGCCCAGGCGATCTCGGCCCAGTAGCCGCGATGGAACGTGCCAAGCGTGGCATAGCGGCGCAGGACGCCTTCCAGAGGGTCGGGCCAGACGCGATAGAGCAGGAAAAAGAGACCGAGACCGAACGCCGCGCCGCGCAGGAGGAGACGGGGCAGGGCGCGGCCCGGTGCGTGCCAGCGCGCCTCCGCAAAGTCGCCTGCCAGCCCTTCCGGTCGGAAGCCGATCCAGAGAGCGATGCCGAGCGCCATCAGCCAGAGGGCGGACAGCGCGCCGCCTTGCCCGCCCGCTCCGAGGCGGCGGGACAGACCGCCGAGCAGCGCCAATGGCAACCCCGTTGCCAGGAGTAGTGTCAGCGCCTTCATCAGGCGCGGCGTCTCCAGAGCGACGGTGAGAACCGTCGGCGCGGGCGGCATCGGGGCTGTCCGGGTGGGAAGCGGAATCGGGCCTCCGGGAGACAGCGTGACCGGGTCGCCTTCCGGCTCTTCCCTTACCGGCTCCATCGGAGAGGGCAGGGGAGGGGCGGACGGAGTCTCTAAATCCTGGGCGGGAACGCGGGCCATGCGCAACAGGCGGAACGAGGGGTTGAGGACAAAAACCGCCAGCAGCCAGAGTGCGCCGAACAGCGCAAGGGAGGCCAGGGCCAGCGAGATACCGTCTATCTGGCGCAGGGTCAGCAGCAGCTCGATCTGGTTCAGGTTCCAGTCGAGCAGGCGCGGGATGGGCAGGCCCGGAATCGCTTCCTGAAAATCTATGCCTTCGCCAGGGGCCAGGATATAAGGCAGGGTGGCGATAGCAAGCGACCGCAGGCCGAGGAGCGTGCAGACGAGCGCGACGGCCACTCCGATGCGAACGGCCCCGGAGAGACTGCGCCGTGAGACGGCAGGCGGCCCCTCGGGGGCAATATCTGGGGTATCGGCAGGCGTTTCCCTCTCGTCCATCCTGTCTCTTGTGCGGCGCGCTTATAGCACGCCGCGCTCCTCGGCATAGCGGCGTTCGATGGCTTCCAGCAGATCGGCATACTGAAGCTGGAACCGGATCGGCGCTTCGATCTCCAGCTTCTGCATCAGCGGCACGGCCAGCCGCTCCCCGATGGAAGCCTGCACGACCATCTCCAACTCCCCGCGCCGCGCCGTGAAACGCCGGATCATCCGGTACTCGTCTGCCGTCAGCCGATCCAGATTCTTGACGCAGGGGAGCAGGGCGGCCACATTGGGGGGCAGGGCGGCGGAGAGCCGCTGCGTATTGAACGGCGTTGCGCCCAACTCGACGATCACCAGCGTTCCCGCCGCATAGTCGCCGATGCGCTTGTAGGTCGGGCTGAAAAAGATAGTCAGCAGGCCGGGCAGCCCCCACAGCACCAGCGGCGTCCCCGGCAGCGGCACCAGGCCGAAATCTATGAAGCGCAGAATATTGCGAATGGCGCTGGCAAGGAAGGTGATGGGATAGCCGCCCTCCCGGATGACCCGCAGGCCGAAGAGCCGTTTGCCGGGCGTGCGCCCGCCCCAGAGCATCTCGAAAAAGATCGCGTAGGCCAGCACGATCAGGAAGACCACGATGATGCCGACGGCGGAGACGATGCTGGCCGGAGACAGGCCGCCGCCCTCCGCGCCGCCGACCGTATAGTGCAGCGCCATGCCGACCAGCAGCAGCAGCAGCAGTTGGATAGTCAGGTCCACGATAAACGCCATGAAGCGCGAGGCGAACCCGGCCACCTGATAGGTGACGGTGATGTTCTCTGGCGTGACGACGGTGATGCTGCGACTCATAGGCTTCCTCTGACCTACCCCCCCGACCCCCTCCCTAAAGGGAAGGAGAGCTAAACATCCACGCTTCCGCCTTCTCTCCCCCTCCCTAGCGAGGTACGAGCGGCCAGGGAAGGGGACAGGGGGTGGGTCATTCATGCCGGAGCGCCTCGATAGGGTCGAGGCTGGCGGCGCGCAGGGCGGGATAGATGCCGAAAAAAATTCCCACGAACGCCGAAAACGCGAACGCCCCGACGCAGAACAGAGGCGGCACGTAGATGCCCATGCCCTTTGCGCCCGTCTGCGGATCGGTCAGCGCGGGGATGAACTGCGTGACGTAGCCGATGGCGTAGGCGACGCCCGTGCCGATAGCCACGCCGGTCAGCCCGCCTACGCCCGAAACTGTCGCAGATTCGATCAAAAACTGCCACAGAATATCGCGGCGTTTTGCGCCGATGGCCTTGCGCAGCCCGATCTCCTTCGTGCGCTCCGTGACCGAGACCAGCATGATGTTCATGATGCCAATGCCGCCGACCAGCAGCGCCAGCCCCGCGATCGAACCCATCACCAACGTGAAGATAGCCAGCACCTGATGGATGCTGTTCAGCATGTTGTCCAGGCTGTCTACACGGAAGCCGGGCAGGTTGGCGTAGCGGCGCATCAGCAGTTGCCATATCTGGTCTTTGGCCGCGTCCATCTCCTTGAGCGTCTTCGGCTCCGCCCAGATGACGCCGACCGTCTCTTTGCCCAGATACCGCTTCTGCACGGTCGTCAGCGGGATGAACACCAGTTGATCGGCGTCGCCGTCGAAGGTGCGGCCCTTGGGGGCCAGCGTTCCCACGACCATCAGGTTCTGGCCGTTGATCTCGATATCCCGTCCGATGGGGTTTTTATCCTGGAACAGTTCCTGCCGGACTTTGTCCCCGATGACGCAGACTTTGGCCCAGGTTCCCAGGTCGTCATCCGAGATAAACCGGCCCTGCGCGACCTGCACGTTCCGCAGGCGGGCGTAGTCGGACTGCACGCCGTTGGGCCGCACATCGGCGCTTTTGCCCGCGTACTTGGCCGTTCCGTTGCCGAGGGGCAGTTCCGGCGAAATGCTCTTGAGCAGGTCGCACTGCCGCTGGATGGCGCGCACGTCGTCCATCGTCATGCCTTCGATGCGCCGGGTCGTCTGCTTCTGTTCCTCGCGAGACTGCTCGAAGACGACGATGATTAGATTAGAGCCGAGCTTCTGAAACTCCTGTGTGATGCGTGCCGACGCGCCCTGCAAAATAGCGACCATCATGATGACGGCGCTGACGCCGATGATGACGCCGAGCATGGTCAGCGCGGAGCGCAGCTTGTTCGCCCGCAGGTTCTCGAAGGCGACTTGAAGAGAGTGAAGAAGGTTCATCGGGCTTTCTCGCGTTAACCGCCGCCGCCGGGGCCGCCCCGCATCTCGATGGTCTTGCGCGGCGGGCCGGTATAGGGAGCCGGGCGCACCTTCTCTCCCTCCTTCAAGCCGGAGACGATCTCGACGAAATCATCGCCGCGCAGCCCGATCGTCACCTGCCGGGGCGTCGTCGTCTCGACCTTCTCGCCGTTCTGCGTCGTCTCCGTGACGACCTGGACGGTGGCGGTCGCGCCCTCGCCCTGCACGCAGTTGGTCGGCACGCGCAGCACGTTGCGGCGGCGGGCGACGATGACGGCGCAGCGCGCGCTCATGCCCGGCTTGAGGCGCGAGTCCGCGCGGTCTATCTGAATCTCGACCGGGAAGCGGATGACAGTCTGGGTGTTGGCAGTATTGGCGCTGCTCGAATCGCTGCTCGCAGCGGCGGACATCGCCGCAGGCGCGACCTTGCGCACACGGCCCGTGAACGTCGCGCCGCGCGAGGCGTCTATGCTCACTTCGGTCAGCAGGCCGCGTCTGAGTTTGGCGATGTCCACCTCGTTGATATTGATCTTGACGAGCATGGTGGAGAGGTCGGCGATCTGGAAGACGGGCGTGCCGGAGGAGAACGAACTGATGGCCGAGGTGATAAGTTCGCCCTGCTCGACATAGCGCTTCGTCACCAGGCCCGTCATCGCGGCGACGAGCGTGGTATCGCGCTGGTTGACCAGCCGTTCGTTCAACTGGTTTTGTATCTGCTGCACTTCGGAAGCGGCAGCGGCGATGTCGTCGCGGCGCATCAAGTCCTGCGTGCGGCCCGTGCGGGCGGCGGCCAGTTGCGCTCTGGCCTGCGCATAGGCGGCGCGGGCGCTTTCGAGTTCCTGCCGCCGGGTCGTGTTCAGCACGCTTGTTCGGGCCTGGGCGAGCGCGGCCTGCATCTGGCGCACCTGGCCCTGCGCGCTGGCGACCTGCGCGCGGGCGTTGGCCGCTTCCAGATCGTTCGTGCGCTTCATCCGGTCGAGGCGGGCCTTGACCTCGCGCATGTGCGCTTCGGAGACCTGCGCCTGCGTCAGCGCAGCATCTACCGCCTGCTGGGAGACGAAGCCGTTGGCGAAAAGCTGCTGCTGTCGCTGCAGGTTGCGGGCGTCGTTGTCGGCCTGAACGCGCGCCTGGTCGTAGGCCGACTGCGCGGCGACGACGGCCTGGGGATGCGTGGACTGCACCATCAAGTTCAGCGATTCCTGCTGCGCTCGAAGGCTGGCGCGCGCGGCGTCGAGGTTGGCCTGCGCGATGTCAATGGACTGCTGCGTGAGCCTGGGCTGCGCCTCGGCCTCCGCTTCGGCCTGCTTCAGCCGCGCCAGCGCCGCCTCGACGTTGTGTTCGTACTGCGCGATGCTCGTCGTTGTCTGATCCTGCTGGTAGGTCGCGTTCTTGCGCGCGGCGGCGAGACGCGCCTGCGCCCCGGCTAACTGCGCCCGCAGCGCGGCCACCTGGCTGTTGATCTCCTGCGGGTCAATGGTCGCGAGTATCTGGCCCTGCCGGACGCGCATTCCCTCGTCCACAAAAAGCCGGGAGATGCGCCCGCCGACTTTCGACTTCACCTCGACCTTGCGCAATGGCTCGATAGTGCCGGTCTCGACGACCTTGATCTCCACGTCACCGCGCTGCACCGTTTCGGCGCGTTCCACCTTCGGCTTGGGTTTGAGCAGGGCGCGCACGCCCACCCAGACCAGCAGCGCCATCAGCACAAAAGACAGCCCGCAGCCTATGAACAGTTTCTTTGCCATTCGGTCCTGTTTGCTCGCTTTCAGGGGAGTAGATCAGATCGAGAAGCGCCCGGCGCGGTTCCTGCGGCCTCGCTTGTGAAGGCTTCCGCAGCGACTACGTAGATTTGTATGCGCCGGTTTCGGCAATCTTTCCGTCCACCGACGCACGCCGAACCAACGGCATCTACCCTATATAGAGCCGACTCGACGCTGATATTATACTGCCTCCGGCCTCAAAGACCGGCAAGGCTGCCCGTAGGCGCTCTCCAGGTAGCTTCTCTCCTTCCCTGCGATGCGATGGCTCGAATGTAAGAGTTCAGGCTTGTGAGTATTTGGTGTCCGTTCGTTCGTAAAGAGACCGATGACGACTCTGGCTGCTCGAATTTGGGGCTTGACAAAAGCCAGGCCCGCGTGCTATCATAATACTCGCGCGCCGTGCAGTCCGTGGTGCGCGTTTTTATGTTCCCCGCTAGCTCAATGGCAGAGCGTTCGGCTGTTAACCGAAATGTTGATGGTTCGAGTCCATCGCGGGGAGTTATTGATAGTTATTGACAGATATGCAAGCCAGAGTCTCTCGCTCTCTTTGCCGAGGATGACAGCAGGGACTCGCACCCTCAACGCTGGACACAAATAGTGCGCCGAAAAAGACCGGGAAGGCGGTAAGCCACCCGGTCTTTCGCGTTGGTCAGGCTCATCCCGGGATTCTGCTCTTCGAGTTTGGTGGCGATCATCACCGGCGCTTGGCCCTCCGCCTCGAATATGCGAATCCGGCATCGCGCCAGCCGTCCGTTAAAATCCTTATCGAGCCGAAATGGGTCCATGGCAAGCGCGCGGTGGTCGCGCCAGAGCGCGTGTTACCGGCAAGCGAGTTAACGCCGCATCTGTGTGACTATGACCAATGCGAACTCCTCGAACCCATTCCACAACATCTCCTTTGAAGAAGCATTAGTGACCGGCAGGGCGGGCATCCGAGGGGCCGGGTGTGGAGTCGTGTACGGTCAATAGAGCGAGGAGAAAGGAGAGAGCCAGCATGAGTGCGCAGCCGAGGAAGGGCAGGCCATGCTCCGGGATAGTGAAAACGCCCAGATCGAGCGCGGGCAGTTTGTAGAGGAAGCTGCTGGCCCCCACGCCCAGGATCGCGCCAAGCCCCTGCGCCGTCCCGACCGCCCCCACGACCGCGCCGCGCTGTTTCGGGTCGCAGTCGCCGCTTACCAGCGCCATCCACGCCGGGAACGCGATGACGAACCCGATACCGATCACCGATCCCAGGATCAGCAGCGTCCAGACGGCGGGATGCAGGATCAGCCCCCAGAACGCGCCCGCGCAGAGGCCGATGCCGAGACGCACTGCCTTCGCCTTGCCGATGCGGTCGCCGAGCGTGCCGAGAGGCACGGAGACGAGCGCGATGACCAGCGACGGGAAGATGAGGTAGTTGCCGAACGCGCTCTCGCTCAGGTGGAACGGGCCGGCCGGGTCCATCGCATAGACCTTCGTATAGGCCATGATCAGGCCGATGCCCAGGAAGGTGACGAACGCCATCGCCAGCGTCGCGGGCATCCGGTAGAGCATCTTCCAGAAGTCTTTGAAGTCGAACCCGACTTCCAGGCCCGTTGCCGGGTCGTGGTGGATGGGGCGAACGTGCGGAATGCGCGTCAGGGCTACGACCGTCGTGATGGTAAAGAAGGCAGCGGCGGCATAGAAGGAGGCGGATTTTGCCGCGATGAGCGGCAGGCCGAGATGCTGCGACGCCCAGTCGTTGACGTTGCCGCCGATGGCCGGGCCGAGCGCGACGCCGAGCATATAGGAGAGGTTGAACAGGCTCATGGCGGAGGCGCGTTTTTCTCCCGGCACATGGTCGCCGATGAGGCTGAAGGCCGCAGGCCAGAGCGCCGCCGCGCCCATGCCGTCCACCAGGCGCAGCATCACCAGCACATAGGGATTCTGGACAAACGGGGTCAGCAGCGCCGTAAAGATGGAGATGCACGGGCCGATGACGATGAGCGCCTTGCGACCCACCCGGTCGCCGAGCAGCCCAAAAGGGGATTTCAGCACGCCTTCGGCCACAAGATAGGCCGCCGCTGCTGCCCCGACCCACTGTTCGCCGTGTCCGATGGCCTTGACGTAGACGGGCATCGCGGACAGGTTGACGATAGCGTAGGCCAGTTCCGCGCATCCGGCGACCAGCACGATCGCCAGCATCAACCGTTGGACGCAGATCGCAGAGGAGACGCTGCCGTTCCCTTCTCGCCTGTCCGTTTCCTTCTTCTCCTGGGAGCGCGAGAGAGCGGCGGTGTTCTCGGCAGCCTGCGATTGCGGGCGCGGCTCTGGTTGTGGAGTGGGCGGCGTAACGTTCAAAGAGCGTTCCTTCAGCAAAACGAACCGCACCGACGATAGGGCCGGGAAAGCGTGCGTTCTCGAACCTCCGTGCCTAACGAGACGCAGTGAAGCGCCGCCTCGTTTCATCAATGTCTATTTTCGGATGAGAAATGCGCCTCTCTTCAGCCCGGAAAGGCTTTCATCCTCACCCCCCGGCTCCTCTCCCACTGTCTGAACCAGGATTTACGGGATTAACGGATGGGCTAGGATGGAGCTAGGCGCAATCCTAGTCCATCCTGTAATCCGACGAATCCTGGTTCAGACGGCGCTTGAATCACAGTTCAGACGGGGGAAGCCTACCTCGTCTCGACCGGAACCTCGCGGCCTTCGTCGGACGATTTGTAGATGGCGTCCATGATCTGCGCCACCATCAGGCCGTGTTCGCCGGTGACGAGCGGCTCTTTCTTATCGCGCACGCACTCGACAAACGCCTTCATCTCCGCATAGTGCGTATTGATGTTGCGGTTCGGAATCTGCGGCTCATAGCTGAAGACGCTCCGATGCCGCTCCTGCGTGATGGTGAGCGGGTACGCCTGCGCGCCGCCTTCCGTGCCGAGCAGCGTCGTGTTGTTCAGTTCCTCTTTGATATTGGCGACGAAGCTGGACTCCAGCACGACTGTTGCGCCGTTCTCGAAGCGGATGAGCGCGGCGGCCATGTCCTCGACCGTGAAGTTCTTGTAGTCCCACTGCCCCATGAAGCCGACGATGTCGCTGCGCTTGCCGAACTTCTGGTAGGTGACGCCGCTGGCGTAGGTCGGTTTGGGATGGCCCATCAGCCAGAGGGTCAGGTCGAGGATATGTACGCCGATGTCAATGAGCGGCCCGCCGCCCTGCTTGCTCTTATCAATGAAGACGCCCCAGCCGGGGATGCCGCGCACGCGCATGGCCTGCGCGCGGGCATAGTAGATGTCACCCAATTCGCCTGCGTCAATGAACTTCTTGAGGAGCTGGTTGCTGGGCGCGAAACGGCTGTTGTAGCCGATCTGCAGGATCTTGCCCTCGCGCCGCGCGGTCTTGACCATCTCCGCCGCCTCTTTCGCGTTCATTGCGATGGGCTTCTCGCAGAGGACATGCTTGCCCGCCTTGAGCGCGTCTACGGTCGGCGCATAGTGAACATAGTTGGGCGTGCAGACGGAGACCGCATCAATCTCCGGCATCTCCAGCAGCTTCTTATAGTCCTCGAACTTATGCTTGACGGGATATTTCTCGGCGGTGGACTTGAGCGCTTTGGGATCAATATCGCAGAGCGCGAAGATCTCGCACTCGTCCGGTATCTGAGAATAGCCGGGTAGGTGCGCGCCGTTCGCGATCCCGCCCGTCCCGATGACTCCGATCTTAACCTTCTTCGCCAATGTGTTTGGCTCCTTTCGCAGGGTTGTTGTGGTCGTGGTTGTGGCGGCCCGGCCCGAGGCCGAGCGCCAATGCAGATTCACCTTCGCTGGTCCGGATTCCTGCGCTGACCGCGAAAATGGTCAACCGTTTCGCTACGAGCTTTCTGGAAGCCCTCCAGGTCACGGCATGAGCCGACGGCCTGTTCCCGAACAAGACGAACAAACGGGTGCATTCCTTCCGCATAGAGCCTGCCGGTTCCTGTGATCTCTGCCTGCTCTGGCACGCTGCTTGCATTTCGCCTCTCGGACATCACTTTGCTTCGGAGAGCGGAGAATGTCTTGATGCCGATCCTTGCCGACGGACTCTAATCGCCTGGTAAAACGACACGGCAAGCCCTCTTTTTCCGCGAATTTTGCAAAAAAGTTTCTCCCTGCTAAATAGCCGTTGACTCGCTTCGCCTCCATGTGATATACTATTTGCGAAATAATGCACAAAGTCCTGAACAACCAAATCTACCGCCCGAATGTGCAGGGAAACCATGTCTGAACCCGTGTCGGAAACCCGGACGCCCAATGTCTCCTTCGAGCGTGAACGCGGCGTCTATGCCACCCAGGTCACCCGTGACGTAGCCCATGCGGTCGTTTCAGTCGGCGACGATGCGCTGCGCAGCAGCCGGATTCTTCAACTTTTTCGTATACTTGCCGAAGCGAATATCCCTATCTTTCTCATCAAGATGCACCGCTCTGCCGTGACCTTCGCGATGGCCGGGGCCGATGTCGCGCGCGCGGAGGCGGCGCTGGCGAGCGCCGGATTGAAGGCCAAGACGCGCCACGACCTGGCGATCGTCGCCGTGCGCGCCTCCTCCATGCGCGATCTCTCCGGCATCATGGTCGCCATTGCCGACGCGCTCTATTCGGTCGGCGCGCGGCTCTACGGAACCGGCGACTCGCACAACTCCGTGCAGTGCTTGATTGATGGGGAGCGGGTGCAGGCCGCGATCCAGGCGCTGTGCCAGAAGTTTCATCTGGAGGGCCAGGCGGCGGAAGAGGCCAGCCTGAAGACGGAGGGCGCGGCATGAAGATCCTGGTGCAAAAATTCGGCGGCACGTCCGTAGACCGGCACGAACACCGTATCCTGGCGGCACGCAAGGTCATCAAGGCGAAAGAGGCCGGGTTCCAGCCCGTCGTCGTCGTGTCCGCTATCGGGCGGTCGGGCGCGCCCTACGCGACCGACACGCTGATCAAGTTCCTGAAAGACATAGACCCGCAGGTTCCGCCCGCCGCGCGCGAACTGGACATGATGATGGCGTGCGGAGAGATCATCTCTACCGCCGTCTTCGCGCATACGCTGCAGACGCTCGGCTACAAGGCCATCGCGCTCTCCGGCGGGCAGGCGGGAATCATCACCGACCGCGAGTTCGGCAACGCGCGCATTCAGGAGATACGCCCGCAGTATATCCTGCGCCTGCTGGAACAGGGCTATATCCCGGTCGTCTGCGGCTTCCAGGGCATCACCGAGCCGAGCGACGAGTACGAGCATGGGGCGATCACGACGCTGGGGCGCGGCGGCAGCGACACGACCGGCTCGGCGCTGGGCGTCGCGCTGCACGCGGTCGCCGTCGAGATCTATACCGACGTGGACGGCGTGAAGACCGCCGATCCCGACCTGGTCAAGAACGCGCGGACGATCCCGGTCTGCACCTACGAAGAGGTCGCCGAGATCGCGCACCAGGGCGCAAAGGTCGTTCACCCGCGCGCCGCTGAGATCGCGATGGATCACAACATCCCGCTCTGGGTCAAGTCCACCTTCTCGGATTCGCCCGGCACGCGCATCGCCGGAGAGGATGCGCCGGAGGCCGTGCGCCGCCGCCTGACCGGAATCACGCACACGGGCAAGATCGTCTATATCCGGCTGGAGATCGAGAACGCCGAACACAAGTCGCAGGTCGAGAACGAGGTCTACCGGATGATGGCGCAGGCCGGGGTCAATATCTATCTGGTGACGTTCAGCCCGACCGCGCTCTCGTTCGCCGTGCCGCGCAACCTGTACCCGGTGGCCCGCGATCTGCTGGATGGCATGGTCGTCCCGGTCGGACACGAGAAGCCGGATGCCGAGGGCAAGATCGCGACCTACTATATCTTCAAGTTCTCGGAAGGGCTGGACCTGGCCTATCGGGTGCAGCGGCCTCTGCTGAAGACCGTCGAGAAGCATATTCATGTCGTGGATGTGCCTGCCAGCGTGATCGAGAACTGTACGATGGTGTCCGTCATCGCTTCCGATCACCGGCGCGTCCCCGGCGTCATGGCGACCATCTACGAGACGCTGACCAACGCGGAGATCGCCATTCACCAGATCGCCGACTCGGAGATGTCCATCTCTTGCCTGGTTCCTGAAGGCGACGTAGAGCGCGCCGTGCGGCTGCTGCATGAGCGCCTCTTCGAGCAGTGAACGCCATGAGCGACGAAGACAGGCGGCGCAAGGAAGCGCCCGAACCGGAGGCCGAGGCGGAGCAGGACGCCCTGCAAAGTCGTTTTCCCGACCTGCCGCCCATGCCGGAAGCGCCGGATGTGCCGAAGCTGTCGCCGAAGCTGCCGCCGCACCCGAAGCAGCCGGGCGAAGGCGATTTTCAGCCGGGCAGCTACAACAAAATGGCGATCGCGGCGACGGCGGCCAGTTCGTTCATCATGCCGATCATCGTGCTTTCGGTCGCAGGCTGGTGGCTGGATGGCAAGCTGCATACCGCGCCCTGGCTGGCGTTCACCGGCGTGCTGGTGGGCCTGATCGCAGGCGTGGCCTCCCTGCTGAATGTCATCAAGCGGCTGGAGTAGGGATGGCCCGCACCCTGTCTCAAGAACAGGGAGAGGGAAGACGGCAGGGGCGCTGCCAGCAGCGCCCAAAACAGACGCTGCGCCCGGTCTTCGGGCCAGGCGTGAATGGAAACGTAGCAGGAAGCGATACCTTCTGTGGCATAATACAGGCAAGACCTGGCAAAAATGGCAGTTCGTCCGGTCGCGAAAGGAGCGGGCCATGATCCCTCCGAGCAAGGATGCCTTCCCGTCCCCGAGGACGGTACCAACGAACCAACGCGGCGAGTCGGAGCCAAGTCCGCCCGACTGGGCCTTTGATGTCGCCACGACACTACATTACACGAGAAAGACGCTCAGAAAGATCATCATGCAAGAAGAGGAAACGTTCGCTTTACGCGCCCTGAAGACGAGTACGTGGGTCACGGTCTTCACGACGCTCTGGTTGTTCGCTACGGCCCATAGCGCCTGGGCCTGGGGGTTCTTGATCGGGGCGCTGCTCTCGCTGTTCAGTCTGTTCAGTCTGACCGTCCTGGTTCCGATGCTGTTTCGTCCTGGCGCGCCCCGCCATATTCAAGGCTTGCTGAGCCTGACGCTGTTCATGAAACTGCCGCTCTATCTGGGCGGTCTCTATCTGGCGACGAGCGTCCACAGCATCGCGCCGATGGGCGCGGGCCTGGGCGTCACGCTGGTCCCGATGGTCATCACGCTCAAAGCCATCGGCGGACTGATAATGGAGCTAAAGCCTGCGACCCGCCGGGCGAAGGCCGTCGAGGCCGCGCCGGCGACCGCAGCGACCGAGAGCCTGATCCATTCGCAACGGCCCGCGCGGGCGACACGGCTCCGCCGCGCCGAACCTGTTCGCGAACGAGGGTAGACCATGCCGCAGTCTGCACTGCACAACCTGAGATCGCAGACGCCGATCCTGCTGGCGCAGGGTGAAACCGGCGGCGCTCCCGGTACGGAGAGACCGGTCGCCGAGACGACCGCCGCCGAGGGGCATGGCGGCGAGAAGAACGATGTCGGCGCGGTGCCGGACGCCGCGCTGCTGTTCACCAACGCCGTGATGATCGCCTTGATCATGGTCGCGTTTGCCCTGGCGGCGCGGCGCAAGCTGGAGGCGGTCCCAAAGGGCTTTCAGAACTTCGCGGAGTGGATCGCCGAGAGCCTGAACCGGTTTACGGTCGGCATCATCGGCGAAGGCGGCGAGAAATACACGCCGCTGGTCGGAACCATCTTTCTGTACATCTTTTTGATGAACATGCTCAGCGTGGTTCCCGGCTTCCATGCCCCGACCGCCAACCTTTCGACGACGCTGGCGCTGGGCGTGGTGGTCTTCGTCTATGTCCAGTATCAGGGGATTCGCAATAACGGACTGGGCGGCTATCTGAAACACTTTGTCGGGCCGATGCCCGCGCTCTCGCCGCTGATCATGCCGGTCGAACTGATCTCCGAGTTCATCAAGCCGTTCACGCTCGCCGTGCGTCTTTTCGGCAACATCTTCGGCGAGGACGTGATCCTGCTGGTGCTGGCGGGCCTGACCACCACGATGGGCATGAGCTATCTGAGCTGGCTGCCCATTCAGTTCCCGGTCATGCTGCTGGCGACGCTGACCGCTTTCGTGCAGGCGATGGTGTTTGCCATCCTGACCTGTATCTATCTTTCGCTGATGTCGCATCACGAACACGGCGAACATGGCGAGGAGGGGCCGATTGATGACGCCCACTCGCACGCGACGGGCCATTAGCCCTTCGATAGTACGACCAATGCTCGACCCGCTCTACGGAGCAGGCACAGATTAAACCATTTTCGACACAGAAAGGAAGCAACCAATGACTTACTTCATGGCTCTGGCCCTCGCGCTCGGTTTTGGCGTTCCCGTCGCCGTCCTGTCGGCGGCGCTCGGACAGGGCAAGGCGGCGGCCGCCGCGCTTGAGGGCATGGCCCGTCAGCCGGAGCAGACCGGTAAACTTCAGACGGCGATGATCCTGGCCCTGGCCTTCATCGAGTCGCTCGTCATCTTTACCCTGCTCGTCTTCTTCCTGCTGAACGGCAAGCTGCCGGAGACTTCGGCGATACTTGAGGTACTCAAGAGCGCCCCGGCGGCCGCTGCGGGCGGCCTCCGGTAAGAGAACCTAACCCCCCGCCCCCTTCCCTAAACCGCTCCTCCATCGCTGGGAAGGGGGTGTCGGTAGCCTCTTTCGTTGTATCTAGCCCTCCCCCCGCCCCTCTCCCACGCTGCGGGAGCGGGAAGAATGTAGGGGCGCTGCTGGCTGCGCCCTGAGACGGGGGGCAGGTAAGGACAGCTTACTGCGATGTTAAAGCCGATCATTGATAGCCTGGCGTTCAATCCGACGATCTTCCTGGCAAACATCGTCATGTTCGTGATTCTCTGGAATGTGATGAGTGTTCTGTTCTGGAAGCCGATCCTGGCGCATCTGGCCGCGCGCGAACAGAGCATCACCGGCTCCTACGCAACGGTCGCAGAGACGCAGCGCGAGATGGAAGCGCTGCGCGCCGACTATCTGGCCCGTATCGCGCAGGTCGAGGCAGAAGCCCGCGCGCGTATCCAGGCCGCGATCAAAGAGGCGCAGACGGAACGGGAACGGCTGATGGCCGAGGCCCGCGCGCAGTCCGATGCCGCGATTCGGGAAGGTGTCGCGGCGATGGAGCGCGAAAAGACAGAGGCGCTGCAACAGTTGCGCGATCACATGGTCGGGCTGGCGGTCGTCGCTGCCGGAAAGGCGCTGGGGCCTGCCGCAGACCCGGCCTCGCTGCGTCGTTCGATTGAAGAGAGCCTGCATCGGAGCGCCAGCGGCGGCGCAGACCCCTCCCGCAATTAAGACCGCACTGAAGGCTACCGTCGTAGCCGATGCTTAGAAAGATGGAGACCCCATCGGAATGCTGCTTGCCGAAATCCATTTTGGCCCCTTTGCTATCGAGCATCCTGAGACCGTCCTGGCGATGCTGGTCGGCCTGGCGCTGTTGGTGCTGCTGCTGGGAAGGTTCGGCCTGCCTTCCGCGCGCAGTATGCTCAACGACCGCGCCGCGCGGATCGAAGAGAACCTTACCCAGGTACAGCGCGCCCTGGAAGACGTTCAGAGGCAGCGCAACGACTATGCCGCCCGCATCGCGCAGATCGAAACGGAAGCCCGCCAGAGGATAGACGCCGCCGTGCGGGAAGCGGAGACGGCGCGCGCCGAGATCATCGCCGAGGCCGAGCAGACGGCGAACGCGCTGCGCCGCCGCGCCGAGGAAGAGATCGCGCGCGAACGCACCAGGCAGCGCATCCGACTGCGGCAGGAGATCGTGCAGTTGACCCTCAACGCCGCCGAACAGTCCGTCCGCGCCCATACGAACGAGTCGGTGCAGCGCCAGCTTATCGGCGACTTCATCGCGCGGGCCGCGAAAGACGGCGGGAACGGCAGAACGGTGCGCGCCGCGCCCTCCGGCAACGGAGTGACCGCGCCGCAGCCCAGAATACCGCAGGAGGGGGAAGCCTGATATGGCCGCACAGGACACCCGCGCCGCTAGACGCTATGCGACCGCCCTCTTCGATCTGGCGCAGAAGCGCGGCAAGCTCGATGCCATCGAAAGCGACCTCGATACCGTTCTCGACCTGCTGCGCCTGACCCCGGCCCTGCGCCAGATGTGGGACAGCCCGCTGCTGCCCGCCGGGCGCAAGCGCGACCTGATCGGCCGGGTACTCGGCGAGTCGGTGGACGGGCTGACGCTCTCCTTTCTGCGCCTGCTGGTGGATAAGCGGCGCGAGGACATTCTGGAGATCGTGCGCAGGGAGATACGCCAGTTGGCGGATGCCGCGCGGCGGCTTGTGCGCGCGGAAGCGACTTTTGCCGTGCCGCCCACGCCTGACGAGCAGGCGGGGCTGATCCGCAGTCTGGAGCAGCGCACGGGCGAGCATGTAGACCTGACCGTGCATGTAGACCCCTCGATCCTGGGCGGGGTCGTCGTGCGCCTGCACGATACGGTCATTGACGGTAGCGTGCGCGGCACACTGGAACGTCTGCGCGAACAGTTGTTGCAGGAGACCTGATGTTTCCCCGGCGAATGAATTCGCGGCTGGAAAGGCACAAAGTCGGCCTCCGCCGACTCAAAACCCAGTCCGCGAAGGCGGACCTTGTGCTTTTCTAGCTGCGGTTTTAACCGCCTGGCTCAAACTTTGATACGAACAGAGGCAAAACTACTATGGCGATACGACCAGAAGAGATAACCGGGATTCTGGAACGCGAACTGGAATCCTACACCCGCGAGATCGAAGAGGTCGGCGTCGGGACGGTGCTGCAGGTCGGAGACGGGATCGCGCGCGTCTATGGCCTGCGCGATTCGATGGTCTCCGAACTGCTCGAATTCCTGGATGAGAAGGGTAACCCGATCACCGATGAGAACAACGCGGTGATTCGCGCCATCGCTCTGAACCTGGAAGAGGACAACGTCGGCGCGGTCATCCTGGGGCCGGACGAAGAGATTCGGGAAGGAACCACTGTCAAGCGCACCGGCAGGATCATCGAGGTCCCAGTCGGCGAGGCGATGCTGGGGCGCGTCATCAGCGCCGTCGGCGATCCGCTGGACGGCAAAGGCCCCATCATTACCGAAGAGACTGGCAAGATCGAGACGCGCGCCCCCGGCGTCGTGGATCGCCAGCCCGTGAAAGAGCCGCTTCAGACCGGTATCAAGGCGGTGGACGCTCTGGTTCCCATCGGGCGCGGGCAGCGCGAACTGATCATCGGCGACCGGGGTATCGGCAAGACGGCCATCGCCCTGGATACCATCGTCAACCAGAAGGGCGGCGACGTGATCTGCATCTACGTCGCCATCGGGCAGAAGGCGTCTACGGTCAACAACGTGCGCCTGGCGCTGGAAGAGGCCGGCGCGATGGACTACACCATCATCGTCTCCGCGACCGCGTCCGACCCCGCGCCCATGCAGTATATCGCGCCCTATACCGGCTGCACGCTCGGCGAGTATTTCCGCGATAAGGGCCAGCACGCGCTGGTCATCTATGATGACCTGTCCAAGCACGCCGTCGCCTACCGGCAGGTGTCGCTGCTGCTGCGCCGCCCGCCCGGACGCGAAGCCTATCCCGGCGATGTCTTCTATCTCCACAGCCGTCTGCTGGAGCGCGCCGCCAAGATTCGCGAGGACTATATCATCGTGCCGAAGACGGCGAGCGCGGACACGACGCAGGGGGTGGATGGCAAGGTCTACGAAGGCAGCGAGGGCCAGAGCCACGGTCGCAAAACGCTGGAAGGGATGCCCAACGCCGCCGACCTGGAACTGCGCAAGGTTCCCGGCACGGGCGGCAGCCTGACGGCGCTGCCCATCATCGAGACGCTGGCCTCGGACGTCTCCGCCTATATCCCGACCAACGTCATCTCGATTACGGACGGCCAGATCTTCCTGGAACCCGACCTGTTCTTCTCCGGCGTGCGCCCCGCCATCAACGTGGGTATCTCGGTCTCCCGTGTAGGCCGCTCGGCGCAGGTCAACGCGATGAAGAAGGTCGCCGGGCGAATGCGCCTCGACCTGGCGCAGTACCGCGAAGTGCAGGCGTTCTCACAGTTCGCCTCCGACCTGGACAAGGCGACGCGCGATCAGTTGGAGCGCGGCGCGCGTCTGGTCGAAGTCCTGAAGCAGCCGCAGTTCCAGCCGATGCCGGTCGAGCAGCAGGTCACGATCATCTTCGCCGGTTACAACGGCTTTCTGGACGACATCGCGGTCGGCGACATCCGCAAGTTCGAGGAGCAGTTCCATCCGTTCATGGCGGAGAACTATCCCGACATCATGGAGAAGATTCGCCGCACCAAAGACCTCTCGTCCGAGGACGAGGCGGCCCTGAGCAAAGCCGTCACCGCGTTCAAAGCGCAGTTCAAGCCGTAGTGGAATGTCTGAACTGTTATTGTCTGAACTGTGATTAGAATGATTAACGGATAGACTATGATTTTGCTACGGCCTCATCATAGTCCATCCTGCTAATCCCATAAATCACAGTTCAGACAATAACAGTTCAGAACAGGTCAGAGCGTGCTGTAGTTGGAGGAGAGAAAGATGCCGCCACTCGCAGTAACGTTCGCAGGCCGCGCTGTGCGCATCCTATCGCGCGCGCTGGCGTTCGGCAGCCTGTTGGCGCTGACGGTCGGAACCGGCGCGCAGGGTTGGCTGAGCTATGGCGCCGATCCGCAGCACACGGCGCTCTCCGCTGTTCCGGCGCAAACGCTGCACGCTATCCGCTGGTCTGCTCCGGTAGACCTGAACCCGCAGTTGCGTAACGGCTCGCTGCTGATTCACTACGGCACGCCGCTGATAACGCCGGGGAACACGGTGATCATTCCCGTGAAAACGGGGGCGAACGGCGGGTTCCGCGTCGAAGCGCGGCAGGCCAGGGACGGCGCGCTCAAGTGGGCGCTGACTTCGGACTATCGCCTGCCGCCCCGCTACAACTGGACACCGAGCTACGGCTGCACCTTGACAACGAGCAACCTGTTCTATGCTCCCGGCGCGGGCGGAACCGTCTACTTTCGCACCAACCCGGACAACGGGTCACAGCAGAGCGCATTCCCGACGCCGCGTCCCCATAGCCGTGTCCCTACGCTGAACTTTAGCGGCATACGCCCGCCGCGACCGTACCTCACCGGGCAACTGGCTTTCTACGGCATCGCGGCCTATCGCGCCGACCAGCAGGCTTTCGACGACAACGTGTTCATCAATACCCCGCTCACGGCGGATAAGGCGGGCAATCTCTATTTCGGATTTATCGCCACCGCGCAGGCGCCGCTGAACCTGAAGAGCGGGATCGCGCGGCTTGCCCCGGACGGCACGGGAACCTGGGTCGCGGCGTCGGCAGCCGCGCAGGACGATACGATGCGCAAAGTCGTGCATAACTGCGCGCCCGCCCTCAGCCCGGATGGGAAGACGCTCTACATCGCCGTGAACGATACGAGCGGCATCGGAGAAGCGCACGGCTATCTGCTGGCGCTCGATAGCCAGACGCTTGCAACGGTATCGAAAGTCCGGCTCAAGGATGTCAAGAGCGGCAACGACGCCGACCCGCTGGACGATGGAACCGCTTCGCCCACCGTCGGGCCGGATGGCGATGTCTACTACGGCGTCCTGGAACGGCCCTGGTTCACGAACAACCTGCGCGGCTGGCTGCTGCACTTCGACAGCACGCTGGCCCAGACCAAAACGCCTGGCGCGTTCGGGTGGGACGACACGGCCTCCATCGTCCCGGCCTCTGCGGTTCCGTCCTATACCGGCACGTCCTCCTATCTGCTGCTGACCAAGTACAACAACTATGCGGGCGGCGGGGACGGCGTGAACAAGGTCGCGATCCTCGACCCCAACGATTCGATGACCGACCCCATCTCCGGCGCGACCGTGATGAAGGAGATACTGACGATAGCCGGACCGACGCCGGATGAGGAGAATATTGACCAGTTTCCGAACGCGGTGCGCGAATGGTGCATCAACACGGCGGCCATTGATCCGTTCAACAAGTGCGCCCTGGTCAATAACGAAGACGGCGTCCTCTATCGCTGGGATTTTGCGACGAACAGCTTTACGGAGAGGATCGTTCTCACGTCCGGCCGCTTCGAGGCGTACACGCCCACGCTGATCGGCCCGGATGGAACCGTCTACGCCATCAACGATGCGATGCTGTTTGCGGTCGGGTGGTCGCCGATTGCGCGCCATCGGTAAGCCCTCAGCCCATGCAGTGGAACGGCGGTGGGACGCAGGAAACGCCGCCTGCGGACGCGAACAGACTGGCAGCGACCCGATTTTACGAAGTGAGGAAGCAAGATGGGCAGCGGCGATCCGACCAGAGACCCCAGAGAGCAGCTACGCGAAGCCTCGGAGCAGGTGCGCGCGGCCCTGGCGAACGCGCGCGAACGAGTCGTGCAGTTGGTCATGCGGCGCAACTTCTTGCAGGACGAGGCGAACAAGCTAGAGCGCCTGGTGACCGATCTGGAGACGAAGGCGGCGCTGGCCGAGCGAGTCAAGAACACGTCGCTCGCCGAGGAGATACGCCAGGAGCGCAAGAGCCGCGAGGCGGAGTTGGAGCGCCTGCGCGGGCTGCTGGCCCAGGCCGAAGCGGAGGCCGAGTCCGCCAAGATCGGGCTGCCGGAGGAAGAGGCGAAACTGGCGCAGCAGTTGCAGGACCTCAATACTCAGTTTGTAGCGCGGGTAGGCGACCATATCGAAGCGACGGCAGGCGGCGGGCCGCTCTCCGAACCGGGCGCGCTCATGGAACGCGCCGGTGACAAGATCCGGGGGTTGGAGCGGGAAGCCTCGGCGAGGGCGGAAGTCGCCCGCGGCACGCCGGGTTCGGCCTATCGCCCGCGTTTCGTTTCGCCGGAACAGAGCGCCGAGGAGATGCTGACCCAACTGGAAGCGCGCCTCGGCCTCGATACCCAGGGTTCGGATGCGCCTGCCGCGACCGGCCATTTCCTGGAACTGGACGCCGCGCCCGCTCCTGCCGCGCCGTTAGCGCCGCCGGTTCCAAAAGAAGTCGCCGCAGCGCCGCAGCCTGCTGCGGCCCCGCCGAAGGTGAGTGAGGCGTCGGAGACACGCGCGCAAGCCAGCGCGCCGCCGAGACAGCAAGCGCCCACGATTTTGACTACTTCTAAAGGAGACACATCGCGCATGGAACCGACGCAGCGAATCCGCGTGGCCGGTGTCGGCACGGGCAATATCTTCCGGGGCGCGCACCTGCCGACCTACCCGGAGATTCCGCAGTTGCAGCTTGTCGCCCTCTGCGACCCCGATAAGACGGCCCAGGACCTCGCTTTCAAACGCTATCAGAGCCTCGTCGAAGCCAAGATCAAGCAGGCCAGCGAGCGCGACGACATGGCGACCATCGAGCGGCTCGAACGCGATCTGGAGACGGTGCAGATCTGCGACGACATCAGCGAGGTCATCGAGTCGGTCAAGCCCGACCTGGTGGACATCTGCACGCAGCCGTTCCTCCA
Organism: Chthonomonadaceae bacterium; assembly: GCA_035651115.1. Classification (GTDB taxonomy): domain Bacteria; phylum Armatimonadota; class Chthonomonadetes; order Chthonomonadales; family Chthonomonadaceae; genus DASRGL01. The sequence continues at coordinate 23,307 of DASRGL010000054.1, forward strand.
TGCGCCCCTCTCCATTCAGGCGCTCGAAGCGGGCATCCACGTCATGTGCGAAAAGCCGATGGCCCGTACCTGGCTGGAGACGCAGAAGGTCATCGAGACGGCCAAACGCACCGGCAAGACCTATCAGCACAACGAGAACTGGCTGTGGGATAAGGACTACTACACGGCCAAGAAGCTGGTGGATACGGGCGCGATCGGGGAGCCGATCCTGATGTTCCTGGCGCAGGCGCACGGCGGGCCGGAAGGCAGCCCCAAGTTCTGGAACCCGGACTTCGGCGGCGGCGGCGCGCTACTCGACAACGGCATCCATGCCATCGGCGCGGCCTGGTACGTCTGCGGCCTGGAAAAGCGGCCCACCGTCGTCAAGGCGGCGGAACCGTTCGGGATGAGCATCCGAATGCCCCACCGCATCATTGACGGACGCTACCAGAAGATCACGGTGGATGACGACGCTCACATCCTGATCCGGTTCGAGGACATGGACACGGGAGCCTGGGCGACGGCGCATGTGGAAGGCTCCTGGAGTGAGCGCGACTCGCCGGAGACCGCCATCATCGGCACGACGGGCAAGATTCTCTTCAGGGATGAAGAGAACGGGCGCTATGCGGTGGTCTACGACTCGCACGATAAGGAGATCCGCCGCCTGCGCGTGAGCGGCCCGACCTGGCAGCCCTGGCCCTCCTCCTTCTACGGCGAGATACTGAACATGGTGGAGTGCCTCCGCAACGGCGTGCCGACGATATCCGGGCCGGAGTTCGGCGCGGACAACTCGGCCATCGTGGGCGCATCGTATCTCTCGGAGATGAACGGAAAGCGCGCCTCCTCGGTGAAGGAGTTCGAGGCGTTTGCGCGCGGCATCGCCGAACGCTATCCGAACGATCCCAAAGCGGCGGATGACGCTCTGGTGGATGCGCTTCTCTCGGCGGTGCGCAACAAGAAGTAGCGGGAGCGGTCGTGCCGATGCAGTGTCCCGAATGCGAACTGGAGAATGAGGAGGGCGCGCTCTACTGCGCGCGCTGCCACAAGCCTCTGCCGCGCAAGCTGGCTCCCGGCGAATGCCCGCACTGCGGGCGGATGCCGGAACCGGGCGAACTGCCGCCTGCGGTCTGTCCCTCCTGCGGCGGCGACCCGGAGCGCGGCAAGCAGATCAAGGAGCAGCGGCTGGCGGCCCTCCGCGCCGAAGTCGCGCTTCAGACGCAGACAATCGAGGCGCAGAGGCAGGCGTTGGCGGCCAAGAAGGGCAAAAAGGGCTGCGGCTTGACGCTCTTTCTTTGCGGGATCGCTCTGTTTTTAGGGCTGTTTGTCCGGGCCGTGAACGACCCGTCTAGGGAGCCTGCGGCCAACCGGTCTGCGACCGGGAAAACCAATTCCGCCCACCGAGCGGTTGGCGGCGTAGCCGCCCTTCAGACGGGTCGTTCACGGCCCGGCGTATAGAAAGGTTCGTATGGCAACGATTCGACAGGTGCGACAGCGTATCAAAGTCGCCAAAAATATCCAGCAGATCACCAAAGCGATGAAGATGGTCGCGGCGGCGCGGCTGAAACGCGCGCAGGATCGCGTGCAGTCCGCACGGCCTTATGCGGCGACCATGCGCGAGATGATGACGAGCCTGGCCGGAAGCGTGGGCGGGACGGTGTCGCATCCACTGCTCTCCGTGCGGACGCCGCGCAACATCGGCTTCCTTATCGTCACGGCAGATCGCGGGCTGGCCGGTTCCT
>DASRGL010000055.1:0-6594 GCA_035651115.1 Chthonomonadaceae bacterium
GCGATTTTGAGCGGGGCGACTTTGCGATGATTGGCGTCGTATTTGCCTTCCCAGATCAGTTCCATGTGTCCTCCTTTTGTCTGAACTGTGATTTATGGGATTACAGGATGGACTGTGATGAAGCCAGGCCCAATCATAGCCCATCCTTTAATCCGACTAATCACAGTTCAGACAGTCAAAAGTTCAGCACGCGGGCGGGGAGTTCCTGCCAAATCCCGGCAAGAATACCGGTTTTCCCTAAACGCAAATGCGTTGCCTGCCGATAGCTAAGTGTGCTATAATGGCGCACATCGGCGACGCCAGCAGGCCCGGCAGCGAACGAGCCGGACACGAGGCTGGAGCAAGGCAGGAACCAGGGTGAGAGAACCAATCGCGCTGCATTGGAGCGAGACGAAGAGCCAACCGGTGCAGAACGGCGCGCAGGCGGAGTCGCGCTACGCCGCCCTACAGGAAGCCGTCCAGATCATGCGCGCCGCGACGACCAGCGACGAGGCTCTGCACGCCCTCTATACCCTGCTGCACGCCCGCTTCGGCGTCGAAGCCCTGGCCCTGGAGACCATCCACGACGCCACGACCTACTATCGGCCTTACGGCGAATCGGCGGCGCTGACCACCGCCGCCGCCAACTCCGGCGCGCACCCGCACAGCGCGCAGGCGGAGCCGCGCGCCCACGTGTTTCCCCTCGAATGCAAGTTCGCGCCCTACGGCCAGATCATCTTTGTCCTCGCGCCCGATTCGCCCGCGACCCCCGACTTTCTCGCCGCGCTCGTCGCCTCGCTGACCATGCTGCTCGACCAGGAGGCGCTGGCCGAGCGCGTCCAGGAGTCCGAAGAGCGCGCCAAGCAGCGCATCAGCGAAGTCGCCACCATCTACGAGATCGGCCAGGCTATTGACCAGATAGACCGCAAGCGCCTGCTCCACCTCATCACCGACCGCGCCGCGCTGCTTATGGACGCGCAAGCCTGCTCCCTCATGTTGGTCAACGAGGAGACGGGGACGCTGCGCGTCGAGGCCAGTCACGGCCTGCCGGAAGACGCCTTAGAACACGAGCAGAAGATCGGCGAGGGCATCGCGGGCCGCGTCGCGCAGACCGATCAGCCGATGCTGATCCTGGCCTCCAGCAGCGACCCGCGCCTGACCGGGGTCACGCTGCGCCCGGAGATCGGCTCCTCCATGCTCGTGCCGATGAAAAACCAGGAGGGGCGCGTTCTGGGCGTGCTGTCCATCCGCCGCCGCCGCCCCGCCCCCGACTTCACCGACGACGACCTGAAACTCTTCTCCGTCTTTGCCACACAGGCGGGCCTGGCCCTGACCAATATGCGGCTCTATGCCGACCTGAAGCGCAGCGCCGCCGAACTGCTCAAGATCTCCAACTTCTCGCGCGTACTGATCTCCACGCTCGACCTGGACGAACTGCTGGAGCGCGTGGCCGACGACATCTGCAACGTCGTCGGCTTCGAGCGGTGCTGCCTGTTCGTGCGGGAACGGCATCGCGCCGTCTACACGCCGCGCGTCTGGCGCGGCTATCCGGACAGCATCGGGCGCAACCCGGTGCGCGAGGGCGAAGGCGCGGTCGGCGCGGCGGCGCGGGGCAAGGGCCTCATCACCTTCGATGCGCGCGAACCGGTCGCCCCGGAACGCGAAAAGGAGCGCGCCCATCTGCAGCTCAAGGGCTTTGCGCGCTCGCTCGGCACGGATGCCTTCGTCGCCGTTCCCATCCTGACCAGCCAGAACCGCTGCAACGGCGTTCTGGTAGCCGACAACCGGGGCCGCCGCGATCCCATCTCGCGCGACCAGATCAGCCTGCTCACGGCCTTTGTCAACCAGGCGGGCATCGCCATCGAAAACGCTTTCCTCGTCGAAGAGATGCAGGAGAACTATCAGAATATCCACCGCCTGAAGACCTATACCGATAATGTGTTGCAGTCCATCGGCGCGGGCATCCTCTCCACCGACGCGCAGGGCAAGATCGCGCGCTGGAACCGGGCGGCGGAGGAGACGCTGCGCCAGCCGGCGTCCGGCTTCCGCGAGACGCCGCTCCTGGAGGTCATCGCGCGCCTGGGCCTGCCCGATGCGGAACGCGAGCATCTGTGCGGCATGATCCAGCGCGTCGTGGAGACGGGCGAGCGCATTCACCTGCACAAGCTGATGCTGCACCCGCAGGGGCGTCCGCCGATGGCCCTGAACCTGATGCTGTCGCGCCTGATGGATCATAATCATGAAAAGGCGGGCGTCGTCCTCATCTTCGAGGACGTGACCCAGGAGGTGCGGCTGGAGGCCGAGGTCGAGAAGATGCGCCGCCTGGCCGACATCGGGCAGTTGGCCGCGAAGATGGCGCATGAGGTCCGCAACGCCCTGTCGCCCATCAAAGGCGCAGCGCAGATCATACAGCACGATATGGAGTCGCAGGGCGTTTCGACGGAGTGGCCGGACATCATCATCGCCGAGGTGGACGGCCTGAGCCGCCTGACCAGCGAGATGCTCGACTTTGCCCGGCCTACGCCGCTGGATCGGCGGCCCCTGGCCGTCGGCGAGTTCCTGACGAGCGCCGTCCAGTCGCTGGCTCCGTTCCTGTGCGAGCATCACGTCGCCGTCCACTGGGACGTGCCGGACGATCTGCCGGAACTGCTGGGCGACCCGGTGCAGCTCGGCCAGGTGGTGCGCAATATCGTCATGAACGCGGCCCAGGCCATGCCCGAAGGCGGCGACCTGACGATTCGGGCCGACTATGACGCGCAGACGGGCCTGCTGACCCTGCGTTTCCGCGATACGGGAACCGGCATCGCGAAAGAAGAACTGGAACGCATCTTCCGGCCTTTCGTCACGACGAAGACGAAGGGAACCGGCCTGGGCCTGCCTATCGTGCAGAAGATCGTAGACCATCATGGCGGGCGCGTGGAAGTGGAGAGCCAGGTGGGGGAGGGAACCTGCTTCCGCGTGCTGCTCCCGCTGAGGCCGCCTTGCGATGTGGCCGAGATCGCCATGGAAGAGATGCCGCTCATCAGCGCCAAGCCGACCGGCCCCTTCCCAGACAACTGAAAAGCAGGTTTTACCCACCCCCCCGTCTCCACTGCACGGGCCGTCTGGTTCCGAAACGATTCGGGACGGCCCGCGCGACCCCATCCGCGCCAACGATAAAGCCTGTTGGCGCTGGGAAGGGGGAGCAAGGGCGCACTCGTGACTGTTTGGCTCCCCTCTCCCTATGGGGGAGGGGCCGGGGGAGGGGTAAAGAATAAGGAGCAATCGAAACAGTCATGGCGCAGCCGAACACCAATGCCAATACGATCCTCGTGGCCGACGATGAGCCGAATATCCGGCGCGTGCTGGAGGCCATGTTCTCCAAAGAAGGCTATACCGTTCTCACCGCAGAAAACGGCAAGCGCGCGCTCGACCTGGCCTCGACGAACCAGGTGGACATCCTCATCTCCGACCTCATCATGCCGGATATGACCGGCGTGGAGGTGCTGCAAAAGGTCAAGCAACTGCACCCACACTGTTCCGCCGTGATCGTGACCGCCTACGGAACCATCAAGTCGGCGGTTGAGGCCATGCGCTACGGAGCCTACACCTACCTGCAAAAGCCCTTCGACATGGACGAGGTGCGCCTCGTCATCAAGAAAGCGGTAGAACACCGCTCGCTGCTGGCCGAAAACCAGGAACTCAAGCAGCAGCTCAAGAAGAATTTCAAGCTGGAGAACATGGTCGGCGCGAGCGGCAAGATGCAGGATGTCTATAAGATCGTGGAGCGGGTGGCCGACAGCCGTGCGACCGTGCTGTTACGCGGCGAAAGCGGCACCGGCAAGGAACTGGTGGCCCGCGCCCTGCACTACAACAGCCCGCGCGCCAGCAAGCCGTTTGTCGCCGTCTCCTGCGCCGCCCTGCCGGAGACGCTGCTGGAGAGCGAACTGTTCGGCTACGAAAAAAACGCCTTCACGGGCGCGGTCGCCGCCAAGCCGGGCCGCTTCGAGATGGCGAACCAGGGAACGCTCTTCCTCGATGAGATCGGCGATATTCCGCCCGCCACCCAGATCAAGCTGCTGCGCGTTTTGCAGGAGTGGGAGTTCGAGCGCATCGGCGGCACGAAGACCATCAAGGTGGATGTGCGCCTCATCGCCGCCACCAATAAAGACCTCGAAAAGGCCGTCGCAGAAGAGAAGTTCCGCCAGGACCTCTACTATCGCCTCAACATCATCAGCCTCTTTCTGCCCCCGCTGCGGGAGCGCCCGGAAGACATCCCCCTGCTGGTGGAACACTTCCTGGAAAAATACAATGCGCAGAACGCGCGCAAAATCAAGAAAGTAGACCCGGAGACCTGGGCGCTGCTGCAAGCCTACACCTGGCCGGGCAACGTGCGCGAACTCGAAAACGCGGTGGAGCGCGCCATCGTTCTGAGCGACCACGCTGCCGACACGCTGACGCCCGATCTGCTTCCGCTTCCGGTGCAATCCGCGCGCCGGGAAGCAGGAGATTCGCCGCCGTCCGGCTAATATAGCGAAGATTGACAGGGCGAGGCGTTCTCCTCTTTGTCTGTGCGGCGGAACTGCTCGCCTGCCATCTGTTAAAATTCCCGTGTAATCCCCCGAAAAATGACAGGATTGGCATAAAAGTTGCAACAAGGACGGCAGAAACGGCTGCGACCGGATCGTGTTGGGCGCTGCCCTGTCGTCAGGAAGCGGCTTTGAGGCCGCGCTGTCGCTCGGCGGGTACGTTCTCTCTGTCGGCCTCATATCGCCCCGGCATGAAGCGACGTAAACCGTGCGACGCTGGAAACCTTCTCTTCGTCATGCTGTCAAGTGAGAAAGGTCAAGGTCATGCTCGCACGTTCGCCGACGCCTTCCGTATTGATCGCAGACGCGGAATTCTACATCTGCCGGGTTCTCGAAGCCAAGCTCTCCAAAGACAACCGCTTTCATGTCGTGACCGCCACGACCGGTCTGGCGGCGCTTCAGGCCGCCCTGGATCAGTCCTTCGACGTGATGATGTGGGACATGCGCCTGCGGGACACCTCCGACCTCCTGCCGCGCCTGCGCGCCCTCTGCCCCCATGCCGCGCTCTTCCTGATGACCACCGATGACCGACCGATGCTGGATGCGGACATTCTGCGCCTCGATGTCGCCGGTATCCTGGTCAAGCCGTTCAGCCTCGAAACGCTCGTGGATCAACTCGATCAGGCGCTCAAGCAGATGTCGGCGACTTCGGCGGCGGCTGTGATTGACCTGGCGCGGGTGGGGCAGCTGCTCACGCTGGTCAGTCCGGGCGGGCGCTGCGTGACGCGCGTGCTGGATAGAAATCTGGACACCTTTACCGTGCTTGGCGCGCCGCGCGTGGAGACGCCTGCGGACTTCGCGACGGGACTGCGGCTGCGCGTGCAGGTCAAAGGGGAAGACGCCCTCTATAGCTTCAACTCGCGGCTCCTGCGTTTTCTCTCCCATCCGATCCCGCGCTGGGAACTCCGCCTGCCGAGCGTGATCCGGCGCGAGCAGCGGCGCAAATATCCCCGCGTGCCGATGCGGATACCGGTCGTGCTGACGAACAGACTCCCCGGCGAGGAGGCCGCTGCGGGCAGACCGCCTGCCCCGCCTGCGCCGCGCGCGGAGGCCCAGGAGCCTTTTGCGATCACCGGCCTGACCGAAGACCTGAGCATGGGCGGCTGCGCCCTCCTCAGCGCGCAGCCGCTGCCCCTCGGCACGCCGGTGCGGTTCGATCTGCAGCATACGGCGCTGCACGGTCTCGAAGGCGAGGGGACAGTCATTCGTATTCAGCCTCTGCTCTCCGCCGAGCCTCCCGCGGAAGAGCCTGCCTCACGCTTTCGCCTTGCCGTGCAGTTTACCGCCGTCGAAGCGGGCGTGCGCCGCCGCCTGCGCTCCCTGTTCGGCCCCAACGGATAATGGGCGTTAGGCGTTGGGAAAAGCCTCTCTTGGAGACATGCGTCCTGAGTCGGGCTTCCAGGGCGCTGGGGCCAACCGAGGCAGTATACTGACCAACCGGCGCGATGAGACCAGTGCAGCAGGCAGATCGCGCCGGCCGGGGAGGAAGGGGTTTCTGCTTATAGAATCAGGGTCAAAAGCCTGCCCCCATGCGGAGGCGGGCGCGCTGTTGGGCGAGGTCTACGACTGGTTTACGGAGGGCTTCGACACGCCCGACCTGCTGGCGGCGCGGCCTCTGCTGAAGGAGCTGCGCCTCGGTCATCCGGCGGCGTAGAGGTGAATCATGCGCGCGACACTGCGGGGGACGGCAATCATTTTTAGCCTCGGAGTCGCCCTGGCTCTGCTCGGCGGCGCGGCCCTGCGCCTCAGCCTGCGTCCATCCCCGGCGGCGCACAAAACGGTCTCTTCTCCCCTATCGGAGCGTCCCGTCGCCCCGCTGTTCAGCCCGGCGCTGGCCCCCTCCCTGCTCGAAACGCCTGCACGCGACCGATGGCAGAAGCCTGCGCAGATCGTTCGGGCGCTCCAGCTTCGACCGGGCGGCGTCGTGGCCGACATCGGCTCCGGTTCCGGCTATCTGCTGCCCTATCTGAGCCGCGCGGTCGGTCCGAAGGGAATCGTGTACGCCGAGGAGATTCAGGAGGATTTCTTACCGGCGCTGCAACGGCGC
>DASRGL010000056.1:0-6698 GCA_035651115.1 Chthonomonadaceae bacterium
CGTGGAGCGGTTCTACAGCGACATCGTCTTTCTGGCCGACACGCCGGAGGCGTTCGTCGCGCAGATAGACGCGGCCCTGAACGAACCGGCGGAGGAGCGGGCGCGCAAGAACCTGCGCGAAGAGAAGATACTCGCCGAGCAAGCCTGGGACGCCATCGCCGAGAACATGAAGACACTGATGGATCGGGAATGGGCGAAGACGCTTGCGGGCAAGCAGACGGCCTCCGCGCTACGTTCGGCAGCTTCGCCGCGTCTCACCGCGACAGTCCCTGCCGGGTCGGGCGTCGCCTTGAGCGGGACACCGAGAAAGGAGTAGACCATGCGGGGCATCCTCAATACCGAGCAGCGCGTCGTCATTCTGGGCGCAGGCCCGACCGGTCTGGGAGCCGCCTATCGCCTGCTGGAACTCGGCCACGACCGCTTCCATATCTATGATCGCGCCGGACAGGTCGGCGGCCTGGCGACCTCGCACAAAGACGCGCAAGGCTTTACCTGGGACATCGGCGGTCATGTCCAGTTTTCGCACTACCGCTATTTCGATGACCTGATGGACAAGGCGCTCGGCGCGAACTGGCTCGACCACGAGCGCGAGTCCTGGATCTGGATCGAGGGGCGTTTCGTCCCCTATCCGTTCCAGAACAACCTCCGCTACCTGCGGCCCGAAACGCAGTGGAAGTGCCTGCAAGGGCTGATCCGACTCTACAAGCAGCCGTTTCAAGGCAAGCCCGCGAACTTCCGTCAGTGGATAGACGCGACGTTCGGCGAGGGGCTGGCCGAGGTCTTCATGGTTCCTTACAACTTCAAGGTCTGGGCCTATCCGGGCGAAGAGATGGACTACAACTGGATCGGCGAGCGCGTGGCCGTCACCGATCTCGAAAAGGTACTCTACAATGTCTTGCATCAAAAGGATGATCTATCGTGGGGGCCGAACAACACGTTCCGGTTCCCAAAATATGGCGGCACCGGAGCCGTCTGGGAGAGCGTCGCGAACCTCATTGGCCGGGAGAAGATTTCGCTCGGTAAGGAGGTGGCAGGCGTGGATGCGGAGGCAAAAAAGGTCTATTTCACGGACGGAACGTACGACGAGTACGACGTTCTCCTTTCGACCCTGCCGGTGGACCGATTGATCGCCCTGGCCGAACTCGACCACCTGAAAGAACCGGCGAGCCGCCTGCGCTACAGTTCGTCCAATATCATCGGCATCGGACTGTCGGGCAAGCCGCCGTCCACGCTGACGAAAAAGTGCTGGATGTACTTCCCGGAGAGCAACTGCCCGTTCTATCGGGTGACGGTCTTCAGCAACTACTCGCCCAATAATGTGCCGGACATCGCCACGCAGTGGTCGCTGATGGCGGAGGTCTCCGAGTCGCCGCACAAGCCGGTCCATCAGGAGACGCTGATCGAGGACACCATCGAGGGCCTGTTCGCGACGAAGCTGATCAACAAGTCGCACGACATCCTCTCGACCTGGTCGTATCGGGCGCACTACGGCTATCCGACCCCGGCGCTGGGCCGAGACGACGCGCTCAACGCGATTCACCCGGAACTGGAGAAGCGCGGCATTTACTCGCGCGGGCGCTTCGGCGGCTGGAAGTACGAGATCAGCAACCAGGATCACTCGCTGATGCAGGGCGTGGAGTTGGTGGACAAGCTGATTCTGGGCGTGCCGGAGGTGACCTACTGGTTCCCCAGCACCGCCAACAATATGGCCTATGCGAAGTACCGGTAAATCGAGCGTTTTGCCCTTAGAGGGTATATAAAAACCCATAGTGGCAGTTAAAACTGCCCCTGCAAACGCGCGAAGTCCGCCTGCGCGGACTCCAAGACCCCACCCCAACCCTCCCCTTGCGAAGGAGAGGGAGCCTTGAGTCGGCGCAGGCCGACTTGGTGCGTTTGCAGCCGCGAATTCCTTCGCCGGGCAAGGTTTTTATACATCCTCTTACGGCGGAAAGGGATTCCCTACCCGACAGAGTTTCATTTCACGCGCTGGAGCGCTTCCCAGTCCCGCCGCCCGATCTCTATGATCTTTTCGTCCGGCCACTTTTCCAGGAAATGGTAGTTCGGATGGCCGTGCTTTTTGTAGGGATCGTTGGCCTTCGTGTTGTAGCAGCAGATGAAGCCCCAGCGCGGGCGTGGGCTGCGGTTCTGGTCGGAGCGGTGCAGCGTATTGCAGTGGAAGAAGAGCGCCGTACCAGGCTCCATCTCGCAGTAGATCAGATCGAGTCGCTTCATCGCCTGCTCCACCCGCTCCAGATCGGCCCCAGTCTGCTCGCCCGTCCTGCCATGCTCGATGCGGCCCATCCTGTGCGAGCCGCGCAGCACCTGCATACAGCCGTTTGCCTTCGTGGCGGGGTCTACGGCGATATAGCAGCTTGCCATGTCGGGGAAGAGGCAGCCGTTGTTGTACCAGTAACCGTAGTCCTGATGCCACTCCCACGCGCCGCCCTCGAACGGCTCCTTCATCGTCATCTTATGATGGTAGTGATAGACTTCGCCGCCGAGTAGCTGCTCCATCGTGTCCACGATGCGATGGCAGCGGACAAAGGCGCTATAGATGTCATCGTAGAGGTCGTTGCGCAGCGAAAGCCGGGTATTGCCGCCCTGCGCATCTTTGCGGTCGGTGGCGTTCTGCACGAAAGCGAGGTCAGCGCGGGCGATCTTGCCGAGCAGCTCGATCTCTTCCGCATTAAAAAGCTTCTCGATAAAAAGATAGCCGTCCGCGTTGAAGCGGGCTTTCTGTTCAGGCGTAAGGGTGTAGACGCTCATGGGTGTCTCCTACCGGAAGTCTCTCTGTCTTTTTCAGGCGCTTTGCTCTGTTGCGAAAGATACCTTCGATCTTTCGCTCCGTGACCTGTGGCTGATGGACAGTGACGGGGCGCTTTGTTACGACAGGCGCGTGCGGCCTTCCCTATCGTCCTGCCTCTATGATAGTACCTCATGTGCCAGGGTAGCGTGGAGCGACAGCGACAAAAAGCGCGCGGCGGCGACTCAGGCAGGCGATTGGCGGGCGATGGCGAAACTTTCTTAAGAGCGTCGCGACACTTTTTGCCGTCGCGCGCCGTCGTCTAAGAGGAAGGGGCAGCGCCATTCGTGCCAAGAATCGAAAACCATCGGGAGAGCGCGGTCGAAAAGCGGCTTGTGGCGCGGTTTCAGGCGGGCGAAGCGGAGGCGTTGAGCGTGCTGTTCGAGCTGCATGTCGAGCGGGTCTTTGCGTATGCGCGCCATCTGCTCGGCAACCGCGAGGATGCCGAAGAGGTGACGCAGGAGGCGTTCCTGCGGGCCTTCGAGCGCGCGGCGTCCTTCCGGGGCGAATGTCCGTTTCGCGGCTGGCTGTTCGGCATCGCACGCAACCTCTGTTTCGACCGGCTGCGGCAGCCGCGCCTGCTGCTGTTGGAGCCGGACGAAGCAGAGCGGAACACAGATGCGGGCCGGGGCGCGGCGCAGATGGAGACTCAGGCGCTCGTGCGCCGCGCGCTGGCGGAACTGCCGGAGGAGTATCGCCTCGTCCTGACCCTGTGCGATGTGGAGGAGTGGGAGGCCCGCGAGGTAGCGGCGGCGCTGGAAAAGTCGCTGCCCGCCCTGAAATCGCTGCTGTATCGCGCCCGCCGCGCCCTGCGCGCCCGCCTGACGGAACTGTGGGACGAAGGGGAGCCGACCGACGATGCGTTGTGACGAACTGAGCGGTCTATTGGACCTGTATCTGGATGGGGAACTGCCGGAGGAGACAGCCCGCCGGGTGGATCGCCACCTGCTGCGCTGCCCGGCCTGCACGTATGAGGCGCGAACGCTGGAACAGACGCGCGCGATGTTGCGCGAGGCGGTTCCCCCCGCCGCAATGTCACCGGGCTTTCGAGAGCGCGCAGCCGCGCGCCTGCTGGATGCCTTCGCTTCGCAGCTTCGTTCCGCTTCCGAAGCCGGACGCGGGCGGCAGTGGACGCTGCCGTTCACGCGGGAGTAGGCCCCCTCACAGAGAGGAACGAGAGCCCATGGCTTCTACCCTCATCCCCGGCCCTTCTCCCTGTACCGCACAGACGATAAAGCCTGTCCGCGCTAGGGAGAAGGGAGCGAAACACTCCTCTGTGCGCTCTCTTATCATTACTGAGCATAGCGAAGAATTCTCTCTGAGACCCTTCGCTCCGCTCAGGGTGACAATGCAGAAGGCACAGGCTTGCGCTATAGTCTCCCCTCTCCCTAGCGAGGCACGAGCGGTAAAGGGAGAGGGGTTGGGGTGAGGGTGAAAACTGCGCTCTTCTGCCCGCTGTTCTTGAGAGACGAGGAAGGAGCCTTTCCTGCCTATGGACAACTTCGCAGCCTATCTCCATCAGATCGGAACGGCTCTCGCGGCAGGCAACGCCACCGAGCATACCTATCGCCCCGCGCTCAAGACGCTGCTGGAAAGCCTCCAAACCGGTCTGGTCGCGACGAACGAGCCGAAGCGCGAGAAGTGCGGCGCGCCCGATTTCATCCTTACGCACGGCGAAACGCCGCTCGGCTACCTCGAAGCCAAAGACATCGGCAAGCCGCTCGACGAGATCGAGGGCGGCGAGCAGTTACGGCGGTATCGCGAGAGCCTGAGCAACCTGGTACTGACCGACTATCTGGAGTTTCGCTGGTACGTCGGCGGGCAGCCCCGGCTGACGGCGCGATTGGCCTCGCTCGTCGGCAGGCAGCATCTCGCGCCGGAACCGGACGGCACGGCGCGCGTGCTGGAACTGCTGAACGCCTTCCTGCGCGCCGACACGCCGACGGTCGCCAATCCGCGCGAACTGGCCGAGCGCATGGCGCATCTGGCCCGGCTCATCTGCGACATCATCGGGCGGGCGCTGGAAGATGAAGATAAGGGCGGTGCGCTGCATCAGCAGTTGGAGGGCTTCAAGAAGACGCTTCTCCATGACCTGACCGAAGCGCAGTTCGCCGATATGTATGCGCAGACCCTCTGCTACGGCCTCTTCGCCGCCCGGTGCAACGTGCCGGATGGCTCCGCCTTCACCCGCTATCTGGCTCCGCACCTCCTCCCGAAAACGAATCCGTTCCTGCGCAAGATGTTCGGGCATATCGCCGGGCCGGACCTGGACGAGCGTATCGTCTGGGCGGTGGACGACCTGGCACGCCTGCTGGCAAAGGCGGATACGCCGGCGATTCTGGCCGATTTCGGCAGGCGCACGCGGCAGGAAGACCCGGTCGTGCATTTCTACGAGACGTTTCTGGCCGCCTACAATCCGAAGATGCGGGAGGCGCGCGGCGTCTACTATACGCCGGAGCCGGTCGTCTCCTACCTCGTGCGCAGTGTGGATACGCTGCTCAAACAGGAGTTCGGCCTGACGGACGGTCTGGCGGATGCAAGCCGAGTCCGGGTCAAATCGCGCGAGGGCGGGCCAGCACAGGAGGTTCACAAGGTTCAGATTCTCGACCCGGCGACGGGAACGGCCACCTTTCTTTACGGCATCATCCGCAAAATCTACGAGTCGTTCGCGGGCAACAAGGGAATGTGGTCGGGCTACGTGCGCGATCATCTCCTGCCGCGCCTGTTCGGGTTCGAGCTGCTGATGGCTCCTTACGCCGTCGCCCACATGAAACTGGGTCTGCTACTGGCGGAGACAGGCTATCGCTTCGACAGCGACGAGCGGCTGCGCGTCTACCTGACGAACACGCTGGAAGAGGCCGACGAGTACGCGGGCCGGAACCTGTTCGCGCAGTTCATCACCGACGAGGCGAACGCCGCCAGCCAGGTCAAGCAGGACTATCCGGTGATGGTGGTCATCGGCAACCCGCCCTATTCCGGCCACAGTGCGAACACGGGCAAGTGGATCGCGAACCTGCTGCGCGGCAAAGACACGCGCACGGGCCAGCCGACGGGCAACTATTTCCAGGTGGACGGCCAGCCGCTCGGCGAGCGCAATCCGAAGTGGCTGAACGACGACTATGTGAAGTTTCTCCGGTTCGCGCAGTGGCGAATCGAGCAGACGGGCTACGGCGTTCTGGCGTTCATCACCAATCACGGCTACCTGGATAATCCGACGTTTCGCGGGATGCGCCAGAGCCTCATGCAGACCTTCGACGACATCTACGTGCTGGACTTGCACGGCAACAGCAAGAAGAAGGAGCGCGCCCCGGACGGCGGCAAAGACGAGAACGTGTTCGACATTCAGCAGGGCGTGGCGATAGGCATTTTCGTGCGGCGTTCGGGCGGGAAGAAGCAGGCGGCAACGGTGCGGCACGCGGAGTTGTGGGGCAGTCGAGAGAGCAAATATCGCTGCCTGCTGGAGTCGGATGTCGCGTCAACCCAGTGGAAGGAACTGGCTCCCTCTGCGCCGTTCTACCTGTTCATTCCGCAGGATATAAGTCTTCAGGCTGAATTTGATGAATTTGTTCGGTTGTCTGACATCTATCCTGTCAACAATATGGGCATAACTACTGGGGATGACGACCGTTTTGTTGCCTTCGACGAGGCTACAATCTTTGCACGGTTCGGTAATAGCAGCAAGATTGCACGTGTAGCTTACCGCCCATTTGATACTCGCATTTTGCAGTATGTGCCTGGCCTGTTAGCACGAGCGAGAGCAGAGTTTATGCAACACTTGGCATACGGGCAAAACCGCGTGCTGGTTTGCTTGAGACGCCCACGTAACAATAGTGTTGAAAACTTTTTTGTCAGTAACCGTCCAACCGACAAATGCCTAATATCTTCACTGGATAAC
>DASRGL010000057.1:0-5540 GCA_035651115.1 Chthonomonadaceae bacterium
CGCAGCGTCCCCGATGGGAACGCTGGTGCGGGCGGTGCTGGTCATTGCGCTGGCGCTGACCCTGGTCGGCGTGCTGCGCTGGGCTGTCAACATCACCAACGCCAACGCGCGCCAGGTTGCGTCCAATCTGGTCACGATGCAGAGTCGCTTCGGGCAGGAGACCGCCACGCCGCCACAGGCAGGCGCAGCCTCTGGCAGCCGCGAGAAATCGGCGGCCGCGATGCTCGACCCGATCATCGAGCCGCGCCAATAGGATGGTGCAAGAAAGAGAGTGACGATGGGCTGGAGTCACTGGCTGGCCGCGCTGGCGCTGGTGTCGCCGCTGATGGTCGGCACGCGCGCCGCCGAGCCGCAGAGTATCAAAGAGATGGAAAAACAGGGCTGGACGCTCACCTTTCACGACGAGTTCGACGGGACGAAGCTCGATACGCGCAGATGGATCGACTCCTATCCCGATGGCGTCCGCACCCATTCCAACAACGAGCAGCAGTACTATGCCACCGATGGCTATGAGGTCGGCAAGGGCAAGCTGCGCCTTATCGGCCTGAAGCGCGCGATGGGAGGAATGCCCTACACGTCCGGCATGATCTCCTCCTACGGCAAGTTTGCGCAGCAGTATGGGTGGTTCGAGATTCGCGCCAAGTTCCCGAAAGGCAAGGGATTCTGGCCCGCGTTCTGGCTGCTGCCGCCCACGAAAGACTGGCCCCCGGAAATTGATGTGCTGGAGATACTCGGTCATGAGACGGATAGGGTCTACATGACGAACCACTGGCGCACCGCCGACGGCAAGCATGAGGGCAAGGGCGACTCCTACAAAGGGCCGGACTTTGCGGCGGACTATCACACCTTTGCCATAGATTGGGAGCCGGATTCCATCACCTGGTACGTGGACGGCAAGGAACGCTATCGGACGACCGAACACATCCCCGCCGAGCCGATGTATCTCCTTGCCAACCTGGCCGTCGGCGGCGACTGGCCGGGAATGCCGGATGCGACGACCGTGTTTCCCGGCGTGATGGAGATAGACTATATCCGCGTCTACAAGCGCAAAAATAGTTCCGGGCCGTAGATGACTCATCTATAGGGCGCAGCCAGCAGCGCCCCTACAACGTCATGCCCTTCCGGTCGCAGACCGGTGGGCCGCAGGCCCTTCAGACAGGTCGTTCACGGCCTGGCAAACACGCCCTGGCAGAAGAGAAAGACAGTCACCTTCATGATTGCAATCGTAGACTATGGCATGGCGAATCTGCGCAGCGTGGAAAAGGCGCTGGCGCGCGTCGGCGGCGACCCCGTCATTACCCGCGACCCGCAGGTAGTGGCGGAGGCGGAAAAGGTCGTGCTGCCGGGCGTCGGCGCGTTCTGCGCGGCGATGAGCAATCTGACCCGCAGCGGACTGCATGAGGCCGTCCTGCACGCGATTGCGCAGGGTCGGCCCTTCCTCGGCATCTGCCTGGGCTTGCAGATGCTGTTCGAGGAGAGTACGGAGATGGGCCGGACTCCCGGCCTGGGCGTGCTGCCGGGCCGCGTCGTCGAGTTCTTCGCGGAGGGCGACCGCCCGCCGGAGGCCGACGGGCTGAAGGTGCCGCACATCGGCTGGAACGCCCTGCATCTATGCGGCGGTTCGCGGCTGTTTCAGGGCGTGGACGAGGGCGCGTATGTCTACTTCGTCCACTCCTACTACCCACAACCGCAAGAGGCCGGGGTCGTGGCGGCGACCAGCGACTACGGCGGCGCGTTCTGCTGCGCCATCGAGCGAGGCAATCTGGCCGCGACCCAGTTCCACCCGGAAAAAAGCGGCGCGGTCGGGCTGCAAATCCTGCGAAACTTCGTCTCCTGGAAATAAGTAGGAGAGTTTAGAAGTTTTCAGGTTTTTGGCGGTTGGATTGAAGGATATTCAAGTCCGGCAGCGAAAACTTTGAAAAAGGGAAACGATGGAGATATATCCTGCCGTAGATATGAAAGGCGGCAAATGCGTCCGGCTCAGTCAGGGCCGCTTTGATGACGTCACCACCTATTCCGCAGAACCGGCGGAGATGGCGAAGCGGTGGAAAGCGGAAGGGGCGCGCTGGCTGCATGTCGTAGACCTCGACGGCGCGCGGACAGGCAGTCCCGGCGTGGAAAACCTGGCCGCTCTGGAACGAATCTTGCAGCAGGTGAATCTCCCCGTGCAGTTCGGAGGCGGGGCGCGCAGCGTGGAGACTGTGGCGCGAATGCTGGCCCTGGGCGTGGCGCGCGTCGTGGTCGGAACGGCGGTGGCGCGCGATGCGGGCCTGGCGGAAAAGCTGTTTACGACCTATGGCGACCAGGTGGCTGTCGGCGTGGATGCGCGCGAGGGCATCGTCGCGATCCAGGGCTGGCAGGAGCATATCGGCGAGAACGCGACCACCTTCGTCAAGCGGATGGCCCGGCTCGGCGCGCAGCGCTTCATCTTTACCGACATCGCCCGCGACGGGATGCTTCAGGGCATCAACACGCGCTCGCTGGCGAAAGTGGCGGCGGCGGTTCCGCACCTGCCCGTCATTGCCTCCGGCGGCGTCGCGAGCCTGGCCGACCTGGACGCGCTGCAACAACTGCGCGCCACGAACGCGCCCAACATCGAAGGCGTCATTATCGGCAAGGCGCTCTACGCGGGAACCGTCCGGCTGCCCGAGGCGCTGGCGCTGGCCGACGGTCTGCTGCACGGAGCCTAGAAAGGCAGAGACATTATGGAAGCCCTCATTCCTATTATCGCTATCATCGGCATCTTTGGTATTCCACTCTCCGCCATCTGGACCAGCCATCGGCGGCAGGTGCTGGAGATGCAGTTGCGCCTTCAGAACCAGGGCGATGCCAACGTGCGCGCCGCCATTGACGATCTGCGCCAGGAGATCAAGTCGCTGCGCGATACCACCATGCAGTATGACCTGAGTTTCGATTCCGCCTTGCAGCGTATGGAACGCCGCGTCGAGGCGCTGGAAAACCGCGCCGTCGGCGTCAATGCGGACAGCGCCAACGACCTGCGCATCGGGCGCTGAGGAGACCGCTCATGTTACTGATGACCGATCTGGAGATCGTGGCGTTGCTGGTAGTCATCGGCCTCCCGATAGCCGGCGTCTTCTCCATTCCTATCGCGCTCATTCTGACGCATCATAGGCGCAAGATGGAAGAGCTGCGCCAGCGGCGGGAAGGAAAGATAGCCGAAGAGATTCGCGCCGAGTTCACGGCGGTGCGCGCCGAAATCCAGGCGCTCCGCGACACGACGATGCAGTACGACCTCAGCTTCGACTCGGCCCTCCAACACCTCGAACGCCGCATGGCCCATCTGGAACAGAGCGCGTTCCGCCCGGCACAGGAACCGTCGCAGATCATCGAGATGAACCGCAGATGAACGCAGATGCACACAGGTTATTGTTTGAACTGTGATTAGAATGATTATGAGATGGACTATGATGGGGCCGTAGCGAAATCATAGTCTATCCTGTAATCCTATAAATCACAGTTCAGACGGTCTTCATCTGTGGATTCTAAACTCCCATGCACTTTGTCAGCCCGCTGAACCTCCTCTGGCTGCTGCCCCTCAGCAGCCTGATCGTGCTGATGTACATCCTCAAGCTGCGGCGCAAGGATGTCGTCGTCTCCTCGACCTATCTCTGGCGGCAGGTCATTCGTGACGTGCAGGCCAACGCCCCCTTCCAGAAGCTGCGCAAAAACCTGCTCCTGCTGCTCCAGCTTATCATCGCCACGCTCGTCATTCTGGCGCTGGCGCGTCCGTTCGTGCGCGCCTTCGCGATGGGCGGGCGCAACATCGTCGTGATCGTGGATACGTCGGCCTCGATGCGCGCGACCGATGTGGCCCCGTCGCGGCTGGATGCGGCCAAGCGCAAGGCGCAGGAACTCGTGGGGCAGATGCGGCCCGGCGACCGGATGATGATCCTGTCGGCGGCGGCGCGGCCGGAAGCGGCCACCGGCTTTACCGACGAGCGGGCCGAGCTGCGGCGCGCGATTGACAATCTCAAGCCGCACGACACGCCGACCAACATGCGCGACGCCCTCAATCTCGCCGCCGATCTCGTCGCGGCGCGCAAGGACAGCGACAACGGGCGCATCGAGTTGATCTCCGACGGCGGATTCGAGGCGCAGAGCGGCAGCGCGGCGGCCGGCCCCAGCTACACCCTGACCAATCTCAACCTCGGCAAGACGCACATCGCCTTTCATCCCATCGGCAGCGGCCACGACAACGTCGGCATCACGGCGGTGGACTTCCGGCGCAACCTGGGCGAAGAGAAGACCCTGCAACTGCTGGTCGTCACGCATAACTATTCCGACCAGCCGAGAACCTTCACCGAAGAGGTCTATGCGGAAGATAATCTCGTAGAGGCGCATGAGGTGACGCTGCCGCCCAACGGCGAGGATACGCAGCCCTACGATCTGCCGGAACCGGACAGGCCGCTGCCGATGCGCGTGAAGCTGGACGTGAAGGATGCGCTCGCCGCCGACAACGAGGCCGCGCTCATCGTCAAGCCGCGCAGGCCGATCAAGGTGCTGCTGGCGGGCAAGGAGAACCTGTTCCTGGAGAACGCCCTCAACGTAGACCCCGCTGTGGAGTTGAGCAAGACGGCGGCGTTCACGTCCGGCAAGGGCTACGATGTCGTGGTGTTCAACGAGGAGGCTCCGGCGAAGCTGCCGGAGGGCAACTACCTGTTTCTCCACTGTGTCAGCGATCAGGCTCCGGTGAAGGTCGCGGGTTCCGCCGCCAACGTCGCGCCCGCCGACTGGGAGCGCGACCATCCGGTGCTGCGCTATGTGGATTTCGGCAGCGACCGGTTCGGCAGCGCGCTCAAGGCGACCACGCTCGGCTGGGGGCGAGAACTGGCCGTCGCCGAGTCCGGCTCGCTGATTTCGGTCGGCGAGAAGGGCCGGATGCGCGCGGAGTTCGTCGCTTTTGCCCTGAACGAATCGCAATTTCCCCTGCGAGTCGCCTTCCCCATCTTCCTCTCCAACAGTGTCCACTGGCTCGGCACGGGCGATGAGGACAGCGAACTCGGCCAGATCGCGACCGGCAGCCCGATCACGATTCCTGCCCCGCCCGGCCTCGGCGCGCTCACCGTGACCAAGCCGAACGGCGGGAAGCGCGAACTGCGGGTCGGGGAGCGCGGCGGCGCGGTCTTCGACGAGACCGATGCCGTCGGGCTGTACACAGCAGAGGGCAAGGGCTTCTCCTACCCGTTTGCCGCCAACCTCGCCAGCGCCAGCGAGTCGGACATCACCCCGCACCGCACCCTCACCATCACCGCCAACCCGACGGCCTCTGCCGGTCGCCGCGTCCCCGATAATCGTGAACTGCTGCCCTGGCTGATCCTGCTGGCGCTGGTCGTTCTGGGCGTGGAGTGGTGGGCTTTCCACCGCCGCGTCTACGTCAACTGAATCTCGTGTATAATAGTTTCTGTCAGAAGTGTCTGTTGGGGGCTTGGAAAGGCTGAGGAGAATGCCTGGTCATGAACATCGCGTTCATCGAGTCCGAGGAGTTCGGGAAGGAACGAGACAGCTACTTCATGGATGAC
>DASRGL010000058.1:0-11769 GCA_035651115.1 Chthonomonadaceae bacterium
AAGCGGCTTTCGTCCAGCACGAGCAGGCCGTCCGCGCCGACCCCGAACTTCCGGTCGCAGAGTTCGAGGGCCAGTGCGGACCAGTCGAAATCGCTGCTGCCCCGCCCGTCCACCACGACAAAGTCGTTGCCGACGCCCTGCATCTTGGTAAAGGCGATCTGTGTCATCCGGCGATTGGAACTCATCGCTGTCTGCCCGTTGTCTTGGCTTCGGGAAGCGCCAGGCCGCTCGACGCGGGCGAGACGCTCGCCTGCTCCCAGCGCCAGCCGCGCTCCTCCGCGCTCAACTTGGTCTGAATATCCGGCGTATCGCAAGCGAACGCCGCCCGCCCGTCCCGTACCTCGACCTCCCAGGTTCCATCCTGCATCCAGAGGGCGAGCGCGGGCTTCGCTACGAGTTTGCCTTTCTCCACCGTGGGCAGCCAGAGGCGCGTCGGCTGCGCGGAGGCGCGGCCAAACGTGCGGATGGGGGCTTTGCCGGGAGCGCGCAGCGCCCAGACGTTGGGCGAGCCGGGCGGCGCTTTGGCGAGAACCTGCCCCGTGTTCTCCGCCCGCGACACCATCTTGACGACCAGATGCCGTGAATGCTCCAGCGCACGCCCGTCCAGCGCAAAGACCAGCAGCGCGCCGACTGGAGTGGGGGTCGAGAAGCGGCAGCCGCCGCCCAGATCGTAGACGCGGCCCGGCGTGAACTCCCCGGCCAGCATCCGCAGCGTCGGCGTCCGCACCTCCAGACGGCCCTCGCGCGTCCATCGGGTGATCTGCCCCGTATCGCTGCGCCACACTCCTGTCTCTACGAACGACCGGGCGCTGTCATTGCGCTTCTGGCGCTTTTTCGTATTCGTACTCTTCAGCAGGCCGCGCAGGGTCTGCAGGTCGCGGGCCGTTCCGGTCGGCGTGCGGCGGTCGGCGCTATGGCCCCTGCGCGCCGCGCCCGGTGTGACACTGTTGAGGCGGACAGACCAGGCCGCGCGATGCAGGTCGCCGATCTGGTTGGGCCAGGCGAACAGCCGCTCCGTCGTATAGGCCAGCGTGACCGTGCGCGCGGCGGGCCGGATCGCCTGCTTGAGAAACGCCTGCCCCGCCAGCGCAACGAGTCCCCAGACCGGCGGATCGTTCTGGAAGGCATAGTCGTTCAGGGCTTCCGCCTCCGCGCCGTTGAGGGCGCGGTTGGTCTGGTAGCCGAACAGCAGCATGGCGTCGAAGTCCTGCAATGCGGCGTAGGCCAGCGCCTCCGGGACGGAACCGGCCCGCCACCGGTTCGGCCAGTTCGTCGCCCATTCGCGAATGACGACCGGCTTGTTGTTCCAGCGCAGCGCGGCGGTATAGGGCGCGAAGCCGTCCGCGCTGTCGTCGCGCAGGGGATTGCGGTTCGCGTAGAAGCGGATGCCGGGCTGCCGGGGATCGCCGGAGATGCTCTCGCCGTACCAGTTTTCCGAGGTGAAATCGCACTCCTGCGCCACCGAGGCCACGTCCGGGATGACATCGCTGGAGACGACCGCCGTGACCGGGACTTTGAGACCGAGACCGCGCAGATAGCCGCGCATCTCCCGGAAATAGGCGCGCTGCAATCCGGCCAGGAACTCGACGCCGTCGCGCAGGCGTTTCGGCGCGCGGCGCGTATCGGCGACGCTGGCATCCATCGGGCCGGACGCCCCGGCCAGGAGCGGTAGATCCACGGACTGCTTGTCCGGGTCTTCGTCGGCGCGCAGGGCCGGGAAACTGCCGACCTTGCCCCAGGCCGCCGCCAATCGCTCCCGCGTGCGGTAGCGGGCCAGCAGCCAGCGGCTCCAGCGGGCGCGCAGGTCGCTGCGATAGGGTTCGGCCAGCGACTCCAGCTTCTCCGGGTAGAGAAAGAAGCCGTGTTCGTTGCAGATCTCGACCAGCGCCAGGGCCGGATCGTCCACCGGGCGCAGGCCGGAGTAGGGATTGCGATGCGTCAGCAGGTGGGTCGCGTACTCCTTTTGTAGCTCGATCAGATAGCGGTCGAAGACGGCGTAGGGCCGCGCGCCCCGATCCAGCTTCTCGGCGTTCAGCACGCCGTCGCCGGTCTTGAACGTGCGGAAGTCCAGCAGGTCGAGGTAGTAGTAGATGCCGTGCCGCCGCAGCGCGTCCATCCAGTAGTCTATGCGGTCGAGGTACTGCGCGTCGAACTGGCGCGAATCGGGCGCGTCCGTACTTCCCAGGAGGCAGTTGCGGTTGTCAATGGCTTCCAGGCGTACCAGGTTCAGCCCGGCGCGGGCGAACTTGCGCACGACCTGCTCGATCTGCTCGTGCGGGATATTGAGGCGCGTGCTGGAGACGTTGATGCCCCAGAAGCGGGCGCGCTGGCCGTCTTTCCAGCGGAAATGGCCGTCTCCGCCGACCGTCAAAAATCCGCGCTGGCCCGCCGGGGCTTCCAGCGTGTCGCTGAAATCGGGCAGGCACGAGTCGGGCAGCTTCTCAACGATGGCGGCGTTCGGATCGGGCGCAGCCTTCGCACTGAGGGTAGTCAGCCCTATTAGGAAAACTCCCACGAGAAGCAGACCGGCTAGGACCGGGCCTATAAAAGACCCGTCTCGGGGGCGGCTCTGCCGCCAACCGTCCTCACGGACGGCCCGTTCAACAAGTCTGTCGCTTCGTATACAGATGAGTGCGATACGAAGGGGCAAACCTGGAATAGCATTCCGTCCGCGAGGACGGTCAGCCGTAGGCTCTCGAGACGGGTCTTTTATAGGCCCGGTATTCCGCCAGTCTCGCATAATCAGGAAGCCCTCTCCAATTCGGCGAAGCGGGCCAGGCGGAACCGCGAGAGATCGTAGGGCAGCGGCGCGTCGGTAGCGAGGGCGGCGGCGATCTGGCCGAGCAGCGGCGTGAACTTGAACCCATGCCCGGAACACGCGCTGATCGCGAACGCGCCCGGCAGTCCCGGCACGGCGTCTATGATGAAATCTTCGTCCGGTGTCACCGTATAGAGACAGACCTTCTCGTAGACGATTTCGGGACTGAGCCAGGGAAACCGTTCGGCGGCGTAGTCGCGGGCGATAGCGATGTCTGCGGCATTCACCGTGCGGTCTACCGTCTCCGGCGTGGTCGCGGGGCCGAAATCGTGCCGCCCGATCTTGACACCGGGCAGGTCGCCGAGGCGCGGAAAGCCGTAGAAGATGGTGTCGCCCGCATCAATCCAGGTCGGGAACGCCCCGGCCTCGAACGCTTCGGCATGGCGGGCAGGCGCGAAATGGACGTAGGGCTGGCGCGTCACCGTGAGCGGAACGTGGACGCCGAGTTGCGCCAGTTGCGGCCCGATCCAGGGGCCGGAGGTCAGCAGCAGGCGGTCGGCGGTGAGCGTGTCGCCGCTCTGCGTCGTGACGCGCACGCCCGCGCCGTTCGGCCCGGCCTCGATTCCGGCCACAGGCGTCTCCTCCCGTATCTGCGCGCCGTGCTGTCGGGCCAGATTTGCGGCGGCAAGCACGCAGCGCGAGGCGCGGGCATAGCCCATGCTCGGCTCGTAGATGCCGATCTCCTCCGGTCGCAAGGCGAAGGCCGGAAATCTCCGCGCGCACTCCTGCGGCGAGAGAACCTCGTGTTCCACGCCGCTTGCTGCCAGCGCCGCTACCGCCGTCGTCACGAAGGGATGGGCCGCCACGCCGAAGTAGAGTCCGCCCGCCCGCACGATCAGCCCATCGTCGCCCGCCTCCGCCATCAACTCGTCCCAGAGCGTGTAGGCGTCGGCCATCAGCGCGGTATAGAGCGCATCGGGATAGACACGGCGCACGATGCGGCTGTCGCCATAGGAACTGCCCCGGTCGTGGTCGAGTCGGAACTGCTCCAGCGCGATGACTTCCTGCCCCGCTTTCGCCAGACGCCAGGCCGCCATCGCTCCGACGCCCCCCACCCCGATGATGATGACACGCATTCTTGACCTTCCTGCCTAAAGGTCGCGCTCGACGATATAGCGGGCGATGCCGCGCAGTGGGTCTGCTTTCGCATCGAACGAGCCGAGCGTTTGCAGGGCCGCCTCGACCTCCGACTGCGCGCGCCGCCGCGACTCGTCCAGCCCGAACAGCTTGACGTAGGTGGCTTTGTCCTGCTTCTCGTCGCTGCCGACCGGCTTGCCGATCTTCGCCTCGTCGCCCGCTACGTCGAGAATATCATCGGCGATCTGGAACGCCAGCCCGATATGTTCGCCGTAGGCGCGCAGCGCGTCCGCCTGGTCTCTGTCCGCTCCGGCCAGCAGCGCGCCCGCCAGCACGGAGGCCGTCAGCAGCGCGCCGGTCTTGTGGGCGTGGATGTAGCGCAGCGTCTCCGGCGTGACCGCCTGCCCCTGCGACTCCATATCTACCACCTGCCCACCGACCATGCCCCATGTCCCGGAGGCTTCCGCAATCAGGCGCAGGGTTTGCAGCACGCGCTCCGCCGGGGCCGTCGCGACATTATCGGCGATCAACTGAAACGCGAGAGCCAGCAGCGCGTCGCCCGCCAGCAGCGCCATCGCCTCCCCGTAGACCTTGTGGTTTGTCAGCCGCCCCCGGCGATAGTCGTCGTTATCCATGCAGGGCAGGTCATCGTGGATCAGGCTGAAGACGTGGATGCACTCCAGCGCGCACGCCGTCAGCAGCACATCCTCCGCCTGCCCGCCGACCGTCTCCGCCGCCGCGATGACCAGCGTGGGCCGCAGGCGCTTGCCGGGAGCCAGCACGCTATAACGAATAGACTCATGCAGGCGCTGCGGCTGCGCGTCTGTCGGCGGCAGATAGTGATCGAGCGCGGCCTCGATGCGTTCGCGCTTCGCGTGCAGATAGGCTTTCAGATCGAATGTCAAGGCGGTCTCCAACAAAGTGGCCCTCGTCTCGTGAAGACCCCACCCCAACCCTCCCCTTTACAAGGGGAGGGAGCAATCAAGCATTCGTCCTCCCCTTCACAAGGGGAGGGAGCAGCAAGGCGTTCGCCCTCCCCTTCGCAAGGGGAGGGAGTCCAGTCTGGCTCTCTCCTTACGAAGGAGAGAGCCACCAGACGGCTCCCCCTCCTTACGAAGGAGAGAGCTACCGCCTGGCTCCCCCTCCTTACGAAGGAGCGAGCTACCGCCTGGCTCCCCCTCCTTACGAAGGAGGGGGCAGGGGGGAGGTTTCCAGTAGCGCGCTCAAAATGGTCTCCACCGCGACGATGTGCCGCGCGAACGGGAACATGGGCGCGGTCGTCAGGCCGGGCGCGAACGTCTCCTCATCGGCGGGAACGTGCAGAAAACCGGCCCGCGCCGGTGAGCCGGTACGCTGTAGATGGCACAGCAGCCAGAAAAGCCCGTGATTGCACAGATACGCGCCTGCCGACTCGGACGCGATGACCGGCAGACCGGCGCGTTCCAGTGCCGTGACCAGCGCCTCCACCGGAAACGAGACGGGCAAGACCTCCGGCGCGTCCGGGACGATGGTGCGTTCCGGCGGCATGAACCCGTCACTATCAGGGAGCCGCGCACGATCCCGGTTGCGTCCGAACCGCTCCACGCGCCAGACCTTACTTCCGGTCGCCACGCCGAGCATCAGAATATTATCGAACGGGCGTCCGTCTGGCCCGCCCCGTTCCAGCGCGGCGCGCAGCGTCTCCGGCGCACGCGCAAACGAGACCGGCAGCGTGCAGGGCGTCAGACGGTGGCCAGGAACGTCCCGCGCCGCGAAATAGGTTACCAGACGCTCGGTCGGGTTGCTGATGACCGTTCCAAAAGGGCCGAAGCCGGTCAGCAAGGTCTGCAAGGGCGTGGGCATCGTCGGCAAATATCCGTTCCCGATAGGATTTTCGGCCTTCGGACAGGAAGGGACCCCAAATTTAGTGTAACGGTTTCCCCTGCCGCTTGTCAAGCGATAGGGAGGAAGCGTGCGCGATCCAGCAGGAAAGCGGGTACAGTAAAGGGGAGTTTCTGCTTTCTGTGGCGCAGAGCGAGAGCAGGGATCGGTCCGTCGCAGAGGCGAGAGAGAACAACCGTATGACCACACAGCTTCATTGTCACCGGTGTCAGGCGCCGATCGAACTGCGCTTTGCCTACTGCCCGCAGTGCGGCGGTTATCTGGGGCGCGGCCTGCCTGTCACCCCTCCCGCCGCCCGACGGCCTGCGGCCCGGCGGCGCACGCTGGAGATCGGCGTCGAGGATGTGCTGGCCGTGCTGGAAGAGGAGAGGGCCAGGCATCTTCCCGGCGTGCGCGAGAAGCTGCTATTTCCCGTCTGGATGTCCTTTCTCCCCATCGCGACCTGGGTCTTTTTCTGGAGTATCGCGAACGCGAATACCCCGAACGCCCTGCTGTCGCTGGGCGGTATCGGGTTCGTGTTGATGCTGCGCCATCTGACGGCCTCCGAAAAGCAGACGGAGGCGGCGCGGATGCTGGCCCGTTTTGACGATGTGCGGGCGGTGGGCGCGCTGATCGAGGCGCTGGACTGGCCGGAGGAGCAGGTGCGCGTGGCGGCACGGCTGGCGCTGCTCCGATTGCTGCCGCGCCTTCGCGCCAGCGACACCGATCTGCTCCGTCCGGGGCAGAGGGCGTCGCTTTACCGTTACCTGAAGATGCGCAACGCGCACCGCGACGTGGATTTCCTGCTGGCGATCTTGAAGGCGCTGGAACAGGTCGGGGATGCGTCCGCTCTGCCGCCGGTGCAGCGCCTTGCCGAGGGCGCGGGCCATACCTACAATCAGCGGCGGGTGCGGCGCGCGGCGCGCGAGTGCCTGCCCTATCTGGAAGCGCGGGCCGAGCAGCAGCGCGCCAGCCAGACGCTCCTGCGCGCCTCTAGCGCCGCCTCGACCACGCCGCAGATGCTCCTGCGACCTGTGACCGGAGGCAGCAACACCGAGCCGCAACAGTTGCTCCGGCCCGGCGCACAGGAAAACGCGCTGTAGGGACGCTACTCCAACAGAGGGCGCAGTCACGCCCATACAGGGCGCTGCTTACTGCGCCCCTACTTGGCGGCGACCTTCTTGGCTTGCTTTTCTTTTGCCGCGATCTCTTCCACCGCTTTGCAAGAGCGCAGCCAGACGTTTTGCGTCGGAGCGTCGTAGCCTTTCCAGGCATAGGGATCAATGCCCGCCACCGGCACGATGCAGCGCCGGTCGGCCATCGCGACATGCTCGCCCTCTTTCATGGACCAGGGTAGCAGCGACCAGGCATTCATATAGTGATTGACCAGCACCCGGCGGTAGATCTGGCTCCGGTTCTTGCGCGACCGGTGCAGCAGATAGCCGTTGAAGAAGACGACCGTACCCGTCTTGACCTCGACTGGAATCTCCGCCGAATCGTCGAAGCCGTAGCTCTCTACAGCGACATCGAACTCATCGGGATTCTCGTGTGGGCGCTGGGGGTAGAGATAGCCGCTGCGATGCGAGCCGGGCAGTATCCAGAGGCAGCCGTTCTCGATGGTCGCATCGTCCATCGCGATCCAGGCCCCGATCAGGGAGCGGTCGCGCGTGGGAATATAGATCTCGTCCTGATGCCACGCCTGCCCCTGGAAATTCGGCGGCTTGACGAAGAGCATAGACTGCATACATTTGACGCTGCCATCCCAGAACGGGACGTGCGCCGCCGTGATCTGGCTGAGAACGCCGCAGATAAGCGGATGCCGGACGTACTTCTCGATGACCGGGCTGACATAGTGCGGCTGATGGATGCAGAGGATGCGGCGCAACACGTCGTCGTCGGTATAGCTGGCGGGCATCGGTTCGAGGCTCTCGCAGGGATAGCCGCCGCGCGCCAGTTTGATCGTATCCTGCCGTAACTCTTCGATCTCCTCCGGCGTGACCAGATCGGGAATGACCAGGTAGCCGTTCTCGACGAAGAACTTCACCTGCTCCTCGGAAACGACCTTCGGGACATCTATTCTGGGGCTTGCCATCATGGTCATGAGGATGCTCCTGGGATATAACCCCCATCCAGGGGGACGGGGTCATGTCTATTTTGCCCACAGTATAACGCGAATCGCGGGGCGCGAGAATGGATGCGGTTAGCCGAAACCTGCCTGAAATTGATTCAGGACTCCGCGACGTGCCGGCGCTCAAAGCGTAAAAGGCGCGGAGTCGGCGGTGTCGCGCCTGCCTGAATCGCCTTGCGCAGCGCGCTCGGCGACTGGCCGAAGGCTTCGCGGAAACGGCGGGAAAAGTGGAACGGGCTGGCGAACCCGCAGAGCGCGGCGATCTCGTTGATAGCGTAGTTGCTGCGGGCCAGCAGCACGGCGGCGCGATCCAGGCGGGCCAGGCGCACCGTCTCCACCGGCGAGCGGCCCAGGGACGCCGTGAACAGACGGCAGAGATGCTCCGGCGTGACGCAGGCGACGCCCGCCAGTTCCGCCAGGCCGATGGGAGCCGCCGGTTCGTCTTCCAGGCGGCGATGGATATAGGCCCAGGCGCGCTCAACGGCCTCCGGCAGCGTTTCGCGCGGCACGTCGCCCGATGCGATCTCCCCGGTCAGGAACGCGGTCAGCAGAGTCGCCATCGTCAGCCGCTGCTGTTCGGGGTCGCCGTGTCCGGCCCAGGTGAGCAGGTGGCGAAACAGAGGGCGCAGCACGTCGCCCTCTTCCGGCAAGCGGACAAGAGGCCAGTGCGCCTGCGGCGGCCAGTAGCGCGGCGCGGCGAGAATGTTGAAATGAAAATAGCCGTGCCGTGTGCGCTGGCGCGGGTCCCAGCGAAAAAAGTCCACCGCGCCCGGACGGCACAGCACGATCGCGCCCGGCGGGGCCGCGGCGGACTGCGCGCCCCAGCGATACTCGACTTCGCCCTCGATGACCCAGACGAACTCGTAGTCGCGCATCGTGCGCGGGCCAAAGGTCGCGCCGGGCGGATAGGTGGCGACGCCGGAAGCGGTCGGCAGGCTGAGTTCGAGTTCCATGAGATTGTGCCGGGCCTATAAAAGACCCGTCTGGAGGGCGGCTGTGCCGCCAAGCGTCCTGCCGGACGCACTTGTTTTAGAAAGTCTGTTCCTGCGTATGCAGATCGGTGCGATACGAAGATTCAAGCCTCAAATGGGATCCCGTCCGTGAGGACGGTTGGCCGTAGGCCCCACAGCCGGGTACTTTCAGTACCCGGCTCTTCTTCGACACAGGAAACGGCGGTTCCTGCGGCGAAGAAACAGGGCATATCCAGATTGAAGGAAGGAAGGGCAACGTGGAGAACCCCCAGGTCTGGGAACTGATACGGCGGCTTCAGGCGCAGATGAACGCCACCCTGGAGACGTTTGGCAGCGTGACGGCGGAAGATATGGCGCTGTACGACGATCACGGGTGCGCGGTCGGAAAGACGCTTGGCGGGCTGCTGGCGCATAACATCGAGCATGATCGGATGCATTTGGGACAGGTCGCGACCAAACGCTGGGAACTCGGCGTCATGCAGGGCGATACGGCGCATCGCCTGTTGGCGGAGTGGTATCGGGAGCGCGCCGCGCTTGTGGCGGCGCTGCTCGGCCTGCCGGATGAGGCGCTGGACCGACGCCCGGAAGAGGGCGAAACCACGATCCGCGAGGTCATCGAACACGTACTGTATTGGGACAAGGACTCGGTAGATCACGCCGCCGCCCACGTTCTGAAGCCGAAGGCGGAGTAGCGCCCGCGCTTTCGCCCGCTCTTACCTATGGTCACACCGCAACGCCAACCCCTGACGCCCAATGCCCAACGCCCAGCGCCTTTCCCGGCGCAAGCGGCTCGCGGCATCACCGTGCGGGCCATCGCGCTCGGCGCGCTGCTCACGCCCCTCAACGCCTTCTGGGTCGTGCGCTTAGAGCGGGTGATGTTCGGCCCGTATCCGTCCACCATCTCGCTGTTCGCCAACGTCGTCTTCCTGCTGTTCCTCTTCGTCGGCATCAACGCCCTGCTGCGCCGTTTCGCGCCCCGTCTCGCCTTCTCGCAGGGCGAACTGCTGACGCTCTATACCATGCTGGCTATCTCGACCGGCATCTCCGGGCTGGACGGCATTGGCATTCTGGCGCAGACGATTCCGCACGGAGCCTGGTTTGGCGCGACGAACGGCTGGACTTCCTTCCTGGACGCCTTCCCGGACTGGCTGGTGGTGCGCGACCGCAGCATCCTGCGCGGCCACTATCTCGGCAACTCGACTTTCTATCGCTGGGACGTGCTGCGTACCTGGATGACACCCATTCTGGCCTGGACGCTGTTTTTCTCGCTGCTGCTCTTCGTCGCGCACTGCATCAACGTGCTGGTGCGCCGTCAATGGGCCGACCGGGAGCGGCTGACCTTCCCCATCATCTGGCTGCCGATGGAGATGACCGAGAACGGCATCGGAGCCGCCTTCTTCACCAACAGGCTGATGTGGAGCGGATTTGCCATTGCTGCCGGGCTGAGCCTCTGGAACGGCATCGCCTTTCTCTACCCCTCGCTGCCGTCGCTGCCTCTAGGCATCACCGACCTCAAACCGATGCTGACCGCCAAGCCCTGGAGCGCGATAGACTGGATGCCCGTCACGCTCTACCCTCTGGTCCTCGGCCTGAGCTACCTGCTGCCCCTTGACCTGCTCTTCTCCTGCTGGTTCTTCTTCCTGCTCTGGAAAGGGCAGCTTGTCGTCTCAAACGCGATGGCCTGGGACACCACGCCCGATTTCCCGTTCATCAAGGAGCAGGGTTTTGGCTCCATCCTCGGCCTGTTTCTCTTCTATCTCTGGACGGGACGACGTTATTATGCCCAGATCTGGAGAAGGGCGTTTGACCTAACCCCCCGTCCCCCTTCCCTACCCGCCCGAACGATAAAGCGTGTTCGAGCTAGGGAAGGGGGAGAGCTAAACACTGACTCTTCCCCCTCTCCCGCAGCGTGGGAGAGGGGGGCAGGGGGTGAGGGGCCACAAGAAGCCCTCTCGGAGCGCACGGCCCTGCTGGGTATTGGGGTCGCGCTCATCGGGCTGATGTGTTTCTGCCTGGCGGCGCACGTGGCCTGGTGGGTGGCGGCGGCGTTCTTCGCCATCTATATTCCCACCATCATCGTCGTCACGCGCATCCGGGCGGAACTGGGCGCTCCCGTCCACGATTTCCACTTCATGGGGCCGGACAGTATGCTGCCCCGCGCCCTCGGCGTCTCCTCGTTCCGGCAGAGCGATCTGGCCTTCTTCACCTTCACCTTCTCGCTGACGCGCGCCCATCGCGGCGACACGATGCCGGTCGGGCTGGAAGGCTTGCAGATGGCGCGGCTGCGGAGCCTGAACGCGCGGCGCATGTTCGGGGCGATCCTGCTGGCGACCGTGCTGGCCGTTCTCGGAACGTTCTGGGCGATCGAGCATCAGGCGTATCAGTTCGGGGCCGCCGCCAAGTTCAATCAGGGCATCTGGCAGGGACAGGAAGCCTACGAGCGCATCAGTACCTGGGCAGGCGGCACGAAGGACATGCATCCGAATATCGGGGCGACGATGGCGATGGGCGTCGGCCTGCTGACCACGATGGTCTTGTTCTTCTTCCGCCTGCGCTACTTCGGGTTTCCGCTCCATCCCATCGGCTACGCGATCTCGTCTTCCTGGTCTATCAACCTGGTCTGGCTGCCGATGGTGATCGCCTGGGTCCTCAAGGGGCTGACGATGCGCTATGGCGGACTGCGCAGTTACCGGCAGTTTCTGCCGTTTTTTCTGGGCCTGATCCTGGGCGACTGCGTGATGGGGAGCGCCTGGGCCTTGATGAGCCTGCTGCTGAATATGCGTACCTACAACTTCTTTGGCGGATGAGCGGTAATTCGCCGCCCGAATTCATGCGAATGACAAGGAGAGAGAACGATGGGACTGACCGCCGAACAGGTCGCCGCTTTCCGTGAGGAGGGCGTGCTGGTCGCGGAG
>DASRGL010000059.1:0-11478 GCA_035651115.1 Chthonomonadaceae bacterium
CGCTGATAGTCTTCTGGCTTCATCACATAGACAAAGCCGCCCATCTCGGAGTGGTTGGTTCCGCAATACTCGGCGCAGAAGAGGTGGTACTTGCCGGGCTTGGTCGCCTCGAACCAGGCGGTGGTGTAGCGGCCCGGAATCACGTCGCGCTTGAGCCGGAAGGCCGGAATGAAGAAGCTGTGAATCACGTCCTGCGAGATCATGGTCAGCTTGAAGGGCCGTCCGATCGGAACGTGGAGTTCGTTGTTTTCGCGGATCCCGTTCGGGTGCTGGATATGCCACATCCACTGCTTGCCGATGACGAACAGTTCGTCCGCGTTGGCCGGGGGCCGATAGGCTCTGGGGAAGAGCCATGCCGCCCAGACGAAGACGGCCAGCCCGATCAGCAGCGGCCCCAACGACCAGGTCAGTTCGAGCCGGATGTCGTGGTGTACCGGGCGCGAGCGATCCACCTGCGCGCCCCGCCGATAGCGCAGCGACAGGATGATCAGCATCAGCAGCACCAGCGTCGTAAAGACGATCGTCAGCGCCGTCAGCGTCCAGAACAGCAGGTCGTACTCTGAGGCGAAGGTCGAAGCCTGGTCCGGCAGGATAGGAAGGTTTTTGATGAAATCACCCATAGATATAGGCTCCAGCGCGTCCTCGTCTAGCGAATATCCGCCGGCATCTGGCTCTGTGGCTTGGGCGCTAGCGCGCCGATGCGGTGCTTCCGCTCATAACGGAACAGCAGAAAGATGAGACCGCCCAGGATCAGCACGGTCGCCGCGCCCGCGATCTGAATGATCCGGGTGATCACCAGCCCGTACTTGCCGGTCGTCGGGTCGTAGTGGAAGCAGTAGAGTTGGATGGCCTCCACGAACGAGCCGATCCGGTTCTCGGACGCCTCCATCAGCGCAAAGCGCATATCGCGCGGGTTGTAGTCCGAGCCGTAGAAGTAGCGCGACAGCTTGCCCTGCGGCGTGATGACCATCAGACCGGCGGGATGCGAATAGCGGTCGAACTTGGCGTCGTAGATATAGCGGAAGCCGACCGCGTCCGCCAGCCGATGAATGTTGGCCTCCTCGCCCGTCAGGAAGTGCCAGCCTTTGGCGGTCTCCGGGTGGCCGTAGAGTTGGAGATACTGCTGCTTCTTCGCGGCGGCCAGTTCCGGCCCCTCTTTCGGATTGATGCTGACGATGACGACATCGAACTCTTTGCCCGGCTGGAAGCGCAAGTTCTTGAACGCCTTGACCATGCCGTTGAGTTCGAGCGTGCAGACGCCGGTGCATTTGTAGAAGGGCATCACCAGCATCACGGGCTTATCATGGATGAACGCGCTGAGCGGCACGACCTTGCCCGTCTCGTCGCGGAAGGGCGTATCGAGCGGAACCTGCGCATCGAGCTTCTGGTCCAGCCCCGTCGCGTTGATCATGTCGCGTCCAGGGTCCAGGGTCGGGTTGCGCGCGCTGGCGGAGCCGAGCTGCGCGCCGGCGGGCGCGACAGCGCAGAGCGCGGCCAGGCACAATAGCGTCTTTTTCCAAGCAGAGGCGACCTTCGGTCGCAAGGACAAACAGGCCATCTTTCTAACCTCGATTCTTTCCTAACGGCCTGGCGGCGGAACGGGAACCGTCGTCGGGGGAACCGTTGGCGCCCCCTGCTGGCTGCCCTGCGGGGGGCTGCCTGCCGCGCCCGGAATGCCCGCGCCCTCCGGCGCGGTCGGCGGAGTCTCCTGCGGTATGGGCCTCCGCGCAGAGCCTTCCGATCCAGCGGCAGGGGCAGGAGCCGGCTTCGCCTGGAAGTGTGTGTTGGCAGGAGGCGTCGGCAGCCCGCGCTGCTCCAGGAGCGTCATCGCCCGCTCGATCGGAATCTTGACGATGCCCGCGTTCTTATCCACCCAGCCGTAACTGTGCAGCGCCTTGTCCTCTTCCTCACGAAACTTCTGTATGTCTATCTTCGGATCGGACTGCAAGCGCGGTTCTGGCGGACGCTTCTCCGAGAAGGGAAGCGACGCCAGCCGCGCGGCTTTCGGGTCTTCAGGAGCGAACACTTTATAGGCGACCCAGGCGGCCGCCGAGGAGAGGCCCACGAACACGAACAGGGCGATCCCCCATTTGATAAGCACATCGAGCGCGACATCGCGCATCTCGAAACCCGGCCCCTGACGCGGGGGGCGGGAGTGGGACTCGTCATGACGCATGTTCCAGTACCTCCCCGGCCTGCGGCGGAACATAGGGCGCATGTTTCGGGAACAGGGCGTTCTGCTTCAGCAAGAGACTGAACGCGCCGAGCCAGATCGCGCCGAACACGACAAAAACGCCCAGGTCATAGAGCATTTCGATGCTAGGGCCGCTCGGTCGGAATGTCGGGACGGTCATCCAGAAGATGTCCAGGATACGCACAAAGAAGATCCAGCGGGCCACGTTGAGCAGGATGCCCGGCGTCCGTTTCGTCCGGTTCGAGAGCAGCAGCAGGAACGGCAGGAAGAACTGGCCGCAGATCAGGAAGGCTCCCAGCCACCGCCAGACATCGCTGTTGCGGTTGACATAGTAGGACGCCTCTTCCGGCAGGTTGCCCGACCACTGGATCAGGAACTGCGACAGGTTGAAGTAGGCCCAGACCATCGTGAAGGTCAGTAACAGGTTGCCGAGGTCGCGCACCACCGATCGGTTGATGGCGCTCTTGTAGGGTTCCCGGTCGGCGTGCCGCAGGGCCACCATCGTCACGAACGCCAGCGCCGCCAGCCCGGAGTCGGCCATGAACAGGAAGCCGTAGATGGTCGAGTACCAGTGGGCTTCCAGAGACATCACCCAGTCGGTAAAGGCGAAGGTGAGCAAGATGACGAAGAACACCAGGCTCGGCGCGCTGAGGTTCGTGCGCTTCTGCGTCTCGCGCACGTCGCCCGTCTGATCCTGCCGCTTCGAGGAGCTATTGACCACCCAGGCGGTCAGCGCCCAGATGCCGCAGTAGATCAGCGTGCGAATCCAGGCCCAGTTCATATAGGACGCTTTTCTAACGAGAACCGGGTCGCTGCCGGGATGCGACCAGGGATAGATGGCCTCCTTGCCCAGGAAAAAGATCGCCAGATAGACCAGGCCCATCGGAAAGATCAGCTTGGAACCGGCCTCCGCGATCCGCAGGACAGGGTAGCCCCAACTGCCGCGCACGGTATGGTGCAGCAGGACAAGGCCGTAGCAGCCCAACGTCACGCTCATCCAGAACGTCCAGGTAAAGATCAGCGACTGCCAGAGAGTATAAGGGAGGTCTGCATGGTTCATGGTCGTACCGGCTCACTTCCTGTCGGCGCGCTGGGAGCCGCCTCAAGCTTCTGCCGCTCCTCCGGCGGCACATCGTTCAGGGTCGCGTTCTGGCTCAGTTGCAGGGCGCGGATATAGGAGACGATCGCCCAGCGGTCTTCCGGGGCCGGGATGCGCGCGGCGTAGCTGTACATCGTTCCGTAGCCTTTGGTCATGACATCGAAGAAGTGACCGTCCGGCGCTTCCAGCAGGCGGCGCGTGTGATAGTTGCCCGGCTGCCTGCGCAGCGAGAAGCCGCGCAGCGCGATCATTCCGTTGCCATCGCCCGTCGCGCCATGACAGGGCGTGCAGAAGACCGTAAAGCGGTCGCGCCCGCGCTCCATCATGGCCTGCAGGCTGCCGTTGAACTTCTGGAGCGCCTGATCGGGAATCCGGGTGACCAGCTTGCCGTTGGCAAACCCGGTATAGAAGGGATTGTCCGCGCGCATCGGCTCGCTGTCGGCGATATGGATGACCGTATGCGGCACTTCCGGCCGGGAGGCCATTCCGTTATCGAAGAAGGTGTTATTCTGCAGCGGCTTGGCCTTCGGCTGAATCCACATGTCGAGATGGCAGCCTGTCAGGGACATTGCGCCCAGCGCCGCCAGTCCCATCGTCATGGCCGTTCTGAATCGCCGGGGTCGCAGGGCGTCTCTCTCTCGCATCCGCATCGCGCTCACTCCTCCACCGCCGAAACCAGTTGCGGATTCAGGCTCTCCAGAAAGCGTTCCGTCTCCTCGCGGTCGAACTTCGGGTCGGCGGCCTCGATGCAGAGGAAGAAGCGATCCTGCGACGCCAGTTCAAAGCGGGGCGCATTGAAGACCGGATGATAGGGTTTGGGCAGGCCATTGTAGGCCAGCATCCCGAAAAAGGCCCCGAAGGAGGCGAGCAGAATCGTACACTCAAACGTGACGGGAATGAAGGCCGGCCAGCTATGATAGGGACGTCCGCCGGAGTTTATCGGAAAATCCAGGACCGATACGTAGTACTGGAGCAGATAGCCGCCTGCGGCCCCCAATAGCCCGCAGAGGAAGATCGTCCAGGGAACCCGGTTATCCTCGAACGCGATGGCCTCATCCAGGCCATGCACGGGAAAGGGCGTATAGGCGTCCATACGCCGATACCCCGCCTCGTGGGCGCGTTTCGCCGCGCGGAGAATATCGTCCGGGTCTTTGAATTCGGCCACCAGGCCATAGAGAGACGCTGTCTTTTTCCTCATCACTGTCCACCCTGCGCGCCCTGCGGCAGGGCCGCTCCGCCGGCGGGAGCCGCCCCCCAGGGCCGTTGGTTATACATGCTCTCCGGCGACCTCCGCGCTGACCGGCGCATGGCCGTCCGCCCGATGTCCATCCCCCTGATCGTGATGATCGCCACCCTCCTGCTCGCGCAGCAAGACCTTCATTTCGAAGATGTTGATCATCGGCACGAAGCGGATGAACAGGAACATCATGAACGTAAACAGCCCGAAGGTTCCCAGATAGGTCATCCAGTCCCAGAACGTCGGATAGTACATGCCCCATGACGAGGGCAGGAAGTCGCGATGCAGGCTGACCGGAATGATGACGAAGCGTTCCAGCCACATGCCGAGGCTGACGACCAGAGAGATCAGGAAGACCACTACAAGATTGTGGCGCGCTTTGTTCCACCAGAGTATCTGAGGGATCACGCCGTTGCAGGCGATCAGCATCCAGTAGTAGACGGCGTAGGGGCCGGTCATGCGATTATGGATCATGAACCATTCGTACTTGTCGCCGCTATACCAGGCATAAAAGACCTCGAAGATATAGGCATAGAAGACGACCAGGCCGGTCGCCAGCATGATCTTGGCGCACCAGTCAATGTGCCTCATCGTAATGAAGTCTTTCATGCCGTACCAGGCGCGGACGGGGATCGCCAGGGTCAGCACCATCGCGAATCCGGCATAGACCGCGCCCGCGACGAAGTAGGGCGGGAAGATAGTGGCGTGCCAGCCGGGAATCTGCGACACGGCGAAGTCCAGGCTCACGATGGAGTGGACGGAGAGAACCAGCGGCGTGGACAGCCCGGCCAGAACCAGATAGGCCGTCTCGTAACGCTGCCAGTGCTTGGCGGAGCCGTTCCACCCCATTCCCAGGATTCCGAAAATGACCTGCGCCGCTCTGTTGCGCGTCCGGTCGCGCAGCGTGGCGAAGTCGGGAATCAGGCCCATGAACCAGAACAGCGCCGACACGGTGATATAGGTCGAGACGGCGAACACGTCCCAGACGAGCGGGCTGCGGAACTGCGGCCAGACTCCCATGACGCTGGGATAGGGAAACAGCCAGTAGGCGACCCAGGGACGCCCCGTATGGAAGAGCGGGAAGATACCGGCGCACATGACGGCGAACAGCGTCATGGCTTCGGCGAAGCGGTTGATCGAGTTGCGCCATCGCTGCCGCAGCAGCAGCAGGATAGCCGAGATCAGCGTTCCGGCGTGGCCGATACCGATCCACCAGACGAAGTTGATGATGGCGAAGCCCCAGCCGACCGGAACGTTGATGCCCCAGATGCCGGTTCCCCGGATGACCAGCCAGCCGAGGGCCACCATCAGTATGTTCAGCAGGAGGAAGCCGATACCGAAGGCGATGAACCAGGCCATCGGATGCTTCTGGGCCAGGACGACATTGCTGATCTTATTGCCGATGGTCTCGTCGGTATGGTCTCCCTCGATGAACTGTTCGCGCCATCCGTTCCGATGCGCGGCGGTCACCAGCGGTTGTGTGCTGTGTTCGGTTTGCACCTTACGTAACTCCGTCTTGGTCTCAGGATTTCGTCGCGGCGGGTTCGCCGGACTTTATCTCCGGGTTCGGATTGCCCAGCGCGGCCAGGTAAGTCGTGCGGGGCCGGGTGTTCAGTTCTCCCAGCAGGCTATAGTCGTGCGGCTCGGCCTTGAGTTTGGCGACCACGTTGGCCGGGCGGCTGATGTCGCCGAAAACGATGGCCTGGGTGGGGCAGGTCTGCTGGCAGGCCGTCTGTACCTCGCCGTCGCGTATCTCGCGGTTGTCCTTCTTGGCCTCGATGCGGGCCGCGTTGATGCGCTGCACGCAGTACGAACACTTCTCCATGACACCGCGCGAGCGCACCGTCACGTCCGGGTTATGCACCAGGTTCAGGACGGGAATAGAGAAGTCGTTGGCGTAGTTGAGGAAGTTGAAGCGGCGGACTTTGTACGGGCAGTTGTTCGAGCAGTAGCGCGTGCCGACGCAGCGGTTATAGACCATCTGGTTCAGCCCCTCATGGCTGTGAACCGTCGCGCCGACGGGACAGACCGGCTCGCAGGGGGCCAGTTCGCAGTGCATACAGGGAACGGGCTGGAAGAAGACGCGGGGATTGTCGAGGCCGCCCTCGAAGTAGCGGTCTATACGTATCCAGTGCATCTCGCGGCCTCGAATGACCTGATCTTTGCCGACGACCGGGATGTTGTTCTCCGCCTGGCACGCCGTCACGCAGGCGTTGCAACTGATGCAGGCGTTATTGTCTATGGACATGCCCCAGGAATACGCGCCAAATCCGTTGTAGTCCCGCTGGTTGTCTTCGGTCTGGCCCTTCGTCTGGTCGTAGAGCGTGTTCTCGGAGGGGTGGACCTCCTCATCATGCTTGAGGAAGTCCGGCTCTTTCTTGAACTCTTCCAGCGTCGCGAACCGGACGGGGTCGCGCCCCTGCATATCCACCGAGTTGTGATAGTGCGTACTGGCCAACTGGTACTTATCGCCGGTCGGGTTGAGGCTGACGCCGGGGACGGCCCAGAGCGCATCGGAAGTGCGCAGTTGGTAGGTGTCGAAGCCCGTCGCGTTGCCGGTCTGTCCCGCCTTCGTCCGGCCGTAGCCGAGGTAGAGGGTGATGACGTTATCGGGATGACCGGGCAGCACGAAGACGGGAATCTTCAGCTTGCGGTCGCCATGCGCCAGTTCCACGAACGGGTTCCAGCCGTCGAAGGAGGCTTCCAGGTTCCTCTGCTGCGTCACGTTCAGCCGTTCGGCAGTGGCGGGGCTGAGGATGGCTCCGTTATCCCACACCAGTTTGGTCAGCGGCTTGGGCAGTTCTTGCAGCCAGCCATTGTTGGCCCAGCGCCCGTCCCAGATGGTCGGATCGGGCCGGAAGACGATCTCCAGGGTGTTGGCGTCCGGCGTCGGAGGCTGGGCTGCGGGGAGGCGCGCGCCCAGTCCCGGCTTGAGCGTGACCTGCTTGACCGGGGCCTGGGTTCCGGCCACGACGCCGGAGTTCAACGTCTTCTCCCAGAACCTGTCGAAATCGGTCGGGTTCTGTCGCGCCCAGTAGTCGCGGAGGATGTCGTAGCCCGGTCGCGCCTGCGCAAAGAGCGCGCCCAGCAGTTCATGCGCGGATTTGCCTTCGTAGAGCGGCGCGATGAGCGGCTGGATGATGGAGGCCGTGCCGTCGTAGGCGCGCACGTCGCTCCAGGCTTCCAGATAGTGCGCCTCCGGCACGTGCCAGCGGCACTGCGCCGAGGTCTCGTCCTGATAGAGGCTCAGGTGGACGCTGAACGGCACTTTGGTAAGCTGCCCCTCGAAATCCAGGTCGGCAGGCGCGTTGAAGACCGGGTTTCCGCCCAGGATAACGAGCATCTGCACCTTGCCCGCCTGCATGTCGCCGACCAGGTCGCGCAGCGAGGCCAACTGATCGGTCGGGTTCGCCTCGACCGGCGCGGTATAGGTGACGGTCGCGCCGACATTGCCGAGTGCGGCGTTCATGGCGTGGGCCAGCGCGTGGACGGCGGGGGATTGGTACTCCCCGGCGATAACGACGCTGCGGCCCCTATGCTCCTGCAGGTCCTTCACCAGCGCCGCGATCCAGTCGGCGGGAGCGGACGCGGGCGCGGCGGCAGTCCCTCCGACATCCACGCCCAGCTGTTGCGCGACGGCGCGGGCAAACGCCTCGACCTCGCCGGCGCGCATCGGCAGGCGATGGTCGGCCTTCGCGCCGGTGATGGTCGCGGTGCTTTCCACCATGTAGAGGCGGTTCATCTCCGTGCTGGCAGGCTGCGCCGGGGAGACGGCTTTGGTGCGGACGCGCCGCCGGTTACCGAAATCCCAGGCGTAGCGGACGCTGCCGGGCATTGTGAGCAGGAAGTCGGAATCGAGCGAGAGGATGCGGTCGGCCTTGTCGAAGTGGTAGATCGTGTTGACGATCTCGCCGAAGGCCAACTGGGAACCGACGCGGATATTGTCGTGATTGACCGGCTCGTACTGATGCCATTTGGCCGCCGGGAACGCGCGCAGGACGTTCTGCAACTGCTCGGCGAGCGTCGGCGAGGTGATGGTCTCGGTCAGGATGCGTAGGCCCGCGCCGCCGCTGGCGCGCTGATTGGCGACCGCCTCGCTGGCGGCGCGCAGGAAGGCGTCCCAACTGCTGATGTCGCCCCCCTGGGTGGTGACGTTCTGGGAGCGGTCGGGGTCGTAGAGGTTCAGGACGGACGCCTGCATGAAGACGTTGGCCGCGCCCATCGAGGCCGGATGGTCGGGATTGCCCTCGATCTTGGTCGGGCGGCCTTCGTTGCTGCGGGCCAGCAGGCCGAGGCCGTAGCCCTGGAAGGGCATCGCGGAGGCGTAGAAGGCCGGCACGCCGAGGACACGGTCTTCGGGGGCCTGCACGTAGGGAACGATCTTCTCTTGCGGCATGTAGCGGCAGCCAGACAGCCCGGCCAGCGCCAGCGACGCGCCCATCAGCGTGAGGAACTGCCGCCGGTCTAGATCCAGCAGGGAGGCGCGGTGGGGGAACTCGTCCTCCAGAAACTTCTGGAACTCCGGAGTTTCGGCCAGTTCTTCGAGGCTGCGCCAGTACTGCGGCCCCTGCTTGGATTCCAGGCGCTTGCGGATCGCCGTCAGATCGAGAGGTTGTTGGTTATGTTTGTCCATCGTCTCTACACACCTAATCGAACCGTCAGAACAGCCCTCTGGCCGTCACCGGTGGCATACCCAGCAGTCGGTAAGCTGCGCCTTCTTGACATGATACTTTGCCAGCACCCGTCGGCCCTCTTCCAGTTCCTGCGGCGAGCGCTGGTACTCGTGACCCAGTGAGATGGCGTACTCTTCCGCCGACAGCGGCTCGTTCCGCTGAAACTTGCGGTAGAGGTTGAAGATGTTCTGTTTGGGATCGCTCATATCCCGCACGTAGTTTTCCGGGTTGCGATGGCAGTTCAGACACCAGACCATGAAGAACGGCTTGCCCTTGTAGGCCAACTGCATGTTCTGCACCGGCCCATGACAGATATTGCAACTGATGCCCCGGTTGATGTGGATACTGTGGTTGAAATAGACGAAATCGGGGACTTTGTTGAGGCGGTTCCATCCCAGTTCGCCGCTGGCGGTCTTGATGGGCGTGTTCGAGCGATAGCTTTCGCGCACCGGCTCCAGCAGCGGGCTGTTCGTCCATATCTGCGAGTGGCAGGACATGCAGGTATGGGTCGGAGGAACGCCCGCGTTGGCGGATTTTTCGACGGAGCTATGGCAGTAGCGGCAGTCAATGCCCAGTTCGTTGACATGATGCTGGTGGCTGAACGGCACGGGCTGATCGAGGGGAATGTCCACTTTGGTGTTGTAGCCAGAGCGGGTGATCGCCGAGGTCGCTCCCAGAAGCGCCACAGGCAGCGTGATGCCGAGCAGGATGCTCACTCTGGAGATCGTGTTCATGCCGGGATGGAAAACCTGAGCCATCTACGCACTCCAATTCTGAGAACATTCAGGTCGAGGACGCCTGCATCAGGCGACGAAGAGACGACGCGGTTGCCGTCCAGTATACCTGCGCGCCCTCGGAGAGTCAACACGCGAACGGTTTTGTGCCTTTTTTCACGAACGGGCGCGATGATAGCATCGCCCGGAAGTCTTGCGGGTCGGCGTACCTGGTTTTGGCGCACAAGGTCCACTGTCCGCTACGTGCAAGGGGACGCTGGCGAGGGGCGCGCCTGAAGAACAACATGGTTTCGAGGGAAGGAGACGAAACCCCCACCGGCAGTCCGGCGGTCGTGTTTCGCCTGTCCACGTCTGGATTAGGAACGCTGGAAAGCGCCCTGGGGCAGCCCGAACCTGGCGAGCCTGGGTTCATTATGGCATAAACCGGAACTTCAAGGCAAGCGCAGGCGGATTTTTTTCGTCTGCCCGGTCGCTTTTCCTTCGGCTGCACACGTCATTACGCGATGTGGCGTTCGATTTCCTCCTTGAATCCATGAATCTTTCGCAGAATTCTTGCTACAGGATCGAGCGATCCAGCGCCATCACCAGGAAGAGCAGGGCCAGGTAGATCATCGAGTAGTGGAACAGGGCGACCGCGCGCGGGCGATCCGGCTGCTGATAGAGCTGCAGGCTCCGCAGCAGCAGCAGGGCGTTGAGCAGGGCCGCCGCGACGACGTAGAGCAGATGCACCTCGCCCTGGAACAGCGGCAGGATCGAAATGATCGCGGTGAGAATGGCGTAGAGGCCGATCTGCGCGACCGTGACGCGCTCCCCCATGACCACTGGCAGCATCGGAATCCCGGCGCGGGCGTAGTCGTCCTTGATGAGCAGGGCCAGCGCCCAGAAATGCACGGGAGTCCAGACAAAGATGATGGCGAAGAGACACCAGGCCAGCGGGCTGAGGCTGTTGGTGACGGCGGCCCATCCCACGAGCGGCGGAAACGCGCCT
The DNA here is from genome assembly GCA_035651115.1 of Chthonomonadaceae bacterium. Taxonomy (GTDB): domain Bacteria; phylum Armatimonadota; class Chthonomonadetes; order Chthonomonadales; family Chthonomonadaceae; genus DASRGL01. The sequence goes on from DASRGL010000059.1 coordinate 10,926, forward strand.
GCCGCCCCGCCGATGACGATGTTGTGCCAGGTGCGCCGCTTGAGCATCAGCGTGTAGACGATGACATAGAAGACCAGCCCGGCCAGCGCCAGCATCGCCGTGAGCAGATTCGCCGCGCCCCAGAGCAGGGCGAAAGAGCCGACGATCAGAGCGAACGCAAACAGCAGCGCGTCCCTCGACGCGATGTTCTGCGTGACGGTGGGCCGCTTCGCCGTGCGATGCATCTGCCCGTCTATGTCACGATCAATGACCATGTTGATGGCGTTGGCCGCGCCCGCCGCCATATAGCCGCCGATGGCGACGGCCAGGAAGAGCCAGAGGCCGGGCCGTCCGGCGATGAACATCGCGGCCAGAGTCGTGAACAGCAGCAGGCTGATGACGCGCGGCTTGGTGAGGGCCAGATAGTCTCTCCAGGTCGCCACGCCGGAGGCCGCGTGCGGAGAGGGCGCGTCCGGCGCGGAGACGGGCCTGCCGTCCGCCAGTTCGATGTTCCACCAGCTCAACCCCTCGGCCAGCGCCGTCGCCGTCAGCATGACCAGGGCGATCCAGGTCA
>DASRGL010000060.1:0-17061 GCA_035651115.1 Chthonomonadaceae bacterium
TCCTCGACCCTCCCCCCAAGAACAGAGGGAGGGAGAAGCGAGCGCGCTGCCGCACCGGTGCGAATCTCGCCGCCATGCGCCCGCACATCCTCCGCCAGAGTCTGCGTGATGCGGCCCATGCCGCCGCGCACATAGCCCCAGGCCCCCCGCAAACCAAGAACCGTTCCCAGATAGTGATGCAGCAGGACATAGGCCGTGCCGGGCGTGGAGGGGCCGCCGTAGGTTCCGATCAGGCCGTCGGTAGCGAGAACGGCCTTCAATCGCTCACTGCGGAAACGGGCGTCGAGCAGGGCGCGCACGCTGCCTTCCATAAAGGGCGCGTAGAGCGACTCGATCCCGTGACTTGCAAACGCGGCCCGCAGGTCGTCTTCCGTCGGCGGCTCGCGCAACATCCAGGCGTCCACGACCTCCGCCGCGCGCTCGATGTCCGCCTCGAACTGAAAATAGGCGTCCACGTCTTCAGGCGTTTCGGCGCAGAAGGCTTCCAGCGCGGCGCGCGTGCGGTTGGCATCGGGATAGAGGAAGAGGAAGCGGCCATCGGGGAAGGGTGCAAAGCCGGACGTTTCGCGGCGATAGACCTCAAAGCCATAGCGAGTCAGTTCCAGGTCGCGGACGATCTCCGGGCGCAGGAGGCTGCACAAATACGCTGCCGTCGAGATGCGATAGCCGGGCCAGACCTCCTCCGTCACGCACGCCCCGCCGACGATCTCGCGCCGCTCCAGTACCAGGACGCGCTTTCCGGCCCGCGCCAGATACGCCGCCGCAATCAGCCCGTTGTGTCCCGCCCCGATGACGATGGCGTCGTAGCTCTGTTCCGGCACAGCGGTTTCTCCTGGCCCCCCACCCTGACCCTCCTCCCAAGAACAGGGGGAGGGTCAGGGTGGGGGGCCAAAAATTACCCCCTCTCCCGCAGCGTGGGAGAGGGGGCAGGGGGTGAGGGTACAGGCGCTACGGCGTCGTGTAGAACTGCGGCGCCAGCGTCTGATAGAACAGGTCGGTGGTTCCGGCGCGCGTACTCGTCCAGAAGACCCACAGCTTGCTGCCGAACGGGTCTTTGAACGCCGAAACCTGGCCTTCGTTCTTGGCGTTGCCGACATCCATCGCCGTGTCATGGGTCGTCTCGCCCTCGCCGGTCACGGTGATCTCATCGCCCCAGGCAATCGGAGCCTGGTTCAGCGTGTAGGTCTGGCCGTCGTCTCCCATATAGCTGATGTTGACGATGTTGCCTTCATCGGCTTCGGTGAAGTAGATGCGCCCGCGCGCCCAGTCTACTTCATACGGGCCGACCGCATGGCCCAGGACCGCATCCGGCTGCACCGTAAGCTGTGCGATCTGCTGTCTGCCATTCGCATCCGGGGCGGTCAGCTTGAACGGACGCGGCAGGCGCACCATCAGCCGCAGGGACTTGTAGTAGATGGAGGCGGCCGCAGGCGACTTTATATCCAGGCCGCTGCCGCGATAGAGGACCCACAGGCGATCTACCGGCGGGCCGGGATGGTTATTGTCCGGCGTGAAGTTGAAGATGACCGACGGCGAGTTCTGGCTCCAGCGTGGATTCACGCCCGTATCCAGCAGCGCGATCGGGTTCGTGCGATTGCCCTGCAGCGGCATAGCCGCGCCGGTCAGCGTGACGCCGTTGCTCAGCACCGTCGTCTGGTCGCGATTCGTGTTCAGCCGCATCACCTGCGGGACGTAGGTTGCGATCACCCGATCCTGCGGGCCGGGCGGCACGTTCGGGAAGCTGACCGTGCCGGAGCGGACATCCACGACGACCTGCCCGCCGAGCGCGGAGTCGAAGTAGACCAGCCCGGAGGCCGGGTCCAGCCGTCCCCGGCCCGAAGCCAGCGGCAGCAGCGCCCCCACGCCGTTCTTCTGGTAATCCAGCGTGATCGTTCCCTGACGATACCAGGCGGCATCCCGTGCGGCCCAGGTCGCCGTTTTGCCGACCTGCGAGAGTATCTCTCGTTGGACTGCGGGCAGTTGTACAGCGGTCAGCGCGCCGAGCGGCGGGTCGTTTGCCGTCTGCGGCGGAACGCGGTTGATGGCATAGCGCGTCAGCAGCACCTCGACCGCCTGCCGGTTCTTCAGGACGCCCGTGTAGACCACGTCAATCGCGTCCATCACGGTCGGCGTGCCGTTCACGTTCGTCACGATCCGGCGATAGACCGGGTACGGATCGCTCTGCCAGGCCAGCGCGCCGGGCGTCGGCAGTTTCTGATCCTGGCTCCAACCGTTGGCCGGGAAACCGGCCGTCGTGTTGACGTTGTAGTAGAGCGTCGTCTGCGACTGGTTGCCCGCGTGCCAGAACAGATACAGGAACGTCTGTCCGTTATCCAGCTTGAGCAGCAGCGGCCTGGGGCTGAGTTTGGTCAGCGCCGGGTCGTTCAGGAATGAGCGCGGCTCTCCCGGTACGCCATTCACCAGAGGGGCGTAGAAGGTACGCGAGTCCTGCTGGCTCGATTGCAGGGAGGCTTGCGTGGCTCCCTGCGCCAGCTTGTCTACCACGCCCTGCCAGAACAGCCAGGCTTCGCTATCCAGCGCGCCATCCGAGCGCACGGCCTGCGCGACTGCGGGGCTGGCGTAGCGCGTCGTCTGCGGAACCCGCTTTCCAGGCAGGATCGGCGAACCGTTCGACTCGGCGGCGGTAGATGGGAAGAACCTGTCCAGATTGAGCGGATCGCCGTTCCCAGCATAGCCCGGATAGGCCGTCGGCGCGGTCCACCACTGCGCCGTTGTGTCGTTGCCCCGATTCGCGAACTGGTAGTCCAGGAAGTAGAACGGCGCGTTCGGGTCGGGCTGCGTGACGGCGCTAGGCAGACTGCTATAGGCCAGTTCAAAAGGCGAATTCGCCGTCGGCGTGCCGTTCGGCTGCCGGTTCGTCGTCCAGTACAGATGGATGTTGGGTGTACTGGCATTCGCCTCGCGGAAGGCCGCCGGAAGCAGGTCGGCCCCGAACGTCTGCTGCGTGAGCGGATCAATCTGCGCCACTGTCCCTGGAGTCACGCCTTTCGTCAGGCGGGCCTCGCTCACGCGCACCTTGAGCGTTGCGGACGGATCGCTATAGGCTTCGATGGGCCGCGCCGCGTTCGGATCGGGATTGGCCGGGTCAACGTTCAGAATGCCGTCCCCATCCGTGCCGAGCGCCGCGCCGGAGCCGGAAGCTTGTACCCACTCGCGCCACTGTATCGGCACATTGTCCTCGTAGGCGAAGACCGGATTGGAGTAGGTTCCGATAGGCGTTCCGAGCGGGATTGCGACGCCGATCTGTGGCGGTTGGAATTGCTTCAGCACATCCGGGTCCGTAGGCAAGAACGCATACGGCTTTGCCGGAACCGTGACGGTCGGCCCCTGCGTATCGCCGGGGCGCGGCTTGATGGCGACCGGGCGCGGCTGGAAGCCCGCCGTCCAGCCGTCGCTCGTCAGTCCGGCGGCGTTGATGCCCTCCGCCGTGACCGCCGGGTTGGCAAGGCCGCTTCCCCATAGATCGCGCTCGACCTGGCTTGGATTCGAGTTGGTCTGGTTGGCATGGTCGAACGAGGTGACGATGCCGATGTTGCCCGGATACCCGTTCTGCGCAAACGGCAGCGCGAAGAGGGGCAGGTTATCTGCCGCCTGATCGCTTGCCAGCCGCGCCGACGCCGCCACGTTCGCAGGCGGGTTGTCGGTGAGCGAAGAGATATTGACCTGGGAACCGGGGATGCCTTTCGCCTTAGCGATGCGCAGGTTCACCAGATTCACGTTGCTCTCGCTGATCAGCGTGAAGGGCCGGAAGAAGTCGCCGAACCCGGTCTCGCTGTTCCAGGGCGAAGCCTGGGTGGTATACGGCCCCACACCCGTTGGCGCGAAGATCGAGCCGCCGCTGGCGGTATCGCTGTAGCCGGTTCCGTGCGGCTCGCGGCCGAGGTCTATCGTCTGCTCCGTCATCCGCAACCGGAAGGTAGGCGGTACGGACAGGCCGACCTCCACCGCACGGTACGCCTCCGGGATCGTCGAGGCGCCGACTTCCGTAGAGTCGTAGAAGGCGTACTCCTTGCTATAGGCGGGCGGCTTCGCCGTCGTGTTGGCGGGCCGCGCCACCACCAGAATCTCCGAGGTGTAGCCCGCCGCCGGGAACGCCCGCGCATCGCCCGCCGCGACCGGCTGGCCGGAACTCATCACCATCGGGCCGATGATCGGGTCCGTATTGCCGTTCGCGCCGCGCACCCTGCCGCTGATGTCGGTCAGGCTGCCGCCGAACGTCTTGCCGCCGAACGTCACGACGCCGCGATTGATGTTGGCGGGCTGGTACTTCGGTACGGAGACCGTCAGTTCCGCCGGAGTCGGGTTCGCCAACCGGTTCTGCGGATTATCCATGTCGCCGGTCGGCGGATTCAGCGGCACATCGGCCTCCGTCGCCTCCGAGCCGTTGATCTTGACGCTGAGCGCGCTCGACGGGATACTCGGATAGTCCGGCGATTCCTGATCGTCGGTGGGCATCGTCTCCCAGGGCAGCGGGTTCAGGACAGACGCCGCGCCGCCGCGGAACCGCAGCGAATGGGCGAAGATAGTCGCGCTCACCTTCCTGCCGATCGTCCACATGTTGCTGCGGTCTATCAGGTAGAAGGCTGGCGCGCGGTTGCCGTTGTTATCCAGCGCCGTATAGGAGGCGGAAGAGCCGTCCTGGATCATGTCAATCGGCGCGAACAGCGCCTTGATCGCGTCGGCGACGGTGGAGTTGTAGCGGAGCAGGCGGTTGCCGTTGCCCAGGACTTCCCGCTTGTCCGCCAGCGTATTGACATCCGGCCTGTTGCTCCAGCCGATGATGCCCGGCTGGTTCTGCGTCATATCGCTATCGTACAGGCCGCGTATCGAGAGCGCCAGCGGATGTGTCATGTAGAAGGTGCGGGACGGCTGCGCTTCCAGCGTGTTGCTCGTGTCCGCGTTCGGCACGCTCAGACCCTCGTAGTCGCGCTGGCCGAGCGCCAGCGTGTTCGACTCTTTGCGGTCGGTCGTGAAGCCGCCTGCGGCCCCCAGCGGGATATTGGGCTGCTGTATCTGCGCCCGCGCCGTGATCTGGTAGCCGGCGCTGCCCGGCAGAAGCGCGTTCTGCGCGTCCGGGATGATCGGTATCTTGACTTTGGCGACCCAGGGATAGGCGCCGTTATTTCCGGTAAATACCTGCTCCGTGCCTCCCGCATTGAAGCCGCGAATCCGAATCTGACCAAGTTCCCCGTCCGTGATGCCGAGGTCGTCGGGCATGGGGAAGTTTCGGCCCGGACGCTCAAGAACGGCAGGAACCGTGACGGTAAACGGCTGGGTCGTCTGGTTAGGCCGCGTAAACGTGAAGGTCACGGTCACGGTCGGCAGTCCCGGCGATCCATCCGCTTCCGGCGTCTGCGCATGGTAGACGCCGTAGGCCGCCACGTAGAGCTGATCGCCCCAGTCGGAGAAGATGGGTTCCAGGTTCAGCGCCCCTGCCGTCGGTTCTCCCAGCAGCGGGTTGAGCGTCCGTATGAACCCTGTGCCGTTCTCTTTGTGCGCGGGAGTCGCCTGGTTGCCCCAGTTCGGAGAGGCGGGCGTCAGCATGAAGCGATCCCAGTCTTCCTTCTTATAGATGTCCAGGCCGCGCAGGTCAATGCTGGTATAGCCGACGCCGAAACCGTATTCCGGCGGTTCACCCGACCCGACAGTATCCGTACCGGTGCTATAGGCCCGCAACTGCCCGCCTTCGTCTCCCTCCACGAGAACGCCATTGGAGAGAATGGCGGAGGCGCTGCGGGGCATCGTCGTCTCGCGATGCCGCCACAGGACTTCGAGGAAGTTCTGCGGCCCGCCTGCGGTCAGGGCGATAGGATCGGCGCGCAAGGCCCAGATCGCGCCGTCGTCATCGGCAAAGATGAGGGCGGGATGCTGCGCGGCCCCGTTATCCGAGGCCAGCCCTCTCATGCCGGTGATGAGCGAGAGAATGGGCGTGCTGCGGGAGTTGGCTCCTGTTGAGGTCGTGCCAGAGGCCACGAGCGTCGTTTTGCCGTTCGCGCCCGTCGCGTTGAGGGCCAGTATCTTGCCGCTGACCCCTTGCAGCACATAGCACATATCCGGCAGGCCCGTCCCGATCTGCGTTCCATCCACGACGACCGGCGCGGTTCCGTTGAACCCGTTCGTCAACGGCTGTGTCGTGTCGTTCGGATCATCGGAGTTGGCGTTCGGCGGGTTTGCCGACGGGAACGGCGGATTGTCCGTCCAGGGATAGACCCAGGTGAGCGTGTTCGTAATCGGGAACGTGCCGGTCGCCGGGGTCTCGTTGACGGCATAGACGCGCCCGCCGCAGGTGAAATAGATGTTCCCCTTGAAGATGGCCGCCGTGCTGAGCGCCGTGCCGAGTGACTTGCCGGGGCCGGGATAGAGCCAGTTCAGACGCTCCGTGAAGTTGGGAACGCCGTTGACGATCAGCGTCGCGTTATCGTGCGCCGGGACGACCGCGTAGAGATGGCCGTCCGCCGAGCCGATGATCACCGGCGCGTTCGTGGCGGCAGGATTCTGCGTGGGCGATGATGGGAACGCGCCTTTGGCGGGATCGTCATCAGGAACCGGCGCTTGCGTGTTGGCAGCGGAGACATAGCGCCACTTGTCCGCTCCGAAGCGCGGCCACGTCCAGATACGTTGCGTCGTTCCCGGAATGTTCGCAACGCCGTTGAACGGATTATGGTTGTCGGTCGCATTATATGTGAAATCGCCGCGGCCGCCCGCATCGAAGGCGTAGATACGCCCGTTCATGTTGCCGACGATGAGCAGTTGCGCCCCGTTGGGATTGGTCGGATCGTCCGTAATCAGCGGCGAAGCCTGCACGCCGCCGAACTCCGGCAACTGCGTGTTCGCCCGAACGATGAGCGCATTGTTGTTCAGTTGCAGGTCGCCGTCGTAGTAGGTGACGTTGCTGGTTCCCGTGCCAACGGCGCTGTCCGCGCCGTACCCAAAGGCCGGATATATGCTTGTACGCGCCGGGTAGGTGTTCGGCAGGTTGTTCGGCAGCGTATAGTTCGGATCGTAGTACTGCGGCGCGGTGTTGGGCGGCAGGTTCGTCGCCAGCGTCGTGTCGTTGCGCGCCGGGCGATAGGACGGATAGACCCAGTAGGCCCAGGTGAACTTGGTAGCCTGGTTGTCGAAGGTGGTAAAACCGCCATGCGGGTCGAGCGCGTAGACGCGGCCCAGCGAGCCGTCCAGATTGGTCGTCACGAAGAAGACCATCGGGCGCGTGACACCGTCGCGGCAGCGCACGTTCGCCAGCAGCGGAGAGGCGCTGGCGGTTCCCGCGTTGTCGTCGGGGACGCCAACATATCTCCATCGGAGGCGGTCGGCGGCAGGCGTCGCTCCGCCAGTCGTGTTGCCCGGCCGGTTGTCCACGCAGTAGAAGACCGGGGCCGTCGAGGTCGCGGTCGGATCGGCGATAGGCGGATTGGCGCCATTCGCATCCGTCACCGGCAGCGTCGGGTTCTTCGCCGAGCGGATGGTCGTATCGTCCACCACCTGCTCGCGGGCGAAGTAGAAGACCGGGAAGACGCCCGGAGCCACCGGCGGGTTCTGCGTCAGATTGGACGTGCTGACGGCAGGGCCGAGAATGCGGCCCTGGTTGGTCGTCGGCGTGAAGCGCACGGCGTCCGCCGTGACGATGGGCGTCTGCGTGTACGGGCTGTTTGCGCCGAGCGTGATGTCGTCGGGCGTCAGCGAATAGAGCGTAACGGTGATCGGGTTCGTACCGTCGTAGGGAACCGCCGCCGGGCCGAGGCTGCCGCCGTGAATGCGGATCCAACCCTTCTGGCTCAGGTCTACCAGGAAGATGCGGCTGGTGACCGGGTCGGTCGGGTTCGCCCCCCAGCTAAGGCGCACGAAGGCGCGCAGCACGTTCGGATGCGCGACGAGGTTGCCGTTCTGATCCGCGATCTGCGTGCCGTCGCCGGGAGAGTAGATGTCCACGAAGTAGCGGCCTACCGGCAAGGGGACGACATTGTTGTTTGCATCCGTGTACTGCGTGCCGGAGGTCCAGACCGCCGTGGGCTGCCCCCCGATGGCCGTCGTGTTGAGCGTCTGGTGGACGGCGTTGTAGACGTAGGAGGGCGCGTTCGGCAGCTGAGCCAGTTCCGCAGGAGTGGCCGGGCCGGTATTGCCCGTGCCGCGCGTCACGATGAAATCGTTGTGCTTGGCAAAGACATAGGCATAGTCATTTGTATACGCCTGCGTTGTGTCCGTCGCATACGAGTAGCCGGGGAAGGGCGCGCGGTTGGCCGGGGCCGGGAATGTCCACGTGCCGATATTGGGCCGCAACTGCGCGGTCGAATTGGCCGGCTCGACCGGGCCGGTCGGGGCCGCCGTCGTGACGCCCACCGGGCCTTTGGGCTTATTGCCGTCCGGATTCGGGTTGTCTACGATGACCACCACGCCCAGGTCGCGCGTCGGCGGATAGACCCACTTGCGCGCTGCGTTGCCGGGGCTGTTCTTGAAGGCCGCGCCCTGCTTGGCGAGGAAATCGTTGTAGCCCTGGCGCAGCGCCGGCGGGTTCACGCCAGGAGCGGAGTTGATCCCGCCCCGGTCGAGCAGCCAGTCTATACTGGTAATCGGGAGTTGCGCCTGTGCCGCGAGGCCCAGCAGCAGGGCCGCCGCACACAACATCCCTCTCAACATAAAGAGCGCACTTCGGTGCCTCATGAACGTATCCTTCTTCTGACGAACTTGACTGCGTGCATTGGCCCCCCTCCCTGTCCCTCCCCTGTTCTGTGGTTTTGGCAGGCAGAGTTGGCGATAGAATCCAGGTTCATTGACAAATAGTGTGGTTGGATTTGTGCGCGGCCTTAAAAGGCCGGTCTGAAGTTGCGAAGCCTGCGAAGGCCGGCTGGAGTCCGCGCAGGCGGACTCGGCACCTCCAGACCGGGGTTTCAACCCCGTGTCCAAAGAGAACCCCTTTTCATCAATGAACCGGAATTCATTCCGTCATAATTCAGCTTGAGGGCGGGAGCCTAAAACGGCCTGTCCGCAAACGAGGGCTGGTCGAACAGATAGGTCGAGGTCGCGTCGGTCGTCGAGCCGATACTGCGCTTGAACGGCCTGCCCGCGCCCTGGAACGTCTCGTTCGGAGCCATCCAGACGATAGAACTGTTCGGATTCCGAATGAGTGTCGTGCCGTCGTTGATATAGAGAGGCTTGTAGCCGCCGTTATAGAAATCTATGCTGCGCACCTCCACGACTTCGCCGCGTATCTCCCCGTTCACTATATTAGACGCGCCAAAGACCTGCGAAAGACTATCCGGCCCGGAATATCCGTTGGTAATCAGATAGTGCGGATAGAACTTATCCGTCGCCGCCAGGTAATCGGACTGCGGCAGCCGCTGAATGCTGGTCGCGCGCAGCGGACGCCCTGTCATCTTGAAATAGTCGTCGCTGGACAGCATCCACTCTACTGCCGCCTCGATCTTGCCGTTGACCTGCTGCGGCGCGAGGACGTAGACGCCATTCGCATCCGCCAGCAGGTAGCGCGCCTCGTTGATCCCGTTGGTCTGGACGGTGAACTGCTTGAACCAGGTCGGGTTGCTGATGGGCTGCCGCGATACCACCGCGCCATTATTGACGAACGCGATCGTGTTGATGACCGCCGCGAGATCGCCATCCTTCGCGCCGGCCTGCTGCGGATACCGGTAGATCACGACCAGCGATCCGCCCGGCCCAACGACGTTGCTGTTGGCATCTGTGCCGACCGACCGGGTGATATTGGGATTGACCACGCCCGTCGTCTCGTTATCCACCGCCGAGATCAGATAGAACTGATTGTTCCCGTTCGTCGTAGGGTCGAGGAACTGCTGTACAGTTCGATAGCGATAGCGCGCGTTTTGTTCCGCGAGAGAGCGCGTCACGAAGATCACCTGGTTCAGCATGACCGGCCCCGGACTGCCGTCGCTGGTCTGCATCGTGATGGGATTCCCATCCGGGCCGTAGATGGAGACGACCTCGACGATGCGGTAGTTACCGCTGTCCGCGATGACATGATGCACCGCGTAGTACGGCCCGGTGTAGCGGTAGCTCGTGCCGGTCTCCGTATTCGGCAGTTCGATGGTGCCAGTCTGGTTGTCCACGAACGTCTGCACATCGGTCGGATGGTTGAGCGTCATCGGGTCGCCGGGCCGCAGGAACCGCAGGTCATTGCGCAGGCTATGGATCTCCTGCGTCACGTTGCCGCCCTTGTCCACCTGCAGGATGCGGTTGTTGCCGGTGTCGGCGATGATGAAATCGTTGAGCGTGTAGCGATAGGCCACGCTGGGCCGCGCCAGCGTCACCTTCTGCGTCACGATCCGCCCGGTGGCGTCCGTTCCGTTGACGGGAGCATCGCCGCCCTCATAGATAGGCAGTTGCCCGCCCGCGACGCGGCTGGACCGCGTAGCCGTCAGTTCCCACACCGCATTGCCCGCCGAGTCCACTTCCAGCAGGCGCGAGCCGTCCGCAATCAGCGTCGTCTGGTTCTCCAGCGCGGCCAGTCCCTGCGGCGTGCCGACCGCGACCAGGTTGGCCGTGCCGACCGGCGGGTTGATGATGGCCTGCGCGACCGGCGTGCCGTCGGTTGCCGAGGCGAGCGTCGTCTGAACATGGACACGCGGTTTCGAGAAATCAGGCGTTCCATCCGATTTGTTCGGGAAGAGACTGACCTGTCCTCCAGCCCTCGCGTTGATTAGATCCACCGACACTACTCGTCCACTATCCGTACCGAAAAATAGCGCGTTGCCGATGACGGATGGGCCACTTGTTGGGACAATACCGGACGGAATAGGAACATCTGGGCCAGGATTTGTCGGAATGACCAGGAACCACTGCAAGTTGTCCAGCGGCCCATAGCCCGTCTCCGGGTTGACGACCGTCGTGCGCGTCGTGCCGATCTCCACGATGATAGGCAGCGCCAGGTTGAAGGAGTCGCCGGTAGGACGCTGCCGGACGTTGAGAATCTCGAACGTGCCGGTCGCCCGCTCCAGCGTGAAGTCCAGGTTCTCGGTCAGCGTGATCTCGTTCTGGCCCGTCGTGCTTGCCGCCGTAAGCGGCTGCTTGAGCGTGACCTGCTCCCCGACCGGCAGCCGCTGATTGATGGAGAAGGTCATATTCGGATTGGCTTTGAGCGCGAGGATGACCGTGCCGCCATCCACTTTCCCGACCACATAGACAAGGCCGTTCGACACCGCCGGGCTGCCGACCGCCTGGAAGCTGGTCAGCGCCTGGCCTGTCCCGCCCGCCGCCGGATCGTTATTGATGAGGCGGGCCTGTAGCGTGCCGACTCCGGTATATCCGGCGAGGGCCGACGCATCCACCGGCGAGAACATCCAGGCGACCTGCGCTCCCAGCTGGTTCGGATCGTTCGCGTTGCTCGCCGCGTTGGCGAAGAACTGCTCCCGGAACCCGTAGATGCGATCTGCCGTGCCGCCGGACGGAGGCTTTACATTGAAATAGAGCAGTCCCTCGCGCGAGAGCGCCGCCGTGCCGGGAATAAACGTATCCTGCACATTGATCAGGTCGCTCGTGAACGCGGTAAAGCGTCCGCGCGTGGTGGCGAACGTCGCCAGGTCGCTCGGCTTCGGCAGCGAGCGCGGGTTCCCGACCGCAACGCCCGGCCAGTCTACCGTGTAGTCCGCATAGAGCGTCTGATTGGCGAGAAGCGCCTGGTTCAGCGTGACTTCTGTGCCGCTGTTCAGACCCGCTCCAGAGCTATAGCCTACCGAGAAATCCGTCGGATATCTGAGCGTGGTGGACGTGACGACTCCTGTAGCCGCATCGCGCGTCACCAGATGCAGAACAGGCAGCAGGTCCGGGTTGCCGCCGACCGTCGGCGCGTACCAGGGGACGTTGCCGCGCGCGCCTCTCGGACGGAACTGCTGCGAGGAACCGGCCACCGGATCGAGCGGCTCGTTGCGCGTGCTGAACCAGATGGCATTGACAAAGCCTGCCGACTTGTTCGCGCTGTTGACGATCGGCGCGCAGGTGATGTAGACGATCTTATCCAGCGCGCCCGTCCGCGCATCGCGGACATAGCCGACGGTCAGCGGCCCGACAGGAGCGGACAGCAGGCCCGCCGTGCCGCCCTGAATCTGCGGCGAGGGCGCGACGGTGGTGTTGGAGCCGCCATTGAACGCGCTGCCGTCGAAGATGCTCGCGCCGGTCGTCGGGTCTACCGGAGCCACGCGCCAGGAGGTCTCGGCAGTCGTGTTCGTCTCATCGCGCACTACTGTGAACAGCACGCCCTCCGAGAGCGCGGGCGACGGCGTGAGCATGGAATCCGTCAACGCCTGCGGCAGGCCCTCCGTCATGTCCCGGCCGGTGGCCCCCTGCGCGGTCCAGGCGAGCGTCGTCGTCGTGTTCAGCTTCCCATTCGCAATCGGGAAGGCGTCGAAGGCCAGCGTCACGCCCTTGCTCGTCGTGACCGTGACCAGATCGCGCGGCGTCCCGTTCGTCGTATCGTAGAAGGAGACGATGGTGGGCGTGGAGACGCGATCTCCTGAAGCGACCCCATTGGCCGTCAGGTCTACGTTCCAGATCTCATCGTAGGAAGCGCCGGTGACTGAATCGGGCAGGCCGTCGTCCGGGTTTTTGTCGTTGTCCAGGTCGGCGGCGGGATTGGCGTCGTAGGCGTGCAGCTTATTGTTCCCGTCCACGAAGAAGACGACGCCCTTATAGAGGACCGCGCCGGAGCCGGGATTATTGGCATTGGCCGCTACCGGAATCGTGCTGAACTTGCGCGCAAGCTGGCTGCCGATGTTCTCGGTGGTCGCCGTGCTGCGCCGCACATTCACGCCGCCCGTCGGAACCGAACTCGTCCAGGCGATCAGATTGTAGGCGAACTTGAGGTCTACGGGCCGCGCCGCCAGGATATTCTCCCCGCTGACCGCGCCCGCGTTGCCGCCATACTTCGGCAGGGTCACGCCGCCCGCGAAGCTGCTGATACCGGCGGAGATGCCGGCAGAACTGATGATCAGATGGCCTGCGCCATAGTCGCCTGCGGAGACGTAGGGCCGACTCAGGCTGGGATTGCCCGCCCAGACGACCGGAACCATGATGCGCGGGTTGACAAGCGTGGTGTCCGGATCGCCGTTCGGCTTGACGCCGGAGTGGTAGTAGCCCGGATTGACTCCCAGTCCTTGCGCCTCGATGGGCGAGATAGGATACGGATAGTTGACCAAGGGATGATGCAGCGAGGCCAGCGTCGCCACCGTCCCCGCCTGCCGCACGCTATTGAAGCCGAAGGGAACGGGGAAGTTTGTCGTGCCGGTCGAGCCGTTGCCGCCCGCATCGTCTATCCAGAGCGTTCCGCCGCCATCCACATACTCGCGCAGCTTCGTCGCCGCGTCGTTCGTGAATTTCGGCAGGTCGCTGCCGCGCACGGAGATCAGGATAATGTCGAACTGCTGGAGGTCTTTCGCCGCGACCGTATCTATATTGACTTCCCAATAGGCGGCCAGATTTTTCGTCAGCGGGGCATTGATGCGCGCCTGGCCCTGATTGAGCGTGGGATCGTTGCCGTTGGCGCGGGCCTGCATCCGCTGGTACATGCTCGGCGTGACGGAACTGGGGGCCAGCGGATTGACGAACTCCCATCCGGCGGGCTTGAGCGAGGAGCGATCCAGAATATAGAAAGTATACGGCGCGAAGTCGTCCGGGTCGGCGTCGTTATCCGCCGGAAGATCATGGTCGTTGCCGTAGAGAATGCACGCCCGGATCTGCCGCTTCTGGTTGGCATAGCTGAACGCATCGGCCTGGGACGGCACGGCAGCGAAGACCGCCAGCAGCGCCAGCAGTCCTCCCAGCAGCCGCGCCAACAGCGCCCGCATCTGGTTCGAATCGCGTGTGGTCATCGTTATCACCTTGAGACCTAACCCCCCGTCCCCCTTCCCTAAAACGTTCGCAAGCTCGCTGGGAAGGGGGGGACTCTATGCTGAATAGACTGTGCGTTTCAAGACGCTCCAGCGCGGCGGTCAGGATTTCTGCCAGTACGGCCTCTATCTCATCTCTTATTCGGGCATTCGTGAACCGCAGAACTTTTAGATTGCGGCCCGATAGGATAGCATCGCGTTCTGTATCCGCCTCGCCTCGTTCCTCATGCACGGCCCCATCTACCTCAATCACCAGACCTGCCGCATGGCAGTAGAAGTCGGCTATGAAGCCATCTATCACCTGCTGACGAGGAAACGCAAACCATGCAAACGGCCTGTTCTCAGCCGTTCCCATAAGGCTGCTTCCGCAGGCGTACTCTCCTGACGTAGCTGCCTGGCCCGCTCATACTTGCCGCCCGAACGTCCTTGCGTTATGATCCGCGTTTTGTCTACGGCATCCATCTTGCGCTCTCGTCCCCCTTTTCGGCTGGCTCCTCTCTTCCAACGTACACCAGCGTGCAAAGGAACGGCAAAGCCTCCAATCCGAACTCTCCCCCTTCCCAGCGACGAAGGAGCGTTTTAGGGAAGGGGGACGGGGGTTAGGTCCCTATCCGCCGGTCGGGATCGCCGAAGTAGAGCAGGCCGGGGCAGACCGGCAGGCGCGGCATCGGCGGGAGTATCTGCCTGACGGTACTCAGAACCTCTCCGTTGAGATTTTTCAGTTGCCAGGTGTGGAAGCGCAGCGCGCGCTGCTGCCGCAGGGCTTGCGCGGCGCCGGATTCGCCGTCCAGCGTGGCGTCGGCGGGATTTAGATAGGGCATCGCCAGCGCGGGATCGTAGATGAACCGCAGGCCGCGCGCGATCCCGACGCCGTTGTAGCTTTTTTCCGCATCGGTGCGAATATCCATGTCGCGGTCTTCGCCGGGAACGTAGCCGTAATCCATGCCGGTCACATTCGGGCCGGGATCATGGCCTTTCAGATGATCGTCGGGAATGGCAATGCCGGACGAACCGTGCTGCGCGGGAATATAGCCCCACCGCGCCATCCACGCCTTCTGATCGCCCGCAGACGCCGCGTAGTTCTCGGCGACCGCGCCGTAGATCGTGATGCGGACATCCACCGGGTCATTGTAGAAGGGGAAGATGTCTTTTGCCTGCTTCTCTTCCGGGCTATCCTGCAGGTTGCCGCTCACCGGGTCTATCCGGTACGAGGGCCGCCTGTTATTATTCGCGACATAAGCCTGCGCGGTATCCGCCGGGTTCGGATTCAGCGGATAGCCCGGAATGACGAAGAACGAGTTGTTCTGCGCATAGAGCAGCGCCTCGATGCGAATATCCATCGGGGCCACCATCGCGCTGCCGAGCAGGTAGTCGGTCGCGCCCGCAAAGCTTACGCCCTGCAATGTCTGCACCGTCTGGTCTGGCTGGAACCGGAACAGGTTCGGGAGGCCCGGAGCCGCAATCGAGGCAAAGTTGCCCACGCTCACGCCGTTATTCGTTCCCCGAAGCGGGAAGGCGCGTCCCTCGAAACTCGGAAAGAGCGAGTTATCGTCCGCGAGGAATGTATTGGTGTTCGGATCGAACTTCTGGCCGAGGATATAGGTTCCCGGCGACGCGCCCAGGATATTGAACTGATAGAGCGGATTAAGTCCGGCATCGAGAGTCTGGGCCGGGTTTATCAGCAGGTTCAGGTACGACGGACCGGGATACTCCGACGCATGGCGCAGCAGGAAGAAGAACGGACTGGGCTGCCCACCGGTCGTATAGGTTGCATCCGAGTACGGCACGCCGAAAGACCAGCTCATGTCGAAGGTCGGGCGGGAGAGGCCGATAGCGACATCGTAGGCGTCAATGTCGCCGGGAACGCGGGTCCAGACGTTCGTCTGGTTCTCCGGCGTCATGAACATCGTCGTGTTGACGCAGACATAGTCGTTCGCCAGGATCGCGCAGGTGGAGGCTCGCTCCAGATGCTGGACATTGTCGCTGCCCTTGTAGCCGTCGCCCTTGACGACGTTCCCCTCGATATAGGCCGTGCCGCCGGAAACGATGGTCAGGTGAACGCGGCCCATCCGCAGCGTCGTGCCGCCGCCGCTCGCATCGGTCACGACGCCGTAAGCGCCCTTGACCCGCACGTTGCCTTCCGCCATGAGGACCAGGTTGACGCCGTAGGACTGCTTATCGCCGAACGGCCGGTTGGCCCCGGTCGGATCGCTGGCGTCCGGTTCGTCGCCGTCACGATCCAGATGCGGCAGTGGGTACGGCGTGCCGTCCGGCAGCACGTAGTTGTCCCGATCCAGGTCGGAAAGCGGAATCTCGATGACCTTGCCGCCCAGCGCCGTGATCGGCGTGCCGTCCGGCTTGCGGAACGAGCGGTCATCGCTGCGGGTGAGGCGGATGCGGTCGCCGAGCAGTTCGATCAGCACACCCGGCGGGCGATAGAACGGCCCCTGCCAGTAGCCCTGCGCAAACTGCGCGTTCGGGTTCAGCCAGTCGGCGCGCAGCGAATAGCCGCCCGAAATGCCGGGCCGCGAGGTCTCTTCCTGCTGGTCGCCGAAGTTGTCAATATAGATTCCGCGCCCCCAGCCGTACCAGCCGGTGTTGTAACGCTGATTGTTCTTATTGAACCACTGGCCGGAATCGCGAGTCAGCGCGCGATAGCGCAGAACCCCGGTTCCATCCGTCTTCGTCTCCAGGATCGGCGGAAGCAGCGTCGGAATGCCGTTGGGGAACCCGAAGGGATCGCTCTGGCTGCTGCCGTCGCGCACGTAGCCCTGGTTGGTAGTGCGGTTCTTGTCGTCGCTGGGAAGCACCTGCCTGGTCACGTCTATCGTCGGCGGATTCGGAATCTGGTTGACAAAGACCTGATCGGACTTGTTGGCCGCGTCCGGCGTCTCGATCTTGATCTTGCCGGTCGTCTGGATGCCTTCGATAGGGCGGGCCGGACTGAAATAGAAGTTGAGCGGCCCGGCGAGTTTCAGATCGCCGTTGCTGCGGATGCCGCCGCCGAACAGGATATATTTGCCGTCCGCGCTCTTGCCGTCCGTGCGCTCTCCGATGGTAGGATCGCCGAGCGCCATCGCCAGAGGCGGGCCGAGAGCGGGAACGCCGACAAAGTTCTCCACGTTCAGTTTATCTT
The DNA here is from genome assembly GCA_035651115.1 of Chthonomonadaceae bacterium. Taxonomy (GTDB): domain Bacteria; phylum Armatimonadota; class Chthonomonadetes; order Chthonomonadales; family Chthonomonadaceae; genus DASRGL01. The sequence continues at coordinate 17,005 of DASRGL010000060.1, forward strand.
TGTTGGTGAAGAAGCGGAGGTAGTCCGTCAGGCCGATCTGCATATAGCCGAGGGCTT
>DASRGL010000061.1:0-12440 GCA_035651115.1 Chthonomonadaceae bacterium
TCGGCCCGCCGTATCCCGACCGCGACCTGAACCTGGATAACGATATCGAAGTCCAGTACCTCGGCGATACCCCGGTGACGTTCGCCGCTGCCGTGACGAACGGCTGGATTGCGCCAGGCGTCTTCGGCTACACGCCCGACACCGGCTACCACGACATCACGAACGCGAACGACACGACCCTGCCCGCCAAGACGCTGCAAAGCTGGCACGGCTACTGGGTGCGCGTCCTCGTTACGGAAGGCGTCACGCTGACCTATCTCAACCCGAGCCTGAGCCAGCAGAGCCGCGCCGCGCGCCGCTCCGGCAGCAAGAGCGACATCGGAACCCGCGCCGCCGCCCCAACGCGGGAGCGCGATAGCTGGCGCGTGCCGCTCTTCGTCCGGGATGCGGCAGGCCGCACCGCCACCGCGACGTTCGGCCAGTCGCCGCGCGGCGATGCGTCCTACGTGCCGACGCTCAGCGTCGCCAGCCCGCCGCCCCTCGCGCGCGGCGCGCCGCTGCTCGGCATCCGCTTCCCGCACGCGGACTGGGATGCCGGGACGGGCGGCAGCGGAGGCGACTTCGTCACGGACATTCGCCGCAGCGCGACCCGCGCCGAATGGGATGTGGTCGTGACCGTGCCGCAGGCGGAGCAGACCTATACGCTCTCCTGGGGCCATACGGCGGCGCTGCCGCGCGGCACGCGCCTGACCCTCGTGGACACGGAGACCGGCACGCGCCGCCTGATGAACAGCACATCCAGCTTCACGTTCCGCGTCGGCACAGGCCGGGCCGAGCGCCGCTTCCAGATCATTGCGGAGCCGCGCACGGCGAGCCGCCTGCTCATCACCAATGTCGTCGCCAATGCGCCCCTCGTCGGCGGGCGGGCAGCCAGCACGGTCTCGATCTCCTACGAACTCTCGGCTCCCGCCGAGACGCAGGTCGCGATCCGGCAGGCGGGCCGCCTGGTGCGCCGTCTCGCGTCGGGACGCGCGGCGGCCGCCGGTCTCAATCAGGCGGTCTGGGATAGGAAGGACGAGCAGGGCCGCATCCTGCCCGCCGGGGCCTACACGCTGGAGATCACGGCGCGCACGCCGGAGGGCGAGCAGACTCGCTCCATTGTGCCGCTGCTGCTGGCTCGATAACATCGAACCACCGAGGCACGGAGACACGGAGGAGTCGCGGAGAAAAGCAGAAGAACAGAGAGAAGAGTCCGCGAAGGACACGAAGCACACAAAGAAAGTACCGAGGCAGGCATTCGGTCTCTCCTCCTGTTTTTCTCCGTGTCTCCGTGCCTCGGTGGTTCAAAATGGTTTTGGGAGAATGCGATGCGATTTGCGCTGAAAATAGTTCTGGCGCTCCTGACGGGCGCGCTGGTCGGCTGTGGAGGGGGCGGCGGCGGGGGCGGCAATGCGGCTCCGGCGCAGGTCTCCGGGCGGGTGCTGCGCGCGGAAACAAACTTACCGCCTAACCCGGCGGCGACGGTCGCCATCGCCGGGCAGAGTGCGACGACGGCTGGAGACGGCACGTTCACGTTCCAGAGCGTGCCGTCCAACGCGACGACGCTCCAGGTGACCGCCGACCCGGCCAAGCCGCGCACCCTGACCATCGCGCTGACCGCCAACCAGAATAACAACCTCGGCGATATTTTCGTCTCGGATACCGGCTATACCGCGACGGCGACCGGGCGCGTGGTGACGCAGGACACCAATCAGCCGGTCGGCAACGCGACGGTCATCATCGGGGGCGCGCAGACGAAGACTGCGACGGATGGCACGTTCTCCCTCGCGAATCTGCCGGTCGGACTGGGAACGGTTCCCAATGCGCCCATCGGCGTCGTCAAGGCGAACGGGTTTACCGACAAGCCGATTATCCCGCCGTTCATTCTGGCCGATGGCGTCAATCCGCTCGGCGACATCCTCATCGCCTCGCCGGTGGGATCGAATATGCCCTCGCCGCCCTATACCATCACGGGCAAAGTGACGGCGCAGGGCGCGGCGGCTCCGAACGTCACGGTCACGCTGGCAGTCGGCGCGACGACGCTGGGGACGACGACAACGGACGCGAACGGCGACTACTTCTTCTGGGTCGTTCCCGCGACCTATACCGTCTCGGCGACGCGACAGGGGGCGACGCAGCAGGTCGGCGTGACGCTCAATCGCCTGGATACTCCCGTCACCGCGCCGACCATCAACTTCTAGCAGGGCGTGACGTTGCGCGCAGGCTGTCCTCCATCTCAAAGAATGCCGAGGAGCAAGCCCGAGGACTGACTGGCGCGGGAGCGGTCTGATTAGAGGGCGGCGATGATGGCGTCCGTGATCTCGCTGGTCTTGGCCGTGCCGCCCAGGTCGCCGGTCATGACCTCCCCTGCCTCCAGCACCTTTTCGACGGCGTGCTGGATGCGGTGCGCGGCCTCATCCTCGCCGAGATGCGCCAGCATCATGGCGGCGGAGAGCGTCACGGCGATGGGATTTGCCAGATCGCGCCCGGCGATGTCCGGCGCGGAGCCATGTACCGCCTCGAACAGGGAGATGCCGTTCTCGCCGATATTGACAGAGGGCGTCAGCCCCAACCCGCCGACCAACCCGGCGCAGAGGTCGGAGAGAATATCGCCGTAGAGGTTCTCCATCACCATCACGTCGAACCGTTCCGGGCGCATCACCAACTGCTGGCACGTATTGTCTACGATCATCTCCTCGTACTCGACTTCGGGAAATTCGCGGTGCGCCCGCCGCATACACTCCAGAAAGAGGCCGTCGGCCAGCTTCATGATATTGGCTTTGTGAACGGCAGTGACTTTTTTGCGCCGGTTGCGCGTGGCATAGAGGAAGGCGAAGCGCCCGATCCGCAGGCAGGCCGTCTCCGTGATGATCTTCAGGCTTTCGACCACGCCGGGAACGACGATATGCTCCAGGCCGGTGTAGAGGTCTTCGCTGTTCTCCCGGATGACTACCAGGTCTACGTTCTCATAGCGGGACTTCACGCCGGGCAAGGTCTTGGCGGGGCGCACGTTGGCATAGAGGTTGAGGCGTTTGCGCAGGGCGACGTTGGCGCTGGCGAACCCGCTGCCGACCGGCGTGGCGATGGGGCCTTTGAGCGCGACCTGGTTCTTGATGATGGAGTTGATGACCTCATCGGGAACAGGCGTGCCGAACTTGGTCATGACCTCGCTTCCGGCCTCCATGCGTTCCCACTCTATTTTCACGTCCGTCGCGGCGACGATCTTGACCGCTGCTTCGGTCACTTCCGGCCCGATGCCGTCTCCGGGAATCAGCGTTACTGTGTGCATTCTTCAACTCCTTGAAAGAGCCGCAAAAAGAAGAGCGGAATCCACAGATTACACAGATTTGCACAGATTACTGTCTGAACTGTGATTCGTCGGATTGACGGATGGACTAGGATGAAGCCAAATCAAATCGTAGTCCATCCCATAATCCCATAAATCCCAGTTCGGACGTTCTCAATCTGTGTCCATCTGTGTAATCTGTGGATTACTCGGTTTTTGTTTGCGTTTATTTGCACTCATTTGCGGCTAATGATTCTCTGTCACTGTGCGGCTCTGCGCGCGTATCTGGTTAAAAAGCGGGGCTTGACGGGAGAGGGAGAACCCGCTAAAATAGCCTCGCCTGTATTGCCTCGCTTGCCGTGCTTGATTGTACCCCATAGAGTAGACCCAGGAAGGAAATCCCTTTCGTGCAGAATCATCTCGGTCGTCGGCGGGCTGCCGCCCAATGGCTTACTCTCATCATCGGCTGTTTCGGCCTGCTGGCTTTCTCTCCGGCAGGGGCGCTGGCGCGCTCCGCCTCCGCCAATGCGCGGCGGGAGATCATGGCGCTCTTCGGCGAGGAGATGCAGCAGGCGGCCCTGAAGCTGAAGTGGCGCGGCGAGCGGCTGACGGAAGACACGGTCTATGCCGTCGCGCTGACGGGGCTATCGTGGGAGACGGCCTGGGGCAAGGAGCGGCCCTTTTCGCTGGCCTGGGGCGACTGGCGGAAGCTGGCGGGAAAGCGCGGCGGCAGGAATGCGGCGGGGGTCATCGAGGAGGCGCGTCATCGCTATGAGGCCCACGATTGTGACGGGGCCGTCGTGGTCGCTTCGTCGGATTTCTCGCCGGAGGAGATCGGCTGCGACCCCGTGCTGAAAGAGGCGGTGGGGCAAAGCCTGCTGGCGCTGGGCAGGCCGGAGCAGGCGTTCCCGGTCTTTGCGTCCCCCTTCGATCCGTCGCGCGGGACAGGCGATGTCCGGGAGACGGATCGCCGGTTCCGCGAAGCCGCGTTCGAGGCCGCGCGACGCGCGAACCTGACCAAAGAGGCGGTGGCGTTCGGGCTGTCGCTGCTGCTCGATCCGGGGCAGGAGTCGGCAGGTGTCAACCAGAAGGCGCTGGCCTACCTGGAGTCTCTGGGCGTGGAGATAGACCGGGTGCTGCTCGGCATTCTCCAGGCTCCGGAGCGTCTGCGCGGAATTGCGGCCTACGTCTATCCTGCCGCCGACTTACTGGCCTATCGCGCCTCGCCGCGCCTGCTGCCGTTTCTGCTGCACCTGGCGAACAGTGACGATGTACATCTGCGGGGCCGCGCGGTCCTCGGCCTGGGCATTATGGCGTATCAGGCGCGGCCCGGCGAGCCTTCAGACTGGGCGGGCCGCGTCGTCTGGAGTCCCCTGCGGGAGTACGGGCTGTCGGTGGGAGAGCGGAAGCTGATTGCGAAGGAGATACGCGAGGCGGCTGACAGCGACCGGTATCGGCTGCGGGTGGCGGCGGCGCAGGCGGCGGCGCTGGTCGCGGATGACGAGAGCCTGCCGCTGCTGCAAAAGCTGGCGAAAGACCGGGCCTATACGCTGTCTCCGGCGGAGCGCGACAAGCGCGCCCCGCGACGGCTGGTGTTTCCCGTGCGCGAGGCGGCGGCGGCAGGGCTGGCGCGGTACGGCATCCAGGTAGACCCCGGCGGCGGGGAGTTCGCGGGCAAGGCGCTGGATAGGGCCAGACGCGGCGGGGACGATCAGACCAACGACCGGCGCAACCTGCGCCGCGATGCGGCCTGCCAGATCGCTATCACGCCCCTCGATAGTACGACTGCCCCGCCTTTCACCCTGACGCAGCGCTGACCCTCTCGATCTTGTTAGCAGAAGAGGTGATCGGCTCAAAAGGGGTGTTGAAGCAGGTAGCCCGCGTAGTAGTAGGTTTCGTGGAAGAGGAAGCCCGCTTTGGTGGAAAAGGTGCGGTAGCGCGTCGTCGGGGTGGGGGAAGGGTACGCTTCCATTCCCATATCGCGGGCCATCGTCAATGCGCGGCGCATGTGCAGGGGATCGCTGACGATGACGAATCGCCGCAGGCCGTGCTGCTCCGCGACCTGCCGGGCATAGCGCAGGTTTTCGTAGGTCGTGTGCGACTGGGCTTCGGTCAGGATGTCGGCGGCAGGAACGCCGCGCTGCTGCGCGTAGTGGCGGGCGACTTCCGATTCGGCAGGCTCGCGCCGCGCGCCCTGGCCTCCTGTGAAGAGCAGTTTCTGCACCTTGCCTTCCCGATAGAGAGTGATGGCGTGATTGATGCGCTCCTGGAAGACGGGCGAGGGTTTGTTGCCCCAGGCGGCGGCCCCCAGCACGATGGCGGCCTGCGCGGAAGCGTGCGTCGTGCGGTTGCCGTAGAACCAGATGCTCCCGGCCAGATAGCCGACGACCAGCGCAACGGCGGCGGCAAGTCCCCCGATGATTTTGAAAGCGTTCATGCGGCGCTTGTTCCGCATACTCTCTCCTCGATGCCGATGCCCTGCCGAAAAAGGCAGAGGTTCTGTCAAAACATTATAACCGCTATTGGGGAGAATGTTGACAGAGGAAACAGAATTCGTTATACTTGGCCGGATGCTGGCCTGCGACCCAGGGTCAGGATGCGCTAAAGGCTTCCAGGCGTCCAGCACGCCGCGCAGCCACTTGCAAAGGAGGGCAGTTTCGCATGAAAATTCGTTCTTTGATCGTGTTGCTTGGTCTCCTCTGTTTCCTGGGCCTGCCGGTGGCGCAGGCCCAGCACGACGCCAAGATGGACAAGGGGGCCATGAAGGGCAAGCATGTGCCTCCTCGCGACCCCAAGACCGGGCGCTTTATGAAGAAGTCCGACAAAGGCGGCAAGAAGATGCCCGCCCGCGATCCGAAAACGGGCCGCTTCATGAAATCCGACAGAGGCGGCAAGATGAGCGCCAAAGGCGGTAAGAAGATGCCGCCGCGCGACGCTAAGGGACGCTTTATGAAGTCCGACAAGGGCGGAAAGAAGTAGGTTCTGCCTTATCTCGACGGACTGACAGGGCGTTCCGAAATTCTCGGAACGCCCGTTTTCATTCGCAGGCGTAGCGTGCAGTGAACTCCCGGACGATCTCCGCCAAGGGCTCATCCAGCAGTTCGTAGACTTTCTCTGTGAGGAAGGCGGGCAGCGGGCCGTAGTAGGCGTGCGCGACGCCGCCCGCCATACACGCCAGGGTGTCGCTGTCGCCGCCGAGCGAGATGGCTTTGCGCACGGCGTCTTCAAAGTCCTCCGACTCCAGGAAGGCGATGAGCGCCTGTGGCACGGAACCCTGGCAGGAGACATCGAACCGATAGTAGGTGCGAATCAAGGCCAGCGGCTCGCTCAGGTCGTAGCCGAACGTCTCCTCGATGGTGCGTCTTATCTCCGCTTTGTCGCTGCCTGTCCGCGCCAGAAAGATCGCGGCGGCGATGGCCTGCGCGCCTTTGATCCCCTCCGGGTGGTTGTGCGTCACCGCCGCGCTGCGCTCCGCTTCCGCCAGAACCTCCTCCAGCGTCTCGCAGGCGAATCCGACCGGACTGACCCGCATGGCAGAGCCGTTGCCCCAACTGTTGTAGGGCTGCGTATCGTCCGAGCGCGCCCAGTCTATAAACGCGCCGCCATAGCCCACGTTCGGATAGCGCCAGTAGTAGGCTTTCAGCAGCGCGGCGTAGTCCGTGCCATGCAGAATGCTGTCGGCCAGCGCGACCGTCAGCACGGTGTCGTCCGTGAACCGGCAGCGGTCGCTGAAGAGCGGAAAATCCGTTGTGCGGATGTTGCGGACTTCGTAGATCGAGCCGATGATGTCGCCCGCGATGGCTCCGAGCATGGCCTAGCCTCCCGCCCCCGGAAGCGGAGCCTGGCGCGGCGACTTGAGCGCCTGTACGTCATTTGCCATCGTGACTGTATAGACGATGTCGCCATCGTATTCGGGCGTGGAGAAGATGTTGCCGGGGCCGAGTTCGTAGCCCCAGAGCGGCCTGCCGTTCGCCGTATCCAGCACGGAGACTTTGCCGCGCATCCCCATGATCGCCAGCGACTTGCCGTCCGGGGCGACTTTCGGCGCGGAGTCGAGAATGGTCTGGCCGGTGGAGCGCCGCCAGCGCACCTTGCCGTTCGCCGTGTCGAGCGCGTAGACATCGCCGTTCTCGCCCTGCCCGGCGATATAGAGCGTCAGGCCGACCACGACCGGCGTGGAGGCGAACTCGTCGCCATCGGCAGGCGCGCGGGCCGTCCACGCCTCCTGCCCCGTGCGCGCATCGAGCGCGTGCAGCACGCCGTCGTTCGAGACGACATAGACGCGGCTGCCGGAGAGATAGGGCGAGGCGACGGCGGGCGAAGCGTAGAAAGAGAGGTCGCCGCGTCCGCCGTTCGCGCGGCCCATCTTCGCCGTCCATTTCGGCTGGCCGGTGCGCGCATCCAGGGCGTAGAGCGTATTGTCCCACCCGCCCAGATAGAAGCGGTCGCCGTCGGTGGCGGCCTGGGACTGGAAGAAGCTTCCGGTGGGCTGCGTCCATCGGGGCTGCCCGGTTTCGGCGTCGAGGCCGTAGATCTTCCCGTTGCCGCCGAAGCAGACGACGCCCTGCGCCACCGCCGCCGTCGCGAAGATGGGGCTGTCCGTGTCGAACTTCCAGCGTTGCTTGCCGTTCGCCAGGTCGAGGGCGTAGAAGGCGTGGTCGGTCGAGCCGATGTAGAGAGTGTTTCTCTCCGTGACCGGCGAGGCCAGAATCGGGCCTTTCGTTCCGAACGTCCACCGCTTCTTGCCCTTTTGCAGTTCCAGCGCGTAGACCTTGCCATCCAGGGCCGAGACGTAGAGAGTATCGGGCAGCAGTAGAGGGCTGGACTGGATCGCCCCGTCCAGGTTGACCGCCCATTTGCGCGCTTCCGGCTGGTCGAGGCCGCGCTCCGTTTCGAAGATCAGTTCGTCCTGATAGGTGACGTTGTTGCTGGTGGTCAGGCGGATGTCGGCGGAGTGGACGCCGACGGGGAGATTACGGGTGTAGAACTGGTCGCGCCAGATGTCGCGGGCGTCTTTGGTCATCGGCTTCCAGGGGCCGTCGTCGAGCCGATATTCCGCCTTCTCTTTGTCCGGGTTATCGGCGACGGCGCGCGGGTCGAGCGTGGCGGCAGGGCGGCGGCGTTCCAGGAACGGCACGTCCGGGTCGTCCCACCCGGCGCGCAGCACGGACGGTTTGGCCCCGCGCGAGACAGGGAGCGTGGCGACTTTGATAGGCTTGCCGGGCTGTTCCTTGACGACCCGCTCGATGGTGACGAGCGCAGGCGTGACGGTGACGCGATGGTAGGAACCCTGCGCCAGTCCGCGCGCCATGACGGTCGTGACGCCGTTCGTCTTCCAGGTCAGGTCTTCATGCCCGTGTCCGGTGAAGATGGCGAGAACGTTGCGGTCGCGCAGGGGTGGCAGCAGGTCGAATTCGTTGTCTATGAGGCGCTGGCTCGGCGTATCGCGCCCGATGCTGTGGTGCAGGAAGAGAAAGACCGGCGTTTCGGGCCGCACGCGCTTGAGGTCTTTCGCCAGCCAGTCGAGTTCCTGCTTGTCGAGATGGCCCCAGCGCTGGAGGTAGACGGTCGAGTCGAGCAGGATGAAGTGCGCGCCCGCGTAGTCGAACGACTGATAGAGCTTGCCGAACTCGCGCGCGAACGCCTCTTTGCCCTCCGGACACCAGCGGATGTCGTGGCTGCCCGGCACGGCATAGAAGCCGATGCCCGCCGCTTCCAGGCCGGAGATCGCCTCCTTGAACCGGCGATACTCCTCCGGGCGTCCGGTCTCCGTGAGGTCGCCGGTCGCGATGACGAAGGCGGGGCGCGGCTCCATCCGCGTCGCCTCTTCCACCAGTCTGCGCAGCGGCTCCGTCGAGCCGTTGGCCGTCTGGTGCGTATCGGTGATGTGCAGGAAGGTGAAGGGTTCGGGCGCTTTGTCTCCCGGCTTCTGGGCCAGAGTAAGTTGTGCCGCCAGCAGCAGGGCTGCCGCGACTATCAGAGGGCCGATCCGTCGGCGCATGAAGGGTTTTCCTTTCGTACTGAACAAATGGGGGCCATAGGCAGTCTCTACGTTCGCCAGAGGGTGGGGGGAATTCCTCTTTGTGACCTAACCCCCCGGCCCCCTTCCCTAATCCGCTTCGCAGGGAAGGGGGTGACGGCAACGTTCGCCTTCGTATCTGGCTTTCCTTTCCTACAGATGGGAAAGACAAGCCCAAGTACAACGGCGAAGACTTCCGACACTCTCTTCCCTAGCGAGGAACGAGCGGGTAGGGAAGGGGGCCGGGGGGTTAGGTTCATGCATATCCTGGTGCTGAATGCGGGCAGTTCCACGCTGAAGTTTCGGCTGTTTACGATGGCAGATGCCGAGGAGACCGTGCGGGCCGAGGGCATCGTGGATCGCGTCGGATCGGCGCGGGCCGAACTGCGCCTGTCTGTCGCCGGGCAGCCGGACGTGACGCGCCCGGTTCCTGCGGAGACGCCGGGGCAGGCGGCGGAGCAAGTCCTCACGAGCCTGATCGCGCCGGAGAGCGGAGCGGCGTATCCACCGTTTCAGATTGACGTGATGGCGCACCGGGTCGTACATGGCGGGGCGCGTTTCGTCGCGCCGACGCGCCTGACGCCGGACGCGCTGGACAGCCTCCGCGCCCTGAGCGAACTGGCCCCTCTGCACAATCCGGTCAACATCGCGGGAATCGAGGCGGGACTGCGCCTGCTGCCGGACGCGCCCGCCATCGCGGTCTTCGATACCGCCTTCCACCATACGCTGCCTGCCGTCGCCGCAAACTATGCGCTGCCTCTGGAATATGCAACGCAGCGCGGCCTCCGGCGTTACGGTTTTCACGGCATCTCGCATCAGTATGTGTCGGCGCGGCTGCTGGAGCGCCTGGGGCGCGGCGTCGAAGGCACGCGAGTCATCACCTGCCACCTGGGGAACGGCGCGAGCGTCTGCGCGGTGCAGGATGGAAAAAGCGTGGAGACGAGCATGGGCCTGACGCCGCTGGAAGGGCTGATTATGGGAACGCGCTCCGGCGATCTCGATCCCGGCCTGGTGCTGCATCTGCTGCGCGTGCAGGGGATGACGGTCGAAGCGGTAGACGATTTACTCAATCATCAGAGCGGGCTGAAGGGGCTTTCCGGGCGCACCGGCGATGTGCGCGATCTGGAGCAGGCGGCGTCTGTGGGAGACACGCGGGCAGAACTGGCTTTAGAGTGCTTTGCCTATCGCGTCCGTAAGTATATCGGGGCGTATGCCGCCGCGCTGGGCGGTGTGGAGGCCGTCGCCTTCACCGGCGGCATAGGAGAGCATTCCGTTCTCATGCGCCGCCGTATCTGCCGGGGACTGGAGTTTCTCGGCCTGCGCCTGGACGCGGAACAGAATGCGAGGGTCGGCGGTCGGGAACCAGCGCGCATCAGTTCTGACGACAGCCCGGCCCAACTCTGGGTCATCCCGACGGACGAGGAGCGCCAGATCGCCCGCGAAGCCTATGCCCTGCTCCATGTTTGATCTGCCCTGATGCCATTCTCCTTTTCACAATGAGAACGAGCGTGCCGGTTCGAGCGGTCATGCCTCCTCAGGAGAAAATATTACGGTTCATTGACAAATAGTGTGGTTGAATGTGTGCGCGGCCTTCAAAGGCCGGTCTGGAGGTGCCAAGCCTGCCTGCGCAGGCTGGAGTCCGCGCAGGCGGACTTGGCAACTTCAGACCGGGGTTTCCACCCCGTGTCCAAACAGAACCACACTATTGCTCAATGAACCAATATTGCTTGAATGTTCTGTGAGCCGTGCAGCACACGAACAACTTCTATCGTCTCATCGGTTGTGAGGTAGAAGATCAGAATGTTTGGCCCTTGATCCTACTCTGCGCTCGCCGATGTAGTTCTTGCCAATCTGCCTCGGTCATCTCGCGGGCGGGCGAGGCCAGCCCTTCGAGTAGAAGCTGCTCCAGATGGGCGGCATCGCGTACAGCAGTGGGAGGATCGGGGAGATTATCTGTGAAATCTTCTTCGTCCGGCTCGAAAATGATCCGTGCCTTCCGCCCGGCAAATGCCCCGCCTTGCAGCAAGGTCACAATCTCTTCTGTCGTTCCTTCTATGATTTGTGGCTGCGCCATATTGTTGTTCTCCGAGTTCGGTTTCTGCCTCTATTGTACACGATACAGACCGTTGTGACAAGCGCCTGCCCGGTACGACGCGCCAGGTCATATCGCCTGTTCGAGCGCGGGCAGCAGGGCGAAGAGACTCTGGTACTCCTCGGGCATCCAGTCCGCCGCCTCCGGGTCTTTCCCCCACCAGGCGATGCTCTCCAGGCACAGGAGAAGGCAGTAGAATTCGGCCTTCAGCCGGTGATGCTCGCTCAGGGGAGAGATACTCGCGTAACCCGCATAGAACGGCTCGACGCTCCCCGGACACCCCGCCAGGGTTCCGTCAATCCGGCAGTCGAAGACGGGGTCACCGGACATGGCCCACTCGAAGTCTATGATCCCGGTGATCTTGCCCTCTTGCTGTAGCAGGTTTTCAAAATGGTAGTCCCGGTGCAGCAAGCTGCCGGTCGTCACCGCGTCCATCAGCGGTTGGAATCGCACGAGAAGCTGTTCGATCCGCGTGGTGGTTGTCGTGTCGAGAAGTCCTTCGTCGCGCGCCTGTCGAGCGTTTCGCCCGACATAATCTTCCAGATAGGCTCTCCACGTGGGAAAGCCGCCGTCCGCCAGTTGGCTTAAGCCGCCGAAAGCCGGAAGCGTGTGCTGGTGCAGCAGAGCCTGGCAGCGTCCGGCCTCGAAAGCAAGCTGCTCCCGCGTTCTCTCGTCCAGACCGTCCCAACTGTCGTAGACGGTCTCCCCCGGAAGCCGCGTCGTAATCAAGAAGGCACAGGGAACCAGCGTCTTCGATTCGTCCAGCACAAGGACTTCCGGGACAGGGAGTTCACTGCCGCGTAAGAGGTCGTAGGCGATCTTTTCGGTGCGAAACTTATGGCGGGGCAGTTCGGTGACCTGGAAGCGCACGACACGATCCGCGTTCACGAGAAAGCAGGCGTTGCTGCACCCGCGCTGCGGAACGGTGATGGTCTGCGCCGCGCCGAATCCGAGCGCCTGCCAGAGGGCCGCGACCTGTTCATTTGTGATTGGCTCGACTTTCATGCCAGGCAGGTTCGCGCCTATTGGCGGATCTCCTGCATGGAGGAGGTCAGGCTTCCCCG
>DASRGL010000062.1:0-9840 GCA_035651115.1 Chthonomonadaceae bacterium
GCTGCGGGGCAGTTCCTGGCTGGCGATCAGGTTCCAGAGCGTGTCGTCACTGCGGTCCAGCCAGGGCTGGGCGGCGTGGAGGGCGGCTTCCTGTTCGGCTCTGGCCCAGGCGTAGCGGGCGGCATTGCGCACGGCGTTGGCTCTCTGTGCCGCCGTGAGGGTCAGGCTGGCGGTTTTGGCGGAGGCGGGAGCAGGCGCAGAGCGAGCGGGAGTGGGCATAGCATCATCTCCGAGCGTGAGCGCGCAGGCGCTGGCAAGTTTCAAAAACGTGCGTCGGTTCATTATCCTTCCTTGTAGGGCCGGGTACGACCCGTACCCGCAAAAATGGTCACTGCCCTGCTGATTCGGCAGGTTAGAAGCAAACTCCTTGCCTATCCAGATGCCTGCCGCCGCACTTCGCAGCGCACGCATTCGTAGAGAGGGATAAGTTACGCACTTCCTTGCATAGGGAGGGGACAATGGAAACACGCATCGAACGTGACTCGCTCGGCGAGATGACCGTGCCCGCCGATGCCCTCTACGGAGCCAGCACCGCCCGCGCTGTCGCCAACTTTCCGGTGAGCGGACTGCGGGCGCATCCGGCGTTTCTCTGGGCGACGCTCGTCATCAAGAAGGCGGCGGCGCAGGTCAACCGGGAGATGGGCGAGTTCCGGGCGCGGCGCGAGCGCGATCCGAACGCCTTTCGCGGCTACGATCCCGATGAGGTCGCCGCTGCCATTATTCAGGCGGCGGACGCGATCCTGCGTGACCTGATGGAGAACGGCGGCGCGGTCTACGGCAAGCAGTTCGTCGTGGATGTCTACCAGGCGGGCGCGGGAACGTCGCACAACATGAACGTCAACGAGGTGGTGGCGAATCTGGCTATCGAGCGGCTCGGCGGACAGCGCGGCGACCGCGAACTCGTGGACCCGAACGACCACGTCAACATGGGCCAGAGTACCAACGACGTGATCCCGACGGCGATGCGCCTGGCCGCGCTGCGCCTGCTGCAAGACCTATATCCCGCGCTGGATCGCCTGGCAGACGCCTTCGCCGCCAAAGGCCGCGAATTTCACGACATTCTGAAGTCCGGGCGCACACACCTTCAGGACGCCGTGCCGATGCGCCTGGGACAGGAGTTCGCGGCGTGGGCCGTCACCGTCCGCAAGAACAAGGCGCGCTTGCAGATGGCGCAGCGAGACCTGGAGGAGTTGGGCATCGGCGGCAACGCCATCGGGACAGGCATCAACACGCAGCCCGACTTTCCGCAAAAGATGACGGAGGCGCTGGCGCAAGAGACCGGGTTTGCCCTGCGCTCCGGCGCAAACCTGATCGAACTGTGCCAGAACACGGACGCCTTCGTGACGCTCTCCGCCGCGCTCCGCACGCTTGCCCTCGACCTGAATCGTATCGCCAACGATCTGCGCCTGCTCGCCTCCGGGCCGAACACGGGCCTGGCGGAGATCGTCCTGCCCGCCGTGCAGCCCGGCTCCTCCATCATGCCCGGCAAAGTCAACCCGGTGATGGCAGAGATGCTCAACATGGTCTGCTACCAGGTCATCGGCAACGATACGGCGGTCGCGCTGGCGTCACAGGCCGGGCAGTTGGAACTGAACGTCATGATGCCGGTCATGGCCCACAATCTAAACCAGTCGCTCACGATCCTGACCAACGCGATCACCCTCTTCGCCGAGCGGTGCGTCGCCGGGATCACCGCCGACGCCGCGCGCTGCCGTCACTATCTGGAGCGGAGCATGGGCCTGGCGACCGTGCTGAATCCGCTCATCGGCTATATCGCGGCGGCCCGTGTGGTCAAGCGCGCCGAAGCGGAGGGCAAGTCTATCAAAGAGGTCGTTCTGGAGGAGGGCTTGCTGACCGCCGAAGACTTCGACCGCCTGATCGCCGCATCCACACAGGACACGAAGGCACACGAAGCCAAAACAAGCGCCGCGATGGAGCCTGCCGTTTAGCGCGGTTCCGCCGTGAACTTGCGGGCGACGCTGCACCAGCGGCACTCCGGGTAGTCGCAGAGCAGCGCGGCCCCATCGCCCTGCAGCAGCGCGATCGCCATCGAGATCAGCTGCCGGACGCGCATCAACTGGCTCGGCGCGTTGCCGATATAGCCGGATTTCAAAATGCGGCTCTGGCGCAGGAGCGGCTCGATCTTGCCGAACCCCTCGCTGCATTCGGGGCTGCCGTGCATCACCGTCCACGCGCGCGGCCCGGTTTTGAGCTTCACGGAGCGATGGATATACGGCACATTGGCCCAGACCTCCGCCAGATGCAGCGCGGAGTTCGACTTATGGCCGACGCCGAGGAGCAGAATCTTCCCGCCCAACTGGTGCAGACGCGCTATCGGGCTTTCGGAGCCGAGCGGATAGTGGAACGGCGCGTTCTGGGTCAGGAACTCCGCGTTCGCGCCGACGGCGGCAAATGAGACAACGGGATGATCGCTGCGATGGGCGTCCGGCTGCTGGCGCACGATCTCCGGGAAGACGCCGATCCAGTTCGTGTGCGTCGGACTCGTATTCACATCGAAGACCGTCACTGCCGCGCGCGCTTTTTTGAGGGCTTCCAGCGTCGCGGGCGGCTCATTCCAGCCTGCCGGATCGCTATGGTCGAACGTAAAGGTGGGAACCATCAGCGTGCCGGTCGGCCCCAGCGCCTGCCGAAACGCGCGCACGAGCGTTTCCGCTCCGCCCTCGATAGGCCCGATGGCGCGCAGAGAAGAGTGTACCAGCACGCTGTCGCCTTCGGCCAGGCCCAGTTCACGCAGGTCTTCGCCAAGTTGTGCTTCTGTCCACATGATGAATCGCTTCTTTCCGATGGAGCTGGCAGGTCCGCTGCGCCAGTAAAGTCAGGCTTTCTCTCAAGCAGAAGGTGTTGCCTATCTCACGCCATATCTGCACGATCTCTTCAAGGCTCCGGCAGGCGGCCTCCAGCCCCCCTCTTTGCTGTCAATCTCGGCCATTCGCATCAGATCGTGGGCGATGGCGGGCCTCCGCCCCAGTCGGCGCAGGCCGGCTCAAGGGCCTGCCCACGCAGAGGGACGCCGGGCGTTTGCAGAGGCAGTGGCAACGGCCGCAAAGCTCTGCCTACGCACTCCGAGAGGCAGATTTCCTTCTTTGCATACGGTTTTCCTGTCCATTTGCATACGCTTTCCCCAACGCCACGCCTGCAGAGTGATTGCATACAGCGCGGCAAAAGCATCACGTTCACGGTGGATGGCCTGACTGTTGGCTTTGGCGTGACGAATAGAAAAGGCGTTGCCAGCGTGTTCTACACCATTTCCGCGACTGCGGCATTGGGAGCGCATCCGATCACGGCGGCATTCGCCGGGGATACCATGGACAAAGCGGCTAACGGCGCAGGCATCCTGACGGTCACGCGGTAGCCGACACCTAGGTTACACAGAAAGCGGGCGCGCAACTTCCCAGGAAGTCGCGCGCCCGTCCTCGTCTCCTGTCGAATGCGGCCTGTACCGTCTATCGGACTGGAAATCAGAGATAGCCCAGGTCTTCCAGGCGGCGGGCCAGTTCCGCCTCCTCCGCTTCCGTGTAGGCCGAATCGGAAGCGACTGCCGAACGCACGCCGATGGCGGAGCGTCCCATGCCCGGCGGCGGCGCGATGCCGAAAGCGTTCAGCACGGTCGGCGCGACATCATAGAGGGAGAGCCTCTCGCGCCGGTTCGCGGCCAGCGCCGCGTCGGAAACGTCCGCCAGAGGGTTCTGCACATCGCCCGCCTCCGCCATGAGGAAGATGCCGAACGGCGCGTGGTTGGCATCGTCCGGGCCGGTATCGTTCTCATGCGTCCAGATGGAGGGATGGCCCACGCTGCCCACCGAGCGCCAGTGCAGGTCTCCAAAATAGACGATCAGATCGGGCGCAACGTTCCGGCAGCGCGCATAGATCGCTTCGGGCCGGAAGACTTTCGTGCCGATAGGCTTCCCGTTCTCATCGCCGAGCGCCTCCAGCTTCGCCGCCAGTTCTGCCTTCAGCGCCTCGACCGCTTCCGGCGGCACGATTCCCTGCGGTTCCCGCCCGCGCACATTCAGGAACAGCCGCCCATAGTAGCCGCCGTCGCCCCACGCCTTTGTGCGTTCCCAGTCCACCATCTGCGGGCTGAACTTCGTCACGCCCTGCGGCGGCTCCTTGAGCGTCAGGTAGCCCTCGCGTATCAGCCACTCATTGAAGCAGAGGCCGCCCTCCATCCGCTTCGCGCCGTGATCGGAGACGACCAGCACGCGCGTATCCGGTTCCAGCAGGGCGAGCAACTGCCCGATCTGCGCGTCCAGCGCGATATAGTAGTCCCGGATGGCATTCTCGAACGGGTTGCCGGGAACGTACTTGGGATGCTGCGGGTCGAAAAACTTCCAGAAGCCGTGATGGATGCGATCCGGCCCCATCTCGACCAGGATGAAGAAGTCCCACAGGTGGTTGGCGAGCAGATGGCGGGCCAACTGAAAGCGCCGCTCGGTCATCGTATAGATGTCGGCGAGCAGGCGGCCCTTGTCCTCGGTGCGGAACTCGCGGGTGTCCAGCAGATAGTCGCCGACGACCTGCTTGATCTCGTCCTTGAGTTCGGGCGGATAGGTGTAGTCGCTGTTGGTGTCCGGCGCGAGGAAATCGGTGACGAGCAGGCCGTTGATAGGGCGCGGCGGATAGGTAAGCGGCACGCCGAGGGCGATGGTGCGCTTGCCCTGCTCGGCCAGCACGTCCCACAGCGTCGGCTCATGGATCATGCGGCTGCTGGCAAAAGCCAGGCCCTCGTAGGAGTGATCGCGGCGATTGCGAAAGCCGTAGATGCCGAGCGTGCCGGGGTCTTTGCCCGTCATCATGCTCATCCAGGCCGGTACGGTGATGGGCGGAGTAGTGCTTTCCAGCGGGCCGTAGACGCCGCGCGCCATGATCCGGCGCAGATGGGGCAGTTCCTCGCGCCAGCGGTCAAAAACGAGTTCGGGGGCGGCGCAGTCCAGCCCGATCACACACACTTTGCGCGACATCCAGATACCTCCGTCTCTATTCCCACCTATAGTATAGGCCGAGTCGCAGGCGTGCGTCAAGGCAGGCCCGCGCGCCGATCAGACGGCGGAACGCTCCAGCCGCTCCATCCACTCCTGAAGGCGCAGGGCGTCGGCGTAACGCGCGCCGAGAGGCGGCTCCTCGCGCCCGCGCGCGACTCGGCAGAAGCAGCGCAGTTCTTCAGCCAGCCAGCCGCTCGGCGCGACCGGGTCGGCAGTGATGTCCAGGCCCAGCGGCCATTCGGCGCGCTCCGTATAGAGTTCCAACGGCTGCGGGTTCAGCCGTATCTGCGCCGCCCAGCCCCGCCCGAAGAGTTCCATGCGGTCATAGCCGTCCGAGGCCAGGCCCGGCGGCGTGAGGAACGAGGCGGTGAAGGAGGCCCAGGTTCCGTTTTCCCACGCCATCTCGGCCAGCGCCAGATCGCAGCCGCCGCCCGCGCGCGGATGGAAGCGGGCGGACAGGCGGACAGGCTCGGCTCCGTTCATCAGGGCATAAGCCAGGTAGAGATCATGCACCATCGTCAGCCGCAGCGGCGTCTCTTCCGGGTAGAGGTCGGCGGTCGCAGCGGGCCGGTGACGGAACAGATGGAAGTAGGTCAGCGGGCCGCGCCGTCGGGTTTCCTGCAGCAGTCGGCGGAATTCGGGCGCGAACAGGGCCAGGTGGCCGAGCATCAGATTGGAGGAGTCGGGTGTAACCAGCGGGGCCAGGCGGCGGGCCGTCTCCAGGTTTTCGGCCAGCGGCTTTTCGACCAGCACGCGCTTTCCGGCGCGCAGGAGCAGTTCGGCCAGCGGGACATGGGAGGCCGTGCGCGTCGCGATCACCCACGCCTCCGTGTCCGTCTGCTGCAATGCGGCGTTCAGATCAGTGTAACCGGGAACGTCCGGCAACACGGCCTGCATCTCCGCAAGCGCGGACTCGCGACTGTCCACGACCTCGACCAGATCAGCCTCGGCCAGGCCCGCCAGCGTCAGGGCGTGCAGACGCCCGAAGCTGCCGACGCCCACCACGCTGATACGCACCGGCGGAAACGGTTTTGCGCTCATGTCATTCTTTCGCAGCTAGAGTTGGGAAGCGCCGGCCATCGGCAGCCCGGCGTGCGCCGTCCAGCCGCCGTCCACATAGAGCGCGGTTCCCGTGACGAAACTGGCCTCCGCGCTTGCCAGGAAGACCGCCGCGCCCTGTATCTCCGAGAGTTCCGCCCAGCGATGCTGTGGAATCAGGCCCAGGTAGGACTCGTAGAGGGCTGGGTTGGCCTGCAGCTTCAGGTTGCCTGCCGTCTGGAACGGGCCGGGGCAGATGGCGTTGACCGTGATGCCGTGCAGCGCCCACTCCAGCGCCATCACCTTCGTCAGTTGCAACAGGCCGCCTTTGGCCGAACAGTAAGCGGCGCGCTCCGGCAGGGCGATGCTGCCGAGGGAGGAGGAGATATTGATGATGCGCCCATAGCCCGCCTGGATCATCTGTGGCGCGACGGCGCGCGCCATCCGCATCGGCCCGGTCAGGCAGACGGAGAGAATGCCCTCCCAATCTTCGTCGGACATCTCCAGCAGGGGCCGCCGCAGTCCTGCCCCCGCATTGTTGATGAGAATGTCTATCTTGCCGAACGCGCTCAGGGTGGCTCCTACCAGCGCCTCGATGTCGGCGCGCTGCGTCATATCGGCCACGACGCCCTGCACGCGCTGGCCCGTCTCGGCGGCGATCTCCGCCGCCGCCCGCGTGATCTCGTCCTGCTGGCGGCTACAGATCATCACCTGCGCGCCGCAGGAGGCCAGCGCCGCCGCCATCGCCCGGCCCAATCCCTTGCTGCCGCCCGTGACCAGCGCCACCCGTCCCGATAGATCGAACATCGTTTGCTCCTTTCCGCCGCCTTTCTTACGGTTCTATCACGGCGATCTCGGCCCAGTCGCGCAGCGCGACGCCGACTTTCCAGCCGCTCCCCGCGCGCGTGAACACGACATCGCACGGCTTTTCCCGACCGTCCAGATCGAACCGATGCACGGTCGGCTTCGCCTTGCCGCGCCAACGATAGCTGCCGGAGACGCAGGTGATCGTGCGCTCCCGCCCCTCGATCCATCCCTCGTGCAGGCTGAGGGGCGTCAGAGGGAACATCCGGTTGATGGGGCCGTACTCGCCGCTGCCGGGGCCGCTCGCAGGAATGTCCTCGATGGCGTAGTGATAGTAGAGCAGGCCGTGCCGCAGATAGGTGATGAGGGCGCGCATGATCCGGCGGGCCGTGTCCTGTTTCCCGCTCTGGCCGACGATGCCGAGTCCTATCGGGCTTGCCAGCGCGCCGCGATAGAGCATCGGCGTCTCCGGCGGCTTCACGCCCTCCGGCGCGGCGAACGGATCGAAACTGGCCTGCGTCTCCGCAAAGCGCAGGATCGGAAGCGATTGCTCGGCGGCGGAAGTGGCATAGGTGTTGGCGACCACGATCTTGCCGCGCTGCAGAGCGTACCGGGCCAGGTTCACGCGCGCCTGAATCCCGGCCAGGCTGCAATCCACATATCTGCGGCCCATCCGCCCGGTCTGCGGGTCTACCTCCGCGCTCAGGCCGTCCCATCCGTCATAACTGCGCATCGGCTTCCACGCCTGGCTGAACTCGTCAATGTAGAAGCCATCCATGCCAACCTCCTCCAGCAGGAACCGGACCTGATCGCGCAGGAACGCATACTGCGCATTGCCGACCGCCGGATAGACGCTCAGCGAGGTCTGCGCCTTGCCGCCGCGCACATAGAGTTCCAGTTCGAGGCGGCCCTGCGCGTTCCGCTTCACGCTGTCCCTCCAGGGCAGGCCGGACTCGTCGAGAATGCGCGTCTGTTCGGCGTTCAGGAGACTGGAGCCGCCGGTCAGCGCGTTCGGGAGCCGGTCGCCGCCTCTGATTCGCTCCGGGAAGAGGGCGACCCAGTCCGTCTCGATACAGCCGAGGCAGAGCAGGTTCGGATCGGCGGCTTTGAGCGCGCGGATCGCCCGCTGCATCCGCGCCTTGTACTCCGCCCGCGTCCAGACCCTATCGAAGCTGCCCGGATCGTAGTCCAGCCAGGGACTGAGCGCGGCGATGCGCAGCCGCTTACGCCGGAGATAGGCTTTCAGGGCGTCGGGCCGCTCCAGCAGGGGCGTGTTGACATCGAAGAAGGCGAACGGCCCTTGCAGCGTAAAGACCGCCTTCCAGTCGCGGCGCACCCGGTCTATCAGGCCGAAATAGGTTGTCCCTTGCGGAAGCAGGTAGAGGCTCCAGCGCAGGGTGTAGCTTCTACCCGCGTCCAGCGCCAGATCGGTGACGCGCAGCCGCGCCTGGTTTGCAGGCACGCCCAATCCCGGCTCGAAGCGCAGCCGGGCGACATCATCCTCTACCACGATGCCCGCGTTCCCCTGCGGGCCTTGCAGATAGACGACCGGGCTTTCCGCGCCGCCCGCGCTGAACGCCTGCGCGAACGGCTGCGGCGCAGTGATCTCGTTGCGCACGATCAGGCCGACTGGCGCGGCGCCGAGATTGGTCAGCGTATCCTCGAACTCGATGCGGTCGTTGCGCACCCGCACCCGGCGGCGTACCCGCACGCTTTTGCCTCGCGCTGCGATCTCCAGGGTATCGCCGGACACGCGCCTTGCCTGCGGCGACCAACCCGGTTCGCTGCCGGTCTCGCCCTCGGCAAAGCGATTCCAGCCGATCCGCGCGCCCGGATAGGAGTAGGCGCTGCTCACGACGAACGCGCTTTTGTCGGAGCGCACCTCCACCGCACCCCTGCGGCTGGCCTGGACGGTCAGCCGGGCCGTGCGCAGCGCCGCTGCCGGGCGGCCAGGCCGGAAGGCGGCGGTCAGCGCCAACGGCTTCAGGCCCGCCGCGAAATGCGCGCGGACTTCCGACTCGGAGAGCGCGCGGTTGTAGACCCGCACCTCGTCGAGCCTGCCGGGAAAGAAGCCGTTGCGGGTATAGAACGGGTCGGTGGCGTTCGGGTCGCCGAGGACACAGCCGAGCAGGAAATGCTTCCCCGACTTGACCTTCTCGAACTTTGTGGGCGCGGTGTGAGCCAGCTTCCCATCCAGATAGAGGCGCAGCGTTTTGCCGTCGAACGTGCCTGCCAGATGATGCCAGGAGCCAGGCGTCAGCAGCGTCCGGGCGTTGTTGCCGCCGGAAGAGATATACCAGTAGCACTGCCCGTCGCCGTAGTAGCTGAGCAGGAAGCTTTCGAAGTGCTTGCCCAGGATGCCGACCTCGCCCTCCACGCGGGACTGCGGATAGACCCAGGCTTCCAGGGTCAGCGCGTCTTTCAGGTCGAGAGACGGCCCTTCTCCGCAGTCCACATAGTCGCCTTTGCCGTTGAATTCGAGGCAGTATCCTGTCCCCATTTTGACGAAACGCGCGCCGTGTATCTGCCCGTCGTTGCCGTTGCCGCTGACATCGCGCAGCACGCGGCCCCGGCCCTCGTCGCACGTGTAGTGCGCGACCAGTCCCTTCTCGGCGCGGCAGGCGCTCTGCCCGGCCAGCAGCGCGAGCAGCAGCGCCGCCCCGATAACCCCTCTTCTTCGCACGCGCTCCCTCCTGCCGCGCCGCTCCGATGTTTACGGAGCGGCGCACGGACATTCCTGCCTCTCTATGCCGAGACCGCCTGTCTGTTTCCCACTGTGGAGCGTCTATTCCTCCTCGGCCTGGCAGACTGTGACGCAGATGACAGCGCCGCTGTGACCCACTTCATTTCGGACAGGCGGCTTCTGCGGCTAAGTAGGGTGTCAAAAGTTCTTGCAGCCTGAAGTCAGTTCGCTTGCTTGTTCGTATTCCATCGCGGAGGTACGTCCGCCGTGGAACCCATCGAACTGAGCGAAACCGACTACAAGCAACTCCGG
>DASRGL010000063.1:0-5200 GCA_035651115.1 Chthonomonadaceae bacterium
GAGAAAATGGGCGCGCGAGGCGCGCACGCCTTCCAGTACGTCGTCCAGGGTGAATGCCATCGTGGTTATCCTTCTTGGATAGAGAGGTCGGGTCGGAGTCCTTCCGTTTTCGCGGGCGGCGGGAGAGTGACTCACCGCGCCGGAGCGCGCCTGCGGGCCGAACCGGGACCCCATCCTTCCGGTTTGGCCCGACGCTGCGCGCAAAGACGCCTGCGGGCCACGTCGGGATGACCGCGCAGGAGTGTGGCCGTCATGGTCCTCGGCACGACGGCCACAAAGCGAGGCGGCAGAGAATCGGCCTCCTTGCCGGGCGAAAAGGGAAGGACTCCTGAGTACGCGCGCGATGGGAGAGTATAGCACGTCTGGTACAGATTGTCAAGTAATTTTGTCCACTTATTTTGCAGATTTCCCGACATTTTTGCGGGCAACGGGTAGAATGCGAAGAGAGCCGGGAAGGAGCCTGCGTTTTTGACCGATTGGGGAAGTTTGAGCGCCGACCAGCGCGCCGCCGTGCTGCATGAGGACGGACCTGCCGCCGTCTATGCGGGGCCGGGCAGCGGCAAGACGCGGGTGGTGGCCCTGCGCGCCGCGCGTCTGGCGGCGCAGGGCCATCGCCTGCTGGTCACGACCTTCACGAACGACGCCACCGAGGAGATGAAGGCGCGCATCGCGCCCGCGATCCCCAAAGATGGCCCCGGTTCCGCGCACGTCACGACGATGCACGCGCTCTGCCTGCAAATTTTGCGGATGCAGGGCGCGAAGTTCCAACTGCTCACCGACGAGGTGCTGCGGCGCAGCCTGGCGGAGACCGCGCAGGCGGCGGAACTCGACGGCGGCATCGGCAGCTTCCTGACCAAACTCTCCTATCAGAAGAACTGCGGCGTGACGGCCCCGGCCTATCAACACGACGGCTCCTCGGAAGATGCCGATTTTGCGCGGGCGTGGCGGGCCTACGAGAAGGCGAAGGCCGAGAAAAACCTGCGCGAGTTCGACGATCTCATTCTGGAGGTGGTCGCGCTCCTGGAGCAACAGGAAGATGTGCGGCAGCGCCTCGCGGCGAAGTACACGCACATCATCGTGGACGAATGCCAGGACATGAACACGCCGCAGTATGGGGTCGCCTTCGCGCTGGGCCGCGACCACAAGAACATAATGCTGGTGGGCGATCTGGATCAGTCGCTCTACGGCTTTCGCGGGGCGGATACCCGCACGTTTCGCCAGTTCGCCGCGCATCCGCGCACGAAGGTCTACGAACTGCGCCAGAACTACCGCTGCACCCGTTCTATCCTCACCTTTGCCGACAGCCTGATCCGGCAGGACACGGAGCGGCGCGCGCTGGCCTTTGTTCCTACGCGCCCGGAGGGCGAACCCGTCACCTGGAGCCGCTATCCCGATCCCGACATCGAGGCGCTGGCGGTCGGGGAGCAGATTTTGCGGCTGGCGCAGCGCGGCGCGAAGTACCGCGAGATCGCCGTTCTCTATCGCGCCAATGCGCAGAGCGAGGCGTTCGAGCGTCATTTCGCCGCGCTCGGCATCCCCTACACGATCCGCGAGGACGGCGATTTCTATGCCCGCAAGGAAGTGCAGGGCGTTCTTGCCTATCTGAATTTTTTCGCTGGCTCTCCTCCTTCCCTAACCCACCCCCCGGCCCCCTCCCCGTCCGCTCGTTCCTCGCTGGGGAGGGGGAGCGAAGGCGCAGGCATTGACGGTTCCCCCTCTCCCGCCGCGCCGTGGGAACACGGGGAGAGAGGGCCAGGGGGTGAGGGAAGCCAATACGCCGACGAATGGCTGCTGGCGCTGCTGAACGTGCCGAACCGCAAGCTGTCGCGACTGGTCGGCGGGCAACTGCGCCACTGGGCCGAGATTCGCGGCAA
Source organism: Chthonomonadaceae bacterium (assembly GCA_035651115.1). GTDB lineage: Bacteria > Armatimonadota > Chthonomonadetes > Chthonomonadales > Chthonomonadaceae > DASRGL01. The sequence continues at coordinate 1,875 of DASRGL010000063.1, forward strand.
GCGCATCTGGGACATCCTGCCGGAGTTCCATGCCGACGACCTGCGAACGCACAAGGCGCTGCGTCAGCTGACCCAGGAGTTGAAGCGTATCGGAGAGAAGCTGACGGGGATTCCGAATGCGGGCGAGGCCATCCGCATCATCCGCGCTGTGACGGATTTCGACGGCTGGCTGCGCCGCAGCGAACAGGACGACCGCGACAACGACCGGATTCAGAACCTGCAGCGGATGCAGGCGGCGGCGGCGCACTACGCGACCATCGGGGAGTATCTGGCCGCCGTACAGAAGGTGCGCGACGAGGCGGCGCGGCGCAAATCCGAGCGGGCGAAGAAGCGGCGCGAACGCGATGAGGTGACGCTCGGCACGGGACACTCGGCGAAAGGTCTGGAATGGCGGTATGTGTTCGCGGTCGGCTGGTCGGAGGAGCTATTGCCGCACCGGAAGGCCGAGGACATCGCGGAGGAGCGGCGCGTCGCCTACGTCATCGCCACGCGCGCCCGCGATCTGCTCGTCATCTCCTCGCCCGATAGCTGGAACGAGGCCACCGTCGCGCCCTCCCGCTTCCTGACCGGCCTGCAACTGGCCGCCTCTATACCGCCCGTCTCGGAGGAGCCGTTGCCCGCGCTCTCCGCCGCCTCCGAGCCGGAGGAGACGCTGGGGGGGCTTTTCCTGGCAGGCTAGTGGTCAGTTAAGTTGAAAACATGGGTTTACGTTCTGGGTAGAGACGCTTGAGTTTGATCCGCGCCTCTTCCGCCGTGAACTGCCAGTCAATCCGAACTTGTAGGGCGTTGCGCTTGCCTTCCCACGCTGCGGCTTCCTGGGTGAGCGCCTTGATGTCTGGGATACGTCGGGACAGGCTCTGACGGGCCAACACCGACAGTTCACACTCGGCGATGTTGAGCCAAGAGCCATGCTCTGGCGTATAGTGCCACTCGATCTTTTGAGCGATCCGGCGGGCCTGCGCCGGTTCAAACCGTTCGTACAAGCAAGCGGGCGTATGGGTGTTGAGGTTATCCACCACCAGCACGATCTGCTCGGCATCGGGATAATCCTCCTCCACCAGTTGGCGCAGTTGCTCGGCGAAATCCCAGGCCGTGCGCCTCTGGGTCACCCGCACCTTGCGCCCTCCGCGCAAGGGTTCGACGGCTAAGAACAGGTTGGCCGTGCCGTTTCTGTGATATTCCTAGTCCTGACAAGCCGTCTGTCCGGGCTGTAAGGGCAGGTGGCCGTGCGGACTGGCATGGAGTTCCTTGCTGGTCTCATCCAGGCAGACGACCGGACGCTTCGGATCGTAAGGCCGTTGGTAAACCGAGAGGACGTCCTCCATCTTGGCGACAAATTGGGCGGAGGGCTTGCCGATGCACCAACTCTTTACTTGCCAGGGCTTGATGCGGTTTTTTTTAGCCGCGCATAGACGGCCACATGGCTGATACTGTCCAGATACCCCAGTTCCACGACTTTGTCGGCCAGAAGCCGCAGCGTCCAGCGGGCGTGACCTTCGGGCGGGTCACTACAGGCCAGCAGAGTGATCTGGGCTTCGATGTCGCCGGTGATCTTATATCAACTCCGGTGAATGAGTCACTATTCCAGTCTTGTCATTCTGAGCGCAGCGAAGAATCTCAAACGGGAACTGTTCCACCGGAGTTGATATTAGGAGCAGCTCCCGGTCGGGCTTTGTCATAGAGAGCGGCGTCCAAGCCTTCCAGAACACATTGACGCCGGACGGTCACGACGGTGTTGGCGCTGCACAACAGAGCGGCGGCCACTTCGCGATCCGGGCGCTTGTGGCCCTGGCTGCGGTCGGTCAGCAGCAGAATACGCGCGCGGGTCTGCACGCGGGCCGGCGCGTTGCCGGCCCGGATCCGGCTCTCCAGATGGGTACGCGCCTCTGGAGTCAGGTGAAGGGTGAGATGGGTACTCATAATGAGTGCCAGCATACCCCACAAAACCTAAGATTTCAACTTAACTGACCACTAGTAGTCTTTCAAGGTAGAAGTTTGGGATGCTGCTTGAGATAGGCGAACTGCGTTCTCAATCTCAACGTCTAGGCAAAGTTTCTACCTGGATGGACTACTAGAGACACATCCATTGGCCTAAATTTTCGGGGGTAGATCACGGCTGGCGCGCCGGGTGGCAAAGGCGACTCGTGTGATGTGTACCCCGGAATGTTGGCATAATGGTTGTGGCAACAGGGAGGGAACACTGCGCAGCTTAGGCGATACCCTCTGGCATCGGCTGGCTCACTTCCCATTGCGGGACCAACGACTCCACGAGCCGTGTGGGATACCGTATAACCAGACTCCAGCAATCGCAAGAGCGCATAGGAACTTGAAGAATGCTCTTCATCCTATCGTAACTTCCAGGTAGCCACTCGCTTCCAGTCCCAAGAGCGCTAACGAGATTGCCAAAAGGGGAAGTGACCAATCCCCAAGCAGAGTATAAATTCCATAGGGGCGTTTCACAGAATGCAATAGATGAAATATCATATATCCCCAGTAGACAAGCCCACCGCAAAGCATCGTCAGGCTTGCTATGTACAAAAGGATCGACATGCCCAATCTCCTTTGGGAAAAAGGCTCCTCGTCCCCTCTCTACGAGGAGCCTTGAATGAAATCACTGGAACATCCCTGCTATGTGTTTCGCTAGGAAAATCCCTCCAAAGGTGACGATACCGACTCCAAGGATAGCTGGGGCTGCTGTGGTAGCACCTGCTGCAATAGCAAACCCGGTGCCAATCATCACCGCGTCACCGAGGACTCCGCCTGCCTTGCTAAGCCAAGCCCATCGCAAACGCTATCGCGGCGTAGGGGATAACGCGTCACCGAGGACTCCGCCTGCCTTGCTAAGCCAAGGGATACCGAAGACATCGCCAAGACCACTCGCAATCCAGCCAATAGCTCCGGCAGTAGAAAGGCCTCCTCCGAGTATTTTCACCCATGATGGTACGTGTCCGCTTGGGTCCACCCAATTGACCGGATCGTGGTTGCAGTATAGATATGGTTGTTGGCTCAGCACGGTATCTCTGGTAATAAACCTACCAACCTGGGCATCGTAGTACCGGGTGCCGACCTTCATCAGTCCGACATCGCCCTCCGTCCGGTAACCGCTCGTCGCTCCGAACATGTAGGGATCGGTGCTACTACCTGTACTCGTCACCGTCTGACCAAAGCCGTCGAGCGTCAAGGTTCCTGTCACCGTCTGGCTGCTGTTGGTCACCGTCCGCTCGCTGCCCAACCCGTCGAACAACGGGTACTCACCGTCTTTCCTCAAGAGCGCGTTGCCATAGGTGTAGGTCGCTGTGGTGGTTCCTCCCTGCTTCTCCAACAGC
>DASRGL010000064.1:0-10614 GCA_035651115.1 Chthonomonadaceae bacterium
GACCGGCGAACTGCGGCACAGCAATCGCAAATGGCGGCTGCAAGCCCTGCTGGCAGGAACCGCTTCGTCACGCATTCATCTTAAGCAGCGCAACCACGCCTGCGAAACCCTGCTGGAACGCTATGCCGAACCTTATGCCGCGATTGCCTCCCGCCTCGGCAAGCCGCACCCGACGGCCTTCCTCCGCCTCGCCTGGAAATATCTGCTGCAAAACCAGCCGCACGACTCGATCTGCGGCTGCTCCATTGACCAGGTGCATAGGGACATGCTGTACCGCTTCGACCAGTGCGAAATCCTGGGAGAGAAGATCGTGCGGGACAGCCTGGGCCACATCGCCGGGCAGGTGGACACCTCCGCGCCGCTTTCGCCGTCAGGCAGGCCGGAAGCGCCGGTCAAGCCGCTCATGCCCGATCCGCTCTGCGCGCTCGTCGTTTTCAATCCGCTCGCCTGGCCGCGCACGGAGATCGTCGAGGCTGTCGTCGAGATACCTTCGCGCCTGGCTCCCGAAGACGATCAGATCGCTCTTCGCGGCCCGCAGGGCGACGCTGTTCCCTGTACGGTCTCGCTCATGAAGGACTATCACACGCTCAACCAGGCGCGTTTCGATATTCCGGTCGGCGAGATGCACAAACGATGGAAAGTCCGCTTCCCCGCCGTCGTTCCCGCCTTCGGCTATCAGACCTATTTCGTCACGCCGGAGAGACATAAAGGATTCCCTTCTCTGCTCAAGGTTGAGGCTCGCAGTATTGAGAATGCCTTCCTTAAAGTTGAGGTTGCGGCCGACGGTACGCTTACTATCACGGACAAAGAGACAGGTCAAGTATATCCCGGCACGTTTGTTATAGAAGATGGGGGCGATTTCGGCGACGGCTACAACTATATCAAGCCAAAAGAGGACAGTGTTGTCTTTGCAAAAGTGGAAGTCCATGAAGAGATGGGATTCCCGCTTCACGCCTCCTTAGATTTGTCCTATCTGTTCAATTTGCCGATTGATCGTTCTGCTGCCATACCTGGTGAATCTGAAGAAGAGGAGTATTGGGTAAATCCTATCTTCTGGCTAACTCCAACATCGCGTTTGGTTGATGTTGAGGTCGGTGTCTCGAACGAAGGGTTTAAGAATCATCGGCTGCGGATGCTGTTCCCGACGGGTATTAAAGATGCGACGCACTCGCAAGCGGAACAGGCGTTCGATGTCGTGGCGCGGGAGATAAAGCTGCCGGACTGCACGGGCTGGAAAGAGCCGCAGCCAGGCACGCATCCCATGAAGACCTTCGTGGACGTGAGCGATGGCAAGGTCGGCTTTGCGCTGATCAGCAAGGGTATCCCGGAGTACGAAGTCCTGGATACCCCCCCGTCCCCCCCTTCGCAAGGGGGGGCAAGGGGGGGTGGCGCAACGCTCGCTCTGACGCTGCTGCGCGCCACCGGCAACGGCGTCGGCCCGCCGGAACAGCAGGAAGAAGGCCAGATGCAGGGCAGCTACACCTTCGAGTTCGCCCTGTACCCGCACGCGGGCGACTGGGAGCAGGGCCGCGTCTGGCAGCAGGCGCACAGCTTCAACGTGCCGCTCCGCGCCGTGCAGACCGATCTCCACGCCGGAACGCTGCCCCGCGCGCACTCCTTCTTCACGGTCGGGCCGGAGACGCTGGTTCCCACCGCGCTCAAACTCAGCGAGGACGGCGAGGCGCTCATTTTCCGCGCCTTCAACATCGGCTCGGAACCCATCACGCCGGAAGTCCACCCCTCCGAGAAGCTGAACCTATCCGCGCCCACCCGCGTCCGCCTCGACGAGCAGCCCGACCCCGAGGCTGCCGATGTGCTGCCAGCTAAACGTATTGCGACCTGGCGGTTTGAGACCTACCCCCAACCCCCTCCCTAAAGGGAAGGGGCCAATGCAAGCTATCGCCTGAGTCGCCCCCTTCCCAGCGAGCTTGCGAGCGGTTCAGGGAAGGGGGACGGGGGGTTAGGTCATGATCTTGATTACGGGCGCATCGTCCGGCATCGGGGAGGCGACGGCACGGGCGTTCGCAAAGGCCGGGGCGCGCCTCGTCCTCGTTTCGGAGCAGGAGGAGCAGTTACCTGCGGTCGCGCAGTCCCTCTGCGAGGCGGGCGGGCAGGCGGCGGCAATCGTGGCCGATTTCTCCAAGCCGGAACAGGTCGAGGGGCTGATCGCGCGCGCCGAACAGGTCATGGGGCCTCTGGAAGTCCTGGTCAACAATGCGGGCGTGGGACTGGGCGCGTCCGTGCTGGACACAAAGCCCTCCGACCTGCGGTTTCTGTTCGAGGTCAACTTCTTCGCGCTGGCAAGCCTGTGCCGACAGGCGCTGGCGGTCATGGCTCCGCGCGGGCAGGGACGCATCATCAACGTCTCCTCGGCGGCGGGGCGGCTGGGCGGGACGACCATCGGCGCGTATGCCGCGACCAAAGGGGCCGTTCATGCCTACACGCACGCGCTGCGCATGGAGGCCCGCGCCTACGGCGTTCATGTCAGCGAGGTGCTGCCCATCTCCGTCAGGACGCGCTTTTTCCAGAACGTGAAGGGCGAGAAGTACCGGCCAAGCGGGATCGTCCTGACCTCCGAGCAGGTGGCGGACAGCATCGTGCGGTGCGCCGCAGCCCGGCATCCGAAGGCGGAAGTGCTGCCTTATCGCCCGATTCGCGCCGTGTTCGTTCTGGATGCGCTGTTCCCCGGCCTGCTCGACCGCTTCGCCGCAAAGGAGTTTGCGGAGGCTGTTCGCAGGCCCCCCACCCCCGACCCCTCCCCCCAAGAACAGGGGGAGGGGAGAGAATAGCGCCCTCGTGGATGTCTCTCCCCCTTCTCCCTTCAAGGGAGAAGGGCCGGGGAGGAGGGTGAAGGAGACCGACCCGCATGGCCGATACGCGAGAGAGCCAAAAGACCGCCGTCACTGTGCAGGCTGTCGTTCAGACCGAAAGCGCCGAAGCCGAGAACGCCGGACTGCGCTGGTATCAGGGCGTGCCGCGCTACGCCTGGATCGTCCTGATCGTGGCGGCGCTCGGCTGGCTGTTCGACACGATGGATCAGAACATCTTTACCCTCGTGCGGCAGTCGGCGGTCACGGCGCTGATTCCTGCGGGCGCGGACGCCACAAAAGCGGGCGCGCTGATGACGACCCTCTTCCTGCTCGGATGGGCGTCGGGCGGTTTCCTCTTCGGCATCCTGGGCGACCGGTTGGGCCGCACCCGGACGATGATCCTGACCATCCTCATCTATGCCACCTTCACCGGCTTGAGCGGCGCGGCGCAGAATCTCTGGCAGTTCGGCCTGCTGCGCTTCCTGACCGCGCTGGGCGTTGGCGGGGAGTGGGCGGCGGGAGCCGCGATCGTCGCGGAGGTGTTCCCGCAGCGTTCGCGCGCGATGGCGCTGGGAATGCTTCAGGCGCTCTCCGCTATCGGCAATATGATGGCGGCGCTGGTCACGCTGGCGCTGGCGAATCCCGCCGTCGGGCCGAGCGGCTGGCGGTGGGCCTTCGCGGTGGGCGCGCTGCCCGCGCTGCTGGTGCTGTGGATACGCCGCGCCGTGCGCGAGCCGGAACGCTGGGAGCGGGCCAAAGCGGAAGCGGCGCAGTCGCCGGGCAACAAGGAACTGGGGGCCATCGGCCAGCTTTTCTCCGATCCGACGCTGCGCCGCAACACGCTGGCGGCCGTTCTCATGGCGACGGCGGGCGTTGGCGGGCTGTGGGGCGTGGGCTTCTGGACGCCGGAACTGACCAAGATCGCCCTGGCCCCACTGCACTTAGACCCGGTCAAGGTCAGCCAGTACAAAAGCCTGGTGTTCCTCGTGCAGCAGACCGGCGCTTTTTTCGGCATCTACGCCTACGCCGCTTTCAGCGAAAGCACGAACCGCCGCCGCGCGCTCTTCCTCTTCTTCCTCCTCTCGTTTCTCGCCATTCAGGGCATGTTCTGGACGGCCAACAGCTTCGTGTCGCTGATGCTCTGGGCGCCCGTTTTAGGCTTCTGCACGCTGGGGCCGTTCTCGGCCTATACCGTCTATTTCCCGGAACTCTATCCGACCCGGCTGCGCGCGACCGGCTGCGGCTTCTGCTACAACTGCGCGCGCGTGCTGGCTGCCGCCGCGCCGTTCGCGCTCGGCCAGCTTGCCCGGCACTTCGATGACCCGGCCCGCCCGGATTTCGGTTTTCGCATGGCGACCAGCCTGGTCGCCTGTATCTATATCGTCGGGTTTATCGGCCTGTCCTTCGCGCCGGAGACGAAGGGCCAGCCGTTGCCGGAATAGGGCCGGGTACTTTCAGTACCCGGCTGTGGGGCAGCTGCGCCGCCAAGCGTCCTGCCGGACGCCCCTGTTCAGAAAGTCTTCACCTTTGTATGGAGCCAGACGTGATACAACAGGATAAACGTTCGATAGGCGTTCCGTCCGCAGGACGGTTAGCCGCAGGCTTTCCAGACGGGTATTTCAATGCCCGGCACAAGTCGGAACGTTTGTCGCGGCGGGAACTGCTGGCGGGCGGCGCGGCCCTGCTTGCCGCCAACGTCGCCTGGCCTGTCTTCGCCGTCCAAAATCCAGATGCCAGGGAGAAACCGCGCATGAAACTCGGACTCGTTACCTATAACATCGCCAGAGATTGGGACTTACCGACCGTTATCCACAACTGCAAGGCCAGCGGATTTGAAGGCGTGGAACTGCGCACCACGCACGCGCACGGCGTCGAGCCGGGCCTGAACGCGGCGCAGCGCAAAGAGGTGCGGCAGCGATTCGCGGATGCCGGGCTGACCCTGTGGGGACTGGGAAGCGTCTGCGAATTTCACCAGACGGAGGCGGCGGCCGTGCGGGAGCAGATCGAGACGTGCAAGCGGTTCTGCGAACTGGCGCAGGAGGTCGGAGCGCATGGCGTCAAGGTGCGGCCCAACGGCCTGCCGGACGGGGTTCCGGTCGAGAAGACCATCGCGCAGATAGGCGACGCGCTGCGCGAGTGTGGGCAGGCAGCGCAGGCGCACGGCGTCGAAATCTGGCTGGAAGTGCATGGCGCGAAATCGCAGCATCCGCCGCACATTCATGCCATGCTCGCCCACTGCCAGCATCCCAGCGTCGGAGCCTGCTGGAACAGTAACGACACGGACTTGCAGAACGGCGCGGTCAGGCCCTACTTCGACCTGCTGCGCCCCTACCTGCGCTCCTGCCACATCAACAATCTGTGGAGCGCCTATCCCTACCGCGATCTCTTCGCGCTCCTGCAGCAGTCCGGCTACGACCGCTTCACGCTCTGCGAGGTCGGCACGCCCCTGCACGCGGAAGACGGCCTGGTTTTCATGCAGTGCTATCGCGGTCTCTGGCGCGAACTGGCCCGCCCCTGAGCGCGCAGTGTACCGATTTTTGTCTGCTTGACTTCCTCCGGCGGTCTGACTACAATAGAACCCGGTTTACAGAAGCTGGCATTGCGTCTGATACGTTGGTGATGTAGAGGAGACGGCGATGCGACCGGGGGGAAAGGGAGTTCTACACCTGGCAGCCGTGTTGGGACTGCTGGCGTGCGGTGTCAGAGGGCAGGCCCAGACTGCGATTCCGCTCACATGGGTGCGAGACAGTTCCACCTATCTCGGCAACTGGACAGGCGCGCATCTGCTGACCGATCCCGCCAGCGTGCCGCCGGACGGCGTCTGGGGATGGGGAACGCAGTTCGGCAACACGACCCGGCAGTACACGGATTTTTGCGTGGCCGGGGGCGGGATCGCGACGATCACCGGGCTGCGCCTCGATAGCCGCCCTGCGCCGAATTTCGAGGACTCCGACCCCTATCACTTTCAACTGCGCCTCTCTCTGACCGATGATGCCGAGGAGAGTTTTCGCGTCGTCGGCAGCTTCGAGGCCAGGCGCAACGCCCCTGCCATTCTCGCGGACAGCGCGCTCCATTTCCAGGATTTCACGCTGCCTCAGCCCGCGCAGGCTCGCTATCTCCGTCTCTACGTTCTCGACAACTGGGGCAACAACTACGTGCAGGCGCGGCAGTTACGGATCCTCGGCTTCGTTTCCACGCCTGCGCCGCCTGCCTGGCTGGTGTTCGCCCTGCCGGTTCCTCTCCTTCTCCGCCAACTCGCCATACGTCGCAAGACCTGAGCGTTCACCCTCACCCCGGCCCCTTTCCCTCAAAGGGAGAGGGGAGCGAGAGCGGAAGCAGGTGCGTCCCCCTGTCACCCTGAGCGCAGCGAAGGGTCTCAAGAGGTTCTTCGCTCCGCTCAGAAGGACAGAACAACGCACAGAGGAGTGTCTGACTCCCTTCTCCCTAGTGAGGAACGAACGCTGAAGGGAGAAGGGCCGGGGATGAGGGTGAAACGAGATGAGTTCAGCGTCGGAAGGTTTTCACCCGGACGACCTTGCGGAGGTTCTTTTCCACCTGCGCCGCCTTCATCGGGCCAAGCTGGTAGACGACCGTGACATTGGCCGTGACGCTGACTTCGCCGGGTTGGATCGGCGTGCTGGCTCCGCCAACACCTGCGTCCTTTGCCATCGCATACATCGGCCAGGGCGGACGGTTGATGCCGCTCTCGTTGATCTCCCAGACGCCTCTGATCTCGATATCCGCCGCTTTCGCGAGTTGGTCGGCCTTGCGGCGCGCATCCAGCACCGCTTTTGCCAGCGCCTCGTTTTCGACCTCCGTCTGGTTCTCCTTCGTGAAGTTGATCCCCTCGATGGTATTGGAACCTGCCTCGGTCGCCGCATCAATGACGCTGCTCAGCTTGGCAATTTCACGGATGGTCACGCGCACCTGATTGTAGACGCGGAAGCCCACGATGGTCGCCCGTCGTCCAGGATGATCCGCCTCGTAGACAGGCTGCACGCTATAGTTAGAGGTCTGAATATCCTTCTCGGCGATGCCGGTTCCCTTGATGGCCGCCTGTACTTTCTGCGACGCCTCCGCATTCGCGCGAACGGCGTTCTGCGAACTCTTGTCCTCCGTCACCACGCCGATGGTAAGGACTGCCGTATCCGGCTTGACCTTGATCTCGCCCTGGCCCGTCACCGTCAGGCGGCGCATAGCGTTCGGTCGTGCCGCCGCATTATCGTCAGCCTGCGCGGTGGCGAGTGTCGTGGGGAGCAGGCTCAGGGCCGTCAAACCGAGCGCCAGCAGGGGCGCGCGATAGCCGGACAACCCGAATGTATGCAATGCTTTCACTGTCTTTGCCTCCTTGAGCAAATGGATTTCTTCCTGTAACTAGAGTTCCTAACCTGGTTACGTACCCCTTCGCAGCGCGTTACAAAAATCCCTCGTAGACTTGCCGGAAATCTTCGCACGCGGTACAATGGGCGAAAGCCGGAAGGTCGGACGCGCCGTTCCCAAGTGCGCTCAGGAACCGGACGCGCCCTTTAGACGAAACCGGGGCTACGGGAGTAACAGAGAATGAACATCGAGAACTCGCGGGCGCTGTTTCAGGAGGCCGCCGCCGTCATACCGGGCGGGGTCAACTCTCCCGTGCGCGCCTTTCGCGCGGTCGGCGGCGCCCCGCTCTTCATCGAGCGCGGGCAGGGAGCCTATCTCTATGACGCCGACGGCAATCGCTATCTGGACTGTATCGGCTCCTGGGGGCCGCTGATCTTCGGCCACGCCCATCCGCGCATCATCGGGGCGATTGCGGCACAGTTGGAGAAGGGAACGACGTTCGGCGCGCCGACCGCGCTGGAGGTGCGGCTGGCGCAGGCCATTGTCGCCGCCGTGCCTTCCATCGAAAAGGTGCGGCTGGTCTCCTCCGGCACAGAAGCGACCATGAGCGCGATCCGGGTGGCGCGCGGCTACACGGGACGCTACAAGATCGTCAAGTTCGAGGGCAACTATCACGGCCACGCCGATTTTCTGCTGGCGAAGGCCGGTTCCGGCGTGGCGACGCTCGGCCTGCCGGACTGCGCGGGCGTGCCTGCCACCGTGACCGCCGACACGATCACCCTGCCCTATAACGATAGTGCCGCGCTGCAAGCGGTGTTCGCCTCCGACGGGAACGGGATCGCCTGCGTCATCGTCGAACCGGTAGTCGGGAACATGGGCTGCGTGCCGCCCGCCCCCGGCTTCCTGGAGACCCTGCGGGAACTGACCGCGCAGCACGAGGCCGTACTGCTCTTCGATGAGGTGATGACCGGCTTCCGGCTGGCCTACGGCGGCGCGCAGGAGCGGTTCGGCATCGCGGCGGACATGACCACGCTCGGCAAGATCGTGGGCGGCGGTCTGCCGCTCGGAGCCTACGGCGGCAAAGCCGAGATCATGGACGCGGTCGCGCCGGTCGGCCCGGTCTATCAAGCGGGAACGCTCTCCGGCAATCCCATTGCTGTGACGGCGGGGCTGGAGACGCTGGCGCTGCTGCGCGAGAGCGCGGGCGCGGTCTATGCCCAGTTGGAGGGCCAGGGCGCGGCGCTGGCGGAAGGGCTGCGCGCGGCGGCGCGCAACGCGGGCGTGCCAGTCGTCGTCAACCAGGTTGGCTCGATGCTCACGGTGTTCTTCACGGATGCGCCTGCGGTGTCGGACTACGCCTCGGCGAAGACCTCGGATACGGCGAAGTTCGGAGCCTGGTTCCGCGCGCTGCTGGAGCGCGGCGTCTACTGGCCGCCCTCGCAGTTCGAGGCGGCGTTCCTCTCCGCGGCCATGACCGAGGAGGATAGGGCCTTGCTGCTGCAAGCGGCGCGCGAAGCGTTCCAGGTGGTGAAGGCTGGATAGGAGTTTGCTATGTCTGGGAAGCGACGCTATGGGCGGCCTGGAGGCGGAAGCCTGCTGGCGATGATGTGTGTCAACGGCATCGTGGCGCTGATCGTGCTGAAGCTCGTCTTTGTCGTGTTCGGAGCCGGAACGATTCTGGCAACGGGGCTGGCGGCGCACGCGCAGGCCAGCCTTATCGAGCGAGGGCGGATGCTCTGGCCGATGCTGCCCGGCGCGGCGTTCGGATTCTCCTGTCTGTGGTTCTGGCTGGCGCTGATCGGAAGATCGCGCGGCGTGCCGTGGGGCGCGGCGCTGCTCTATGGCGTCGCTATCGCCTTCGCTAACGTGCCGTTCAGCGGGTTCCTGGTCGGCCTGCTGCACGGCAACCCGCTGTTAGGGCTGCTGCTGGCGCTGGTCAGCCTGCTTCTGCTGCCTTCTCTGGCGGTCTCGATGATCGCGTTCGGCCTGGCGATGGGCGCGTTCAACGGCCTGATGGCACAGCGCTGGATCGCGCGTCATCGCCCGGATTGAGGCCGCGCCCGGTTCGCGCCATGGGAAAGCGTTTAGCAGGACGCCTCTCCGCGACGATAGAGTGACGATGCAGACTGTCGTTGCGGAGGAGTGAGAAGATGGCGAAACGGGATAAGATCGGGCCGGCGGACATTCCGCGCCTGCTGGCGGCGCTGGACTGCGGCGATATGGAGAGCCGTCAGGCGGCGCTGCGTGTCCTGTGTCCCTGCCGCAACCGCACCCAGGATCGTGAAGTCTGGAGGGCGATCTGCCACGCCGTAGACGACTTCAGGGCGACGGAGGCGGTGCGGGATCAGGCGTTCCATGCGCTGCAAACGCTGGTCGCGTATGCGGACAAAGACGCGGGATATAAGGAACTGCTGGACTGGCTGTTGGCGCAGGGTCTCGTGTGGCTGCCGCTGGAGAAGCCCAATCCCCCGGAGAATCGAAACGGAACCAGGCGGAAAGAGCGGGAACGAGTGACTCCGAAGGATATGCCGCGCCTGATGGAGGTTTTGGCCTGCGGCGATTGGGAGGCGCAGAAGCACACCCTGAAGCTGCTCTGTCCCTGCCGCAATCCCCAGTACGACCGGCACGTCTGGCGGGCCATCTTCCAGACCTACGAAGCCGCCGATCCGACGGGAGTGCGAGATCAGGCGTTTCATGCGATTGAGACGTTGCTGACACGCGCACGAACCGATCCGCGTTCGCAGGAGTTGCTGAAGTGGCTTGCAGAGCAGGAGGTCTGTTCCTCCCTTGCTCTGGAGGATGCCGTTCCGGTCTGGCAGCCGCGCCTGTCGCCAGGACTGTATATCCCGCGCTATGAACGCAGCCCACGCTCGAAAGCCAACCGCCGCCGGTGAGCGGCCCCCAGTTTAGAACGCCACCCTGACTTCGAGCCGGAATCTCCTGTACCCTCCCGACGGTCAGAACAGGGGAGGAGAACCAAGCACGCGGGGGAGAGCCTCGGCTCTCCCCCGAAAATGGAGCTGAGCGGATTCGAACCGCTGACCTCCTCGATGCGAACGAGGCGCTCTCCCAGCTGAGCCACAGCCCCACGAAACCCTCAAAACTCCGCGCAAAGGCGCGCTGTTGCACCCCACGCGCCACCAAATTATACTGGTTTCCCGGCCCGGTGTCAAGCGATTTTTCCGCGCGCGCCTGCCCGGAGGACGCGCCGACCGACAATCCGCTCCCCCACAGGACGTTTGTGCTACAATGATAGAAAGAGGCAGACCGAAGCCCGCGCTGGCGATATCGCGCGCTGGCGCGCTGCGGTTTTCCGATCGGAATGAAGCAAGAGAGGGGATACCCGGATGAGTACAGGCGAACCCTGGCCGCGCTGCCCGGAGGCAGCCGCCTTTTTCGACCGCCAACTGCGCGCTTTTCTCGCCGCGAACCCGCCTCTGGAGGCGCTGGCGCAGCGTTTCCTCGATGTGGCGGGTGTGCGGCT
>DASRGL010000065.1:0-2525 GCA_035651115.1 Chthonomonadaceae bacterium
ACCCGGTGATCGAACGGCTCCGGCTTGTCCGTGAAGGCGTTCATCGCGGCTAGCTTGCCCTCATAGCTGGCGACATGGGTGAACAGGTAGCCGCCGCTCACATCGCCCGCCGCCCAGATATGCGGCGCGCTGGTGCGCAGATAGTGATCTACCTGCAGGTAGCGGTTGTCGAACGTGACGCCCGCGCTGCCGATGTTCAGCCCCTCCACGGCCGCGGTGCGCCCGGTCGCCACCAGAATCTCGTCGCAGGCGATGTCGCGGGTCGTCTCGCCCTGCCGGACGCGCACCTGCTTCGCCTCTCCGGTTTTGCGGACTTCCGTCGCCGTCGCGTTCGTCAGGAGGGTGATGCCCTCTTCCCGCAGGAAGCCAGCCGTCAGTTCTGCGATCTCCGTATCCTCGCGCGGGAGAACGTGCGCCGACTTCTCGACGACCGTGACCTCGGCCCCGAACCGCCGGAACACCTGCGCGAACTCCAGGCCGATAGGCCCTGCGCCCAGGATGACCAGGCGTTTTGGCAGCGTCTCCAGGTCTACGGCCTCGCGATTGGTGATGAATCCGGCCTCGGCCAGGCCCGGAATGGGCGGAATGAACGGCACGGTTCCCGTCGCGATGATGATCTGCTTGCCCCGGATAACCTCTTTACCGACGCGCACCTCATGCGGCCCCTCGAAGCTGGCCCGCATCGGGTAGTAGGATGCGCCGAGTTTGGAGAGTCCGCCGTCCGCCGGGCCGTCTCCGGCCACCTGCCTCAGAACGCCGGACTTGTAGGCCATCGCGTCCGGGAACTCGGCCCTGCGCACGTCTACCTGGATGCCGAACTCGTGCGCACGGCGCACCAGATGCCAGACCTGCGCGGCCCGCACCATCGCTTTGGTCGGCACGCAGCCCGCCCAGAAGCACTCGCCGCCCAGTTCGCGCTCCTCCGCCAGCGCGGCCGCGCGTCCCAGGCGCGCGGCCGTGCGCGTCGCTTTCAGGCCCGCCGAGCCGCCGCCGATGACCACCAGATCGAATTCCTGCACGCTCTCTCCTTTCTGTCTGGCCCTCTCCCTTCTTTTGCCGTCTGAACCGTGATTTATGGGATGACAGGATGGACTATGATGGGGCCAGGTTTAATCATAGTCCATCCAACAATCCGACGAATCATAGTTCAGACAGCCCCTGCAGCGGGTGAGGGGTGAGGGCTTACCCCTAGCTGCTGCGCGATCTCCGACAGCGCGGCGCGAAACGCGCGATTCCAGTAGGGCCAGGTGTGGTAGCCGGGCATCTCGCGATAGGTATGCAGATAGCCGATGAAGGTCAGATGGCCGTGAAACCGCCGGTTCCCCGCGATCAGTTCGTCGCTCTCGCCGCAGTCCAGATAGAGGCGGGGGCGCTCGGTGGGCCAGCGCGACATCGCCTGCTCCGCCAGCCGGAACGGGCTTTCCCGGAGGCGAAAGGCGGCGTCTCTGACCGGATCGCCGAAAACAGGATGCGGTTCCGGCACGCGCCACTTTTCCAAAGCCCCGCTGTGGCTGACGGCCAGCGAGAAGAGTTCGGGATGCTTGAGGGCCAGCTTGATCGCGCCGTAGCCGCCCATCGAGAGGCCGCCGATGCCCCAATGCTTCCCCGGCGGCAGCACGGGCAGCGTCGCTTGCAGGTGGGGCAGGAAGTCCTGAATCAGGTCGTCTTCGTAGCGGGCGGAACCGTCCGCCGCGTTCGTATACCAGCCGTTGCCGCCATCGGGAAAGGCGATGCAGAGCGAATAGGCCGCCGCGTAGCGAGCGATCCGCGTGTTCGCGGCCCAGTCCTGATAGCCGCCATCCCGACCGTGCAGCAGCACCAGGAGGGGGTAGCGGCGTTCCGAAGAGGGGTCGGTTTCCGTCTCGGCGGGCAAGAGATAGGCGTAGGGCTGTTCGCGGCCCAGCGCCTGCGAGAAATAGCGGCCTGTATGGAGTGGCAGCGTGACCTGTCCCGGTGTCGTCTCGTCGGTCGCATCGCTTTCCATGGGATTCTCCCTCCCTGACGACTTATTTTACCCTACTCCTCTGTCAACTTCCCGTAGAGCGATAGTGGCGCACGCCGAGTTTCCAGGCTTGCAGAGAGACGAGGAGAAAGAGGAGGCCGAGCGCAGGGGCCGCCCACTGGACGAAAGGCAGCAGCCCGGCCAGATCGGGGCGACCGAGCAGCGCGCCCGCCGGAAGGTAGTTCATGCAGGCGAGCGGGACGACGAAGGTGAAGAACCTGCGGAACCAGGGGCGATAGATGGTCAGGGGGAACTGCGCGGTCTCTGTGCCGCCATAGGTGAGGATGTTGACGATCTCCAGGGATTCGATGGTCCAGAAGGAGAGAGTCGCCTGAAGCACCAGCAGGCCGTAGAAGAGGCACGCGCCGCCGCCGATGGTGGCGAGAATCAGCGCGAGTTTTGCGGGCGAACCGGCGAGGCCGAGCGCGCAGACGGCCCAGCCCAGCACCACCCCGCCTTGCAGCAGCCGTCCGACGCGCATCAACTGTAACTCCTGCGCGGCGACCTGGAACGCCGTGCTGCG
>DASRGL010000066.1:0-5715 GCA_035651115.1 Chthonomonadaceae bacterium
CAGATGACCAGGATGGCCTCTACCGTCGTCGGCTCGACATCGTGGTGGTGCGCTTCCGCCGCATGGACGACCGGTTCCGGCTCCTTGTGCCGCCGCAGTATCTCGCCGGAGATAAGCGCGTGCGGCCCCTCCATCTCGAAGTCCACCGCTTTGCCAAGATCGTGCAGCAGCCCGGCGCGCTTGGAGACCCAGACATCCGCGCCGATCTCCGCCGCCAGCATCCCGCAGATATGCGAGACTTCGACGGAGTGATTCAGCACGTTCTGCCCGAAGGAGGTGCGGTACTTCATCTTGCCGAGCAGATGGACGATCTCCGGCGCGAGTCCGGTCAGGCCCGTCTCCAGCACGGCGCGCTCGCCCGCTTCCTGGATGCGGCTGTCCACCTCGGCCTGCGCCTTGCGGATGACCTCCTCGATGCGGCCCGGATGGATGCGTCCGTCCACGATGAGGTTGGTCAGCGCGATGCGCGCGACTTCCCGCCGCACCGGATCGAAGCCGGACAGCACGACGGCCTCCGGCGTATCGTCTATGATCAGGTCTACGCCGGTCAATGTCTCGAAGGCGCGGATATTGCGGCCCTCCCGCCCGATGATGCGGCCTTTCATCTCATCGTTGGGCAGGGGAACCACCGAGACGGTCGTTTCGGAGGTCTGATCTACCGAGCAGCGCTGAATGACATCGGTGACGATCTGGCGGGCGCGCTGTTCTCCGTCCCGGCGCGCGGCGTCCTCGATGTCGCGGATCAGTTTGGCCGCTGCATGACGGCAGTCGTCTTCGACGGCTTTTAAGAATAGGGCGCGTGCTTCCTCTCTGGACAGCCCGGACAGGCGCTGGAGTTCATTTTCCTGGCGCGCGCGCAGTTCGTGTACCTGCTGGCGCGCATCCACGATCTCGGCCTCGCGTTCCTGAAGCTGGCGTTCTTTGGTATCCAAACCTTCGGCGCGGCGGTCGAGACTTTCTTCTTTCTGTGCCAGTCTTCGCTCTAACCTCTGGATTTCGGCTCGTTTCTCCCGGTTTTCGTTTTCGACTTCGGTACGCAGTTGGAACGCCTCTTCTTTGGCTTCCAATAAAGCCTGCCGCTTGGATGCCTCCAGGGCTTTCTGGGCGTCCTCTTTGATGCGTTGGGCTTCGGCAATCTGCGCCTGTACGAGTTCCTCCACGCGGGCTTTTTCCCGCGTCTCCATCGGGCGAATCAAGAATCGATTTGCTAACGCCACGGCAGCCGCGGCGACCAGAATGAATTCAACGACGAATAGGTATTGCGTTGACAACCCCTCACCTCCAGACATAGGCGTGAATGGAGCCACGCGCCTCTGTCCGAGATCGAGCGAGGGTAACAGCGCGGCCGTCTGTCCTCCGAGGCGAAGACCACGCCCGCGCCTTCCGATGGGTCGGAGGGAAAAGGGCTGTATCGGGTCTTCGGCCCCGGTCTGCGGAACCGGACCGGCCCACTGATGACTGGCAGGTTGGCTGCGAACGACGTTCTGTTTTAGCTACGTTGAGCGCAAAACCTGGAAAGTTACTCCTTATTCGCCATCGTCTCCGCCAATACCTGCGTGATTATGGGCCAGGAAAAGCCTCTGCGCTGTAAAAAATTGACCAATTTTCGTTTTTCTGCGTCGCGCGCCTCTGCCGCAAGCCCGGCGACCACATCCGCGCGCCATCGGGACCGGGCGGCGGCGCGGGCGCGTTCCAACTCCGCCTCCTCGCTGGCCGCGCTCAGCGCCTCCGTCACGCTCTCCTTATCTATCCCTTTGCGCCGCAGTTCGGCAGCGAGACGGGCCGCGCCGAACTTTTTCCGGTCCGCGCGGTCTTCCACCCACCGCCGCGCGAACGCCTCATCGTCTATCCAGCCGACCGCCTCGCACTCCGCGACAACCTTCGCGACGACCTCCGGCGCAAAATCCGCCCGCGCCAATCTCCGCTCGACCTCGGCGCGGCTCCGGGGCATGTACCCGATAAAACGAAAGGCGACCGCGCGGGCCGCCTCCAAATCCTGTGCATTCATCTCCATCCCCCGAATTTTGAACCACCCGCTCCGCTAGAGACACAGTCTGTGCCTCTAGCGGAGCGGGTGGTTCAAATTTTTACTCGTCTTCCAGGCCGGCGGCGTTCAGGATGGGAACCTCGGCGCCATTCGACCGGATTTTGGCCTCGATCTCCTCCATCAGCGGCTCGTTCTCCTCCAGGAACTGGCGCGCGTTCTCGCGGCCCTGGCCGAGTTTGATGTCGCCGTAGGAGAAGTAGGCGCCGCTCTTGCCGATGAAGCCCAGGTCTACGCCCATATCCAGCAGGCTGCCGGAGCGGGAGATGCCTTTGCCGAACATGATGTCGAATTCGGCCTGGCGGAAGGGCGGCGCGACCTTGTTTTTGACCACCTTGACCTTGACCCGCGCGCCGACCGCGTCCGTGCCGTTCTTGACGGTTTCGGTACGGCGGACTTCCATGCGGACAGAAGCGTAGTATTTGAGGGCGAGGCCGCCGGAAGTCGTCTCCGGGTTGCCGAACATGACGCCGATCTTCTGGCGAATCTGGTTGATGAAGATGGCGGCGGTGTTGGTGCGGTTGACGCTGCCCGCGATCTTGCGCAGCGCCTGCGACATCAGGCGGGCGTGAACGCCGACGTGCGAGTCGCCCATATCGCCTTCGAGTTCGGCTTTCGGCACAAGCGCGGCCACCGAGTCGAGAACGCAGACATCAATGGCGCTAGAGCGGATCAGCGCGTCCATGACTTCGAGCGCCTCTTCGCCGGTCGCGGGCTGCGAGATGAACAGATTTTCGATGTCCACGCCGAGTTTGCGCGCGTATTCGGGATCAATGGCGTGTTCCACGTCCACGTAGGCGCAGACGCCGCCGCGCCGCTGGGCCTGCGCGATGACCTGAAGCGCGATGGTCGTTTTGCCGGACGATTCCGTTCCGTAGATCTCGGTGATGCGTCCGCGCGGGATGCCGCCCACGCCGAGGGCCATGTCGAGGGCGATAGAGCCAGTGGAGATGGAGTCCACGCTCAGGCGCATGGAC
The DNA here is from genome assembly GCA_035651115.1 of Chthonomonadaceae bacterium. Lineage (GTDB taxonomy): Bacteria > Armatimonadota > Chthonomonadetes > Chthonomonadales > Chthonomonadaceae > DASRGL01. The sequence continues at coordinate 3,022 of DASRGL010000066.1, forward strand.
TGTCCGAGGCGCACGACGCTGCCTTTGCCGAACTGCTTCTCGATGCCGCTGAGGGCCATGTCGAGGGCTTTGGCCTTTTTGGGATCAATCTTGCCTTCAATCTCTTCGGTGGTCACAGGAGTGGTTCCTTTCTTTGCGCCCGTGGGCGCGTCTCGTGAGGACGCAGCGGCATCCCACCCGCCGCCGCCCGAACGCTGCCTGTCAGATTGGCAGCGGCAGACGACGCGCGCGGCTTGCCAGAACTTCGGCGGGGATGCGAGTGGCCTCCGGCGTCGAACGGTGTGTTGACCTAACCCCCCGGCCCCCTTCCCTAAAACGCTGCGCTGGGAAGGGGGAGAGTCCAATACGGCATTGGCCCTTCCCTTCAGGGAGGGGGGTGGAGGTAGGTCAATGCGAACGTCTCCAGAACGGTATAGACCGGCCCGGCAGGACGCAGTTCGCTCTGCATCAGTACGAAAGAGTCTACCACAACTACACCAATTTTGTCTACTCTCTTCTGTTCGGCAGTCAGCGTCTTGGCGACCATACCCTGTCCCTCGACAGTCTTCATGCGGGCCAGGGTCAGATGCGGGTTGAAGCGGCGCGTTTCCGGCGCGAATCCGCGTTCGGCCAGGCTTCTGTCCAGGGACTCCGCCAGCCGTGTCAAAAGCGGAACGCCCTCCGTCGCGCCGACCCATAAAACCTGTGGGCGGCGCTGCTGCGGGTACGCGCCGATGCCTGCCAGCGTGAGCGAGAAGGGCGCGACCTGCGCGGAGACAGGCCGGGCGGCTTCGATGGCCCGGGGAACGTCTTCCTCCGGCGTCTCGCCCAGGAACTTGAGCGTATAGTGGAACTGCTCCGGCGCGACCCATTTGATCCCGTTGTCGCCCGCCGAGGCGCGCAGTTCCGCCTGTACGCGGGCCAGGCTCCCTCGCACATCCTCCGGTATCGGCACGGCAAAGAAGAGGCGCAGCATGGTCGGTCAGCTATCGTGTTCCTGGTAATACTCGAAAAGCTGGTCTATTTTGAACGTCTCCGGGTCTTTCGGCACGAACTGCACCGGGGTTTCGGGATCGTAGGTGAATGGACTCCGCATGTGGATCACGTCGTCGGTAAAATGTTTGTGCCGCCGTTCCAATTCGGCTACAGAGGAGACAGCAATGCCGTAGAAGGCCATTGTCGCCAGCGCCGTCTTCGCGTCTCCTTCTGGCACAGGAATATCTATATCCTCGAAATCGTCGCCCAGGAACTCCTCCGTCGCCACGATGGAGAGCGTGCCGTAGAGGTTCATCAGGTCGTCAGGCTTGCGTTTGCGCGCCCGCACGACGTAGAGCAGCCAGGAGTCGGGCAGCAGTTCGAGTGTCATGGCCCAGCGGCCCTCAAAGGGCAGGTCTTCTGTCTGTTCCAGCGCGTCCTTGAACTGCGCGGCCATCGCCAAATCCTGCGGCTTGATGTTGATCTTCGGCGGCTTTTTCAAGAACAGTCCTTTCTATATCATAGCTATGCTATAACAGCCGGTCATTGCCTACGGCCAATTCTCTCCTATGGATTTCATGGCCGCTTGAATCAGAGCTTCATCCAGGTACAAGCCTACGGCACGGAGATCGTGCAGAATAGGAACAGCGGCGGGAATATTTCCCTCGTTTTTGGCGCGGAGGACAACGCCCAAAGTTCCAATGACCGATAAGCCAAGAGAACGCGCCGCCACACGCGCTTTGCCATCGTCCAGAACGACAGTACAGCCGCCTTGTTCCAATGCCAGAGCAAGAACCGCCGTTTCGCCTGGGTCTAAGTTCAATGCCTGCACGGTCGCAGGAATAGCAGCAACACTCATCCGATTGCCCCATCCCGCCTCAACCGTCTGGCGCGCTGGATCATCGGCATTGCCGGCAAGAATCTCTGTCGCAACGGTCTCTGGAAGCAGTATTTCCGCCGCTAAGTCCGTCAACAGGTTCAGATGGCCTGCTTTTGCCAGCACAATCACTGGCGAGGCATTGACGATCCATCGCTCACTCACGGCGCGGCTTCCTTGAGCAACTCTTCAACACTATCATACTGGAAAACGGAGACACCCGCTTTGCCCAACGCTTCGATAAACTCAGCGCGTGACAAGCCCGCCAGCGCCGCCGCCTGTCCCTGAGTGACACTGCGGGCTGTGTACAGGGCGATAGCCTCCTCTACTGGGATCGGACTGAGAACCCTCTCCACAAGAGTTTGCAGAAAGTCCTCAACGGACATGCCCTTGGCGTCCGCTTGCGCTTGCAGACGTGCTTCGACTTCCGGCTTAAGTTCTAATATGACGGTCATGAAAAATCTTCCTATCGCGAATAGCCTGCTAGCTTCTCAACGCGCGCAGGCGGAGCATGTTCAGGACGGTCTGGGAGGAGCGGTGGCGGACGACCTGGCGGGAGCCGATGAAGTTGGCCTTTTCCACCTCGCAGCCGCCCTCGTAGGCGACGGCGAGATAGACCAGGCCGACGGGCTTCTCCGGCGTGCCGCCATCCGGCCCGGCGATGCCCGTCACGCCGATGCCGTAGTCCGCGCCGAAACGCCGCCGCGCGCCCTCCGCCAGCGCCTGCGCGACCTCCGGGCTGACCGCGCCGACACGGGCGATCAACTCCGCAGGCACGCCGACGAGAGCGGTCTTGGCTGCGTTGCTATAGGCGACCACGCCGCCGAGGAAAATGGTGGAACTACCCGCCACGTCCGTAATGC
>DASRGL010000067.1:0-4938 GCA_035651115.1 Chthonomonadaceae bacterium
TGGCCCTGCTGCATCGCCTCGATGCCCGCTTCGACATGGGCCTCCGCCGGGTCGCTGTGGCCTTGCAGCCAGGCGATCACGCCCCAGGCGATCACGGCCAGCAGCAGCAGCCCGACGGCGATCCGCAGGCGGCGCGCAGGCGATTCCGAATTTTGAAGTTCGTGTTTGGGTGAAGACATCTTTGTGACCGTTCCGCATCTTCAGAGAGGTTCCAGATTATAGTGACCGCTATCGGGAGATGTCAAGAGCCAACCTCGGTCACACGTCACGGAGGCATTGCGTCATGAAACGGATCGGCGTCCTCGGTTTGCTTCTCATCGCCGCGCTGCTGTTTTCCAGAGCGGCGCAGGCGGCTCCTGTCACGCTCATCGTCGCGCCGGGCGGCAAGGATGCCTGGTCGGGGCAGTTGCCCGCGCCCAACGGCAGAGGCGATGGCCCACTGGCGACGCTGGAAGGCGCGCGTGACCGCCTGCGCCGGCTGCGCAAGCGGGGCGCGCTCAAGGAGGGCGCGACCGTCTTCGTGCGCGGCGGAACCTATCTGCTCCGCCGTCCTCTGGTTCTCGGCCCGGAAGATTCCGGCACGCCGCAGCATCCCATCGCCTATCGCGCCTGGCCGGAAGAGACCGTCGTCCTCGGCGGCGGACGGCGCATCACCGGCTTCAAGCCCATCGGCAAAGGTCTCTGGCAGGCTTCTCTGCCCGACCTCGGCGGGAAACGCTGGACGTTCCGGCAACTGTTTGTGAACGGGCAGCCGCAGCCGCGCGCCCGCTACCCGAAAACCGATGACTGGCGCCAATGGCCCCTGACGGTCAAGGGCTTTCCGCACAACGACCGGCACGATCCGGCCAAAAAGGTGCTGGTCTACTACCCGGAGGGCGCGCTGATCAAGAACTGGCCCAATCTGCCGGACGTGGAGATCAATATCCTGGCCTCCTGGCGCTGGATCAACGCGGTCTGCCCGCTCAAGTCCGTAGACGAGAAGAACCGGGTCGCCACGCTTGCCACCGTTGCGGCCTACCATATCAACAAAGGCGATCCATTCCGCGTCGAGAACGTCGTGGACGCCATCAGCGAGCCGGGCGAGTGGTGTGTCAACACGTTCGCCCGCACGGTCACGCTTCTGCCGCCGAAGGGCGTGAACATGGCGGCGGCAGAGGTCATCGCGCCCGTACTGGAGACTCTCATCAAGGTCGAGGGGACGGGTGAAGGTATGCAACTGGCGCGCAATCTCATCCTGAGCGGCTTCACCTTTGCGCACGCGCGAGATGGCGTCGTTCTCACCAACGTCGAGGCGTGCCGCGTCGAGGGCTGCCGCTTTCTGGGCCTGGGCGGGACGGGCATCACGACCGAGAAGTACGCGCAGCGCTGCCGGTTCCGCAACAACGAGGCGGCGGAGTGCGGCGGGAGCGGCATCGCGCTGCACGGCTACCCGCCGGGGACGAAGGATGTCAGCAAGTACAACGAGATCAGCGGCAACCACATTCATCACTGCGGGCGGACGCAGTGGAACGCGCCGGGCATCTCCCTGACCTCCTCCGGCGAGAACGTCATCCGCAACAACTACGTCCATCACATGCCCTATAGCGGCATTCAGGGCGGCGATGTCTCCTATGTCTACTATAACATGTACATCAAGGAGAAGGCGCGCAATCGGTTCAACTTCCGGTGGGAGGAGATCGGCGACACCCCGCTCACGCGCGAAACCGTCAAGAAGTTCAACCACACGCGCTATAACCTGATTGAGGGCAACGTCATCCACGACTTCATGCAGCTACTCGAAGACGGCGGGGGCATCTACCTCGGCTTTCTGGGCGTGGGCAATGTCGTGCGCAGCAACGTGGTCTTCGGCACGCCGGACGGTCTGAAAGTCGGCATCTATATGGACGACGAGTCGGACTACAACCGGATCGAGGACAATATCGTCTACGACGTGGCCCGCATCACCATCAACTATCGCCCCAGTAATCTCTGGCAGAACAACCATCTGTTCCCGCGCGGCACGCAGCCGCCACTCGCGGAGCAGGCGGCGCGCACGGCGCGGCTGATCGCTTCTGGACTGTCCGGCCAGAAAGACGCGGCAGAGAGTCCGCTTTTCGATGTGGCGACCCGGCTGCCGCTTGGCGTGCCGAAGGAGTTGCCGCAGCCGCCCAGGCCGAAGTACGATGCGGGGCTGAAACCAAATCCGGGCGGAGCCTATCTGACCGATCTGCCGGCAGTCTCCTTCCTCTCCCACAATGGCGTCTTCCGTGACGAGAAATACGGCGCGAACGGCCCGCTCCGGCTCGGCAGCAAGCTCTATGAGAAGGGACTTGTCCTTCACCCGCTCGGCGCATTGGACAGCGATCACCCTGACCGCCACGACGCCGAAATTGTCTATGATTTCGGTACAAAGCCATACTGTCGCTTCCGCTCGCTGATCGGTATCCAGCCTGCGGAAGAGGGCGAGACGCCGATGGGTTCCGCCACCTTCGAGGTCTATGTACGCTCTACGCCTAACGGCGAGTGGAAACGCCTCTACGATTCGGGCGTGCTGACCTGGTCGAACGATCCGGTCACGGTCGAACTCGACATCGCGGGCGCGCGCCAACTCAAACTGCGCTGCACGGACGCTGGCGACGGCCAATTCGGAGATGTCTCCGTCTGGGCCTGCGCGAACGTGGATTGACCGGGTATAAGCCCCCTATAGCCGCGCCGTAGTTCGCACGGCGCGGCGTTCCCTGCGCACCTTGACAAATCTCCTCATCATGCCTATACTGAAATGCAGGTTCTATCGTTAAAGGAGGCGTTCCAATGTCTATCACGCTGACTCCTGAACAGGAGGCTTTTGTTAACCAGCAGGTCGCCAGCGGACGTTTTGCCTCGCCAGAGGAAGTTCTGGATGCGGCTCTTCATCTGTTTCAAATAGAAGCCCATACAGACCCGCTGCCTCTTGAAGAGTTGCGCCGGGAGATCGCGCTTGGCGATGCCGAATTCGAGCGTGGCGAGTATACAACGTTCGACTCCGCCGCCTTAAAAGCCCGGTTGGAACAGATCAAAGCCGAAGGCAGAGAGCGCCTGGCGGCACAGACGAAGGCGGCTTCATGAGCCGGTATGAAATCTCCCGACGGGCAGATGCAGACCTCTCTGCGATCTGGCATTATATCGCGCAGGACAGTCTGGAGGCTGCGGACCGCCAGATGGATCGGTTTTACGAAGTCTTCGAGCGCCTTGCTGCCTTCCCCGGCCTCGGTCGCCGTCGGGACGAAGTGTCATCGGGCCTACGAAGCCTGCCACTCGGCAACTACGTTATCTACTATCGCCAGCGCACCAAAACCACCATTCGTATCGTGCGCGTGCTGCATGGCGCGCAACGGATCAGGATTCGATAGCTACACATCGAAAGGAGTCGCGCGCCTGTTCCTCGCTTCCTCCCACGCTTTCCCCGTTCCGTGAACTGTCATTCCATTGCCTGAATGTCCTCCCTTACTTTCCTGGAAACGTAGCACGCCAGGTTAGGGAGAAGGCTCGATAAAAGGAGAACAGAGACATGCCGCAAGGAAACCTGGCCCCGCCCGATCTCTATGGCGTCCAGGCTCAACGGGAGGAGCTGCGCCGGAAGACCGAACGGCCCTATTTTGCCGCCTGGTGGCGCGACTTTCTGGCGCAGCGAGAGGCGGCGCTGACGCAACCCATCTATCCCGACATTCCAGAGTGGGAGACGATGGACGCCCGCGCCCGGTGGGAAGCGGGCCATAAGCGATTGATACAGGCATCCTCTGCCATGCACGCCCTGAGCTTCGGCTATGCCATGACCGAAGACAGGCGCTTTGCAGAGCGCGCCAGGGACATCGCGCTGCATATCGCCGAGGACGATACGGACTGGATGTCGCCGGGGGCGAAGGACATCTACCCGGAGTTGAGGGCCGATCTGGTTTTCGCCACGCTCTGCATCGAGATGAGCGTCTCGCTCGGATGGATCGGAGAGACGCTTTCTGTGCAGGAAAAGAGCAAACTCCTGGACTTGCTGGCGGCGAAGGGCGCGATCATCTATGCCGACTCGCTGCGCGGAGCCTGGTGGGGCGACGCGCTCAACTCCAACTGGACGAGCCACCTGATGCATGGCCTCGGCGCGGCAGGGTTGGCGCTACTGCACGCCCAGCCGGAGACAGCGCGTCCCTGGGTCGAGATGGCGACCGACCGGATGCGCCGGATGCTCGACCTGGCGCGCGAAGAGGGGGCCGGAATCGAAGGTATCGGCTATTTCACCTTCTGCTACTACAGCATCCTGCGGTACGGAACCGAACTGCGCACGGTCACGGGCGAAGACCTGCTCACACACGAGTTCTGGGGCAGATGCGCGCTTTTTCCCCTCTACCACACGCTGCCGGACTTATCGGGCCGCACGCCGACCGGCGACTCCGCCTATCCCGGCCTGAACGGAAGCGTCCTGTTGAGCGGCGTGGCGCGGGAAGCGCGCGACGGCATCGCGCAGTGGCAGACGCACCGCATCCTGGAGGCCGCAAAGCCGGGGCAGCTTGAAATCTACGACCTGCTCTACTACGATCCGACCGTTGCCGAAACGCCGCCCGATTCGCTGCCGCCCTGCCGCGTCTTCCACAGCGTTCAACTCGCCAGTTTTCGCAGCGGGTGGGACAAAGACGCGGTCTACCTGCTGTTTCACGGCGGCTCGAACACCTGGTCGCACTGCCACCTGGACCTGAACGCCTTCACGCTGGATGCCTACGGCGAGCGGCTGGCGATAGATCACGGCTCCTGGGGCTATACGCCGCACTATTTCCGCGTCGTAGAGCCGCAGATCTCGACCGCCTGGCACAACACCCTCGTCGTGGATGGGGCCGATCAGCGGCAGGCTCCCCGCTTCCGCATGACCTACGACGCGACCGAGGGCGGCGACTGCTACGCGCTGCTGGAAGACCATCTCTCTTGCGCCGGTTTCGA
>DASRGL010000068.1:0-5990 GCA_035651115.1 Chthonomonadaceae bacterium
GCTAGATGGAGCAGAGGCATGATCAGCGCATTGTTGAAGTCGTCCGTGACCGGATGCCCGAACAGCGCGACGTTGCGGGCGTTGTGGATATAAAATCCCTCGTCCGTCAGCAGGCCGGTACTCCAGTCCAGATGCTCGTAAGCATCCGAGTCCAGCGCCACAAGCCGCAAAATCACCAGCAGAGCCAGGAGACACAGCGCCGCGCCGAACCGCATCGCAGGCCGTCGCCAACACCCCTCAGCCTTCAAAGAGCAGGCAGGCGGAACGAGGAAGGAGGAATCAGCGCCCAATTCATCCTTCTTACCCTCAGCAGGGATAGTTTCGCCTTCCCGTACCGATTTCCTGCCTGCCGTCATCCGTTCCGCCGCCTTTTCGCCTGGGAAGATACGGCAACTCCCACGCCCGCCGCCAGCGCGCCGCAGGCCAGCAGAGACAGGTAGACGCCGACCCGGAACACCTCCGGCATGTATGTGAGGCGCACGCGATGCTTGCCCGGCGGCACAGCGACGCCCATCAGCGCGCCGTTGGCCCGAAAGAGCCGGGTCGAAGCGCCATCTACCGAGGCTTTCCAGCCGGGATAGGCCGCGCCCGAATAGACGAGGAACGCGGGCGACGGGCCGCAGTCCGCGCGCATCGTGACGGCCTCCGGTCTCCATTCGGTCAGAGTCACCGGCGCGGCAGGCGGCGTTTCACTGGCTTCTGTCGGCCAGGTCGAGTCCAGCCAGAACGGATAGCCGCGCCTACCCTGCGGCATCGCGGCGTTCGCGTCACTGGCTCCAGAGAGGATCGCCAGTTCTCCCGGAGAGAAGTCCGAGGCTGTGAGCGCCGCCGAGATGCGCATCGCCCCCTCGATATGGCGCACGCGCCGCACCAGCCAGGCGCGCGGCGGCCTGTCCTGGTTCCTCCAGAGTTGCAGCCCGTCCATCGGCGCGCCCACCTGCTGCAATCGGGTATCCGTCAGGCGGACGCCGACAGGCAGCAGCAGCGTCCGCACGTTGAGCAGGCGGAACAGAGTAGGCAGGTTCGGCTCTCCGCGCTTGAGCGCCTGTCGGGTCAATCCCTCCACCTGCACCGGCGCGGCGACCGCCACAGGCTCATATCCGAACGCCGCTTCCAGGCCGAGCCGCATATTAAGATTCAACATCAGCGTATTGAACATCGCTGTGACCGCGCGCGGGTCGTATGGCCCGTAGTCTCGGTAGCCATCCGAGATGTACCGCCGGGAATAGAGATCGTAGAACGGATGATAGAGACGCCCGGCTTCCGACGTACCGCTTCCTGTTTCCGCCCTCAACTGCCGCGCGCGGGCCGGTCGGATCGCCATCTGATCCGGCGGAACCGTCGGATTCCAGTCCTGCCCGTACCACCATAGCGGCACGATGAGGCCCAGAACGAAAGGCAGCCCGGTCTGCCAGTGCCGAATGCGCAGCGCCTCCGTCCCGACCGCCGTCAGCATCGCAAAGGCCAGCGTCGTGATGAAGAGAAACCGCGCCGGGTCATGGAACTTGGAGACGCCGGGGACGAGCCAGAACGCCAGCCAGTAGAGGCCGCCATTCACTCCCAGAGCCAGCCAGAGGCTCAGCACGGCCACCGCGCCCCAGAAGCGCACCCGTCCCTCGCGGCGACAGCGCCACGCCGCGTACCCGATCAACAGCAGGGGCAGCCATCCGACAAACAGCGCAGGCTCCCAGGCGTTGCCCCCGCCCCAGTAGTCCCCGCTTGCTGGATGGCCGAAGAAGCGCGGCGCGATCAGCGTCAACAGTTGGGCCGGTTCGAGGACGAACCGGTTGGCTTGAAAGGCCGTCATCTCTTCGCGCGGGCTTTCGCGCAGCAGTTGCAGCGCGGGCAGTAGCTGCGCGGAGGCGGAGAGCAGACCCAGCGCGCCGGCGGCCAGCAGACACCGCCACGCAGACCGAACGGAGACGGCTTCCCCGCCGCGCCGTCGCTTCGCCTGGCGAGAGGTCGCCCAGAGACGCGCCAGGCCGTACAACGCGCTGCACAGAAAGATGAGATAGGCCATCTGCGGGTGTCCGGCGAGCAGCGTCAATCCCACGGCTGCCGCCAGCTTCAGGGCGGGAACCGGTCCCGGCGCATCCATACAGGCGTCTATCAGCATCAGCACAAGAGGGAAATAGGGGGCCGTCTGGAGCATCGGAGGAAACTGGAGCCGTCCGAGCAGGCACGCGCTGCCCATATAGACGAACGCCCCGGCCAATGCGGAGAGGGGCCGCGTCGTCCATCGCCTCAGAAAGAGATAGGCGAACGCGCCGCACAAAAAGAGGTGGAGCAGGCTGTTCAGGCTGAGATAGAGCCACACAGGCAGGAACGGCAGCGCCAGCGTCGTCGGATAGAACACGGAACTCTGCGGGTTTCCGATGTAGGGCTGGCCGCAGAGGACATAGGGATTCCAGAGCGGCAACTGGCCCTGCCTTAGTCGCTCCTGGGCATACCGCAGCATGACATCGAAGTAGAGCATGATGTCGCCCCAGTAGAGACTGCGCCCCAGGCAAAGCGGCCAGAGCAGCGCCAGCGCGAAAAGCAGCAGCGCGGCATATGGCCCGCACCGATTCAGAAGAGGAGTCTGCGCGAGGCGCTGCCAGGGGGAGATACGGAGGGGGGCCGAATCCGACGGAACAAGCGCCGGATTCTCAGGAGGTCGGCGTGGCGCGACCGGCGTGGCAGCAGGCATGGATTGTACGGCAGGACGTTCGGTTTGCAAAGCCAGACAGCCGCCCTATCGGGATTTTGTGCAGGCGCGGAAAGGCGCTTGCACCAGAGGATCTTTTGCGAGTAGAATTCCAGTAGGGGCGCGGCAAGCAGCGCCCTGGCCTTGGTCTCGGCGACAAGGCTGGTTTTAGCCTCGGTAACGAGGGCAGTGTAGCACGCCGTCTGAATTTTTGTCAAGCGCAGCCTCCGACGGCGCAATACTGGGGCCGACTTGAAAGGAAGAGCAGAACCGCATGGAGACAGGGCATATCGCCATCATCGGCGGCACCGGCTTCGAGGAACTCCCCCCGGAGATATTTGCGGAGCCGGTCACAGTAGAGACGCGCTTCGGTCCGGTGCAGGCGCTCAGTCTATCGAACAACTATGTGGAGCCGTACAAGCTCTTCTTTCTCGCCCGGCACGGCAAAACACACGGTCTCGCCCCGCACCAGATCAACTACCGGGCCAACATCGCGGCCCTCGTAGAACTGGGCGTACGCAGCGTCTTCGCTACCAACGCCGTCGGCTCCCTGCGGCGCGACCTGGCTCCCGGCGCGTTCGTCCTCCTAGACGACTTTCTGGACTTCACCCGCCAGCGCCCGCTCAGCTACTTCGTCGAGGGCGAGACCTGGCAGCACACCGACTTTTCCGTTCCCTATTCCCCACGCCTGCGGGCTGCCGTCCTCGCCGCCGCACAGGATTTCGGCATCTCCCTGGTCGAGCGCGGAACCTACCTCTGCTGCGATGGCCCACGCTTCGAGACTCCGGCGGAAATTCGGCTCTTTGCCCACTGGGGCGCGGATGTCGTCGGCATGACCGGCCTCCCGGAAGCCGTCTTTGCGAAGGAAGCCGGGCTGGAATATGCCGCGCTTGCCATCGTCACGAACTACGGCGCGGGATTGACCCAACAGCCAGTAGACCATCTGGCCGTCACCACAGCCATGCGAAACTCTATCGCCCTCGTCCGCGAACTGCTCCTTGCCGCCGCCGGCCATCTGATAGCCGCAGAAGCGTCTCTCTGACAGGCGACAGCCTGAGCTGATGGATCGCGCACCTTGTGTCCGAATGCAGACGAGAGTTCTGTTTGTGGCACAGCCAATACGTCCGATAATGTTAGATGGCTGGCAACACCAGACCGATTTTTTGAGCCGGGGGGCTTAAGCCCCCCGGCTCAAAAAATCGCGCGGGCCGCGTCGCGGCCCGCGCTTCTCTTCTTCCCTCACATGCCAACGGCTACTTCTGACCGCCGTTCCGCCCATCCTCCTTCGGCGGCTCCCCTACCAACGCCTCGAACTCCCGCACATTGCTCGCCTTCGCCCGCGCATCCTCATAACTGACGACGTTCGTATGCACCAGATTCGCCAGCGCCTGATCCAGCGTCTGCATCCCGTGCCGCTGCCCGGTCTGGATGATCGAGCCGATCTGGAAGGTCTTCGACTCGCGAATCAGGTTGCGCACCGCCGGGATCGCCACCAGAGTCTCGAAGGCCGCTACCCTCCCCTTCTCGTCCTTGCGCTTTACCAGTGTCTGAGAAATGACGCCGAGCAGATTGACCGACATCTGCATCCGCACCTGCTGCTGCTGATGGGTCGGGAAGACATCAATGACCCGGTCCACCGTCTGCACTGCGTCCGTCGTATGCAGCGTGCCGAACACCAGATGGCCCGTCTCCGCCGCCGTGATCGCCAGTTGGATCGTCTCCAGGTCGCGCATCTCCCCGATCAGAATCACGTCCGGGTCTTCCCGCAGGGAAGACCGCAACGCATTCTGGAAGGAGAGCGTGTCCGTATCGAGTTCCCGCTGATTGATGAGGGCCAGCCTGTCCTCATGGACAAACTCGACCGGGTCTTCGACCGTGATGATATGCTCGGAGCGCGTGCGGTTGATATAGTCTATCATGGCCGCCTGCGTCGTGGATTTCCCGGAACCGGCGGGGCCGGTCACCAGCACCAGGCCGCGCGGACGGTCAGAAAACGTTTTGCAGACCTCCGGCAGGTTCAACTCTTCTATCGTCTTGATCTCATACGGAATGACACGAAACGCGCCGCCCACATTCCCGCGCTGTACATAGCAGTTGCCCCGGAAACGCGCGACCCCCTTGATCTCGTAGGCGAAATCCAGCTCGAACTCTTCCTCGAAACGCGCCTTCTGCGTGTCCGAGAGAATCGAATAACACAGCCAGCGCGCCTCATCCGCCGTCAGAGGGTCCAGATCGAGTTGCAATATCTCGCCATGAATCCGCACCAGCGGCGGGCTGTCCGCCTTAATATGCAGGTCGGAACCTTGATTATAGACGCAGGCTTCCAACAACTGATCCAGCGAAAGCATTGCCTCAACTCCTCTGCTGTCATCACTGCCGCGCTCACGCAGATCGCCGTCCCCGGTTAGAAGCGACGCCCGGCTGACAGCCCGCTTCCGGGCGACTCCTACAACTCCTCGGCCTCTGCCGTATAGATGCCCAAACGGTCGGCCCTCTGCCGGAACTCGCCAGGATTAGAGGTTTTCGCAAGCGCATCATGATAGCTCACCAGGCCGCGCTTTACCAGGTCGAGAAGGCTCGAATCGAGAGTCTGCATCCCATACTGCTGCCCTGTCTGAATATCGGTGTAGATCTGATAAGTCTTTCCTTCGCGGATCAGCGTGCGGATGGCGGGCGTGCAGATCATGACCTCGAATGCCGCCACGCGCCCCTGCCCGTCCTTGCGTATCAAGAGGGTCTGCGAGATGACGGCCTGCAAGACGACGGAGAGCTGCATCCGAATCTGCTGCTGCGCTTCCGGCTCGAATACATCAATGATGCGGTCAATGGTCTGGGGCGCGTCGGTGGTGTGCAGAGTCGCAAACACCAGGTGGCCGGTCTCGGCAGCGGTGATCGCCAGCTTGATGGTCTCCAGGTCGCGCATCTCCCCGACCAGAATGACATCGGGGTTCTGCCGCATGACGTGCTTGAGCGCCGCCAGGAAGCTATGCGTATCTACCCCGACCTCACGCTGATTGATCGCGCACTTTTTGTCCGAATGCTGATACTCGATAGGGTCTTCAATGGTGATGATATGCCCCTGCTTGGACTCATTGATGAGGTCTATCATCGCGGCCAGCGAGGTGGATTTGCCGGAACCGGTCGGCCCTGTCACCAGCACCAGCCCGCGCGGCTTCATCGCGATCTCTTTGCAGACCTGGGGCATTCCCAACTCGTCTATCGTGCGGATACGAAATGGAATGACCCGCATGACCGCGCCGATATGGCCCTGCTGCCGGAAGATGTTGACACGGAAGCGCGACAG